>JAZQDS010000112.1:0-10259 GCA_045546895.1 Eubacteriales bacterium | reverse complement strand
TTACTGTCCTTTAGAGTATGACTCTTAGGGTGGTCAATTTTTTTTGGTGCGCCTTCAGGGACTCATACTTGGTGCTATTCATTAAAAATTGGTTGCTCACCAACTGAGCGTGGCGAAGTTGGTGGTCGCGGCTGCGAAGCGCTGCCCTTTGGCAGAAGAAGCGAGCAGGTCAACGGCTGCCGCAACACGAGAAATGCCGAGCGCCTTGCGCGATGGATTTATCGATGAAGAAAGAAATGAATCGATCAGCGATGGGGCATGGGTCAATCAGTTTTATTTATCGCGCGGCTTGAAGAAGCATGCGGCTAAAAGCCCGAAACTGATGGCTGCGGCGATCCCGCCTGCTGTGGATTGCAGCCCGCCGATAAAAATGCCTAAAAGGCCATAGCGGTCGACCGCCTGCTGCACCCCTTTGGCAAGGGAATATCCAAAGCCTGTAAGCGGAACGGTTGCCCCCGCGCCGCCAAAGGAAACAATATGATCATAAATACCAAGGGCGGTCAGCGCAACACCGCCAATAACATATAAAACAACAATACGCGCAGGTGTCCAATTGGTTTTATCGATCAGGATCTGGGCAATGGCGCAAAGCAATCCACCCACTAAAAACGCTTTCAGCAGCGACAAAATGATGTTCATTTCGCTCCCCCTTTTAAATGGATTAAATGAGCAATGGCGGGAATGGATTCCCCTTGCATAACAGAAAGGGGACTCATTAATGCGCCTGTTGATAAAAACAAAACATTTTTCCATTCGCCCGATGCCAATTTTGGCAAAACATAGGCGGTAAGCACTGCAGCGCTGCATCCGCAGCCGCTTCCGCCTGCGTGCATATCCTGACGAGCGCGATCATAGATCATTAAGCCGCAATCATCATACTGATGGTGTAAATTTACACCGTGTTTTTGCGCTAAATCGGTAACGATTTCACCTCCGATAGCGCCGAGATCGCCGGTAAGGATCCGATCATAATCGGCGGGCTTGGTTTGGGTCTCGGAAAGGTAATCCAAGATCAATTTCAAAGCGGCAGGAGCCATAGCGCCGCCCATATTATTAATATCGGTAACGCCCTTATCCTGAATACTGCCGAAGGCGCCGCCCCATAGGCGAATGCTTCCGGATTGATGGGCGAGAATGACTGCGCCGGAGGCAGTAACGGTATGCTGGGCGGCGGGGGTTCGCTGTCCGCCGTATTCCAGCGGGAAGCGGAATTGCCGCTCGGCGGTGCCGAAATGGGAGGAGGTAAAGGCGGCGGTCAGCTCTGCAACCCCTGCCTCGATGGAGAGGGCGGAAACGAGGGTGGAGAGCGCCATGGTAGAGCAGGCACCATAGAGACCGATATAGGGAACATTGCTATCCCGAAAGCTATAGGCGGAGCCGATGCATTGATTTAAAAGATCACCCCCGCCTGCAAGATCCAGCGCCTCTCGCTGAACCGATGCGCGCTTGAGGGCGCGGGAGAGGGCTTGCTGCTGTAAATAGACCTCTGCTTGCTCCATAGTTTTTTGGCCGCAATAGAGATCGGGCTCGATCTGATCGAAGAGGGTACCCAGCGGACCTGCAGCCTCTTTGCTGCCTACGATATTACCCCAACCTTTGATATAGATTTCTTTTTCAAAGCGGAATGCATACCGCCCGATTTTTTTTGCCATAATTCACCTCATTTAGGTTTTATGGGATTATTATGAGCGGGTGGCTTGCCTTTTATCCCAATCTCGCATATAATAATAAAAAAAGAAAAAGGAAAATGAGAGATGAAAGTGGTTCCGAATTATTATGGCGCTTTTCGCTGCATCGCTTCGGAATGCGGCCATAATTGCTGCATCGGCTGGGAAATTGATATCGATGGAGAAACTCTGCAAAAATATGATACGATGCCCGATCCGCTGGGCGCGCGGCTGAAAGAGAATATCTTGCGGGAGGAAACGCCCCATTTTATATTAGACGAGGCGGAGCGCTGCCCCTTTTTAAATGATCAAAATTTATGTGATCTGATTTTGGCGGGGGGCGAGGATTACTTATGCGAGATCTGCGCTGCTCATCCTCGATTTTGTAATGCGCTGAGCGATCGGGAGGAATGGGGGCTTGGGCTTTGCTGCGAAGCGGCGGCGCGGCTGATTTTGGGTCAAGAGCAGCCGATGCGCCTATTGGGCTCTGCTCCGAGCGCGGATCCCATTTTGCGGAAACGGGATGAAATTTTGGCTATCTTGCAGGATCGGCGATTTCCGATCGGGGCGCGGATTGAAAAAATGCTGCAAGCCTGCGGCGCGCAGCTACGCGGCGATTTTCGATTTTGGGCCGAGCGGTTTTTGGAGCTGGAGCGGCTGGAGCGCAGCTGGGGCGAACGGCTGGAGCGATTGAAGCAGGCAACTCTTGCGCCGGAAGCCTTTGAGCAGGCTATGCGTGATCGGGAGGCGGAATATGAGCAATTTACCGTTTATTTGATCTATCGGCATTTTGCAAAGGCGCTCGATGAAGAAAGCGCCCGCGCCCGCGCGGCCTTTGCGGCGCTGGGGTATCGGATGTTGCTTTGGCTGGGAGCGGAGCAATGGGCGCGCTGCGGGTGTTTTGATTTTGAGGATCAAGCGGAGCTGGCGCGGCAATTCTCGGCGGAGATTGAATATTCCGATGAAAATCCGGATGTGCTTTTGAAAATATTAGAAAACCCGATGCTTTAAGCATCGGGTTTTAATCATTCATAAATAAATTGGCAACCAAACATTCGAAGCCCGCTATCATCTTCACCTTTAACAATGGCGGTATTGCCCGACCATTGGGCGTAAAGATTCAGAGGCTGATTGCAAAGCACCTCATGAAAATAATCGATCTGCGCGAATTTCAGCTGCTTCGCGCAGCTGCCCAGCGCCTGCTGCGCGAAGGTAGGATAATGGGTATTGTTCACATGGCCGTTATGGTCAATATGGCGCTGATCGGGGATAATAACGGCGGCGGGCGCCTCGGCCTCAAAATCAGGGATACGGCGGGCACGATCCGAAAAGGGCTTTTCGGTGCAATATTCACCGGGCGGATAAAGATCGGGTCGCAGGCAGAGCTTTCGATTAATGGTATCGATCACTACCCAAGAGGAGGTACCCTTAATCATAAGGTTTCCCTGCTGATCGCAAAGGGTATAGCAGCGCTCGAAGCCCAGCCGATTGGCGGCCAGCGGCCAGGTTGTTATTTTCATCTGCTGATCGGGATGAGGCATTTGAAGAATTTCATAGCGCGTTTGGGCAACAACCCAAAGCAGGTTTTTCGCCAGCATGGCATCAAAGCCAACGCCCATTTGCTCGCCATGAAGCTCGGCTGCTTCCTGAAAAATACGCAGAGTTGCGGCGGGGAGCAAATTGCCGCTTGCATCAAAATCGGCGGCGGGAATTGTTTTATCAATCGAGAAAATAAGATCCATAGTTCCTCCTTAAAAATGTTCGAAAAGACCGCAGGGTCGATGGGGAAAGGCCGCAAAGAAATCCTCGCAGCTGCCGCGCAGGGTGACGCCCGGCAAATAAGCAGCCTCGGCAGGGGAGAAAGTATCGTTGGCGAAAAGCAGCCTTGCCAGCGCAGGCCGATCGCAGCGGAGATCCCATTCCGCATCGGCAGGCAGCGAGCGGACCTCGGCATTGCCTTCTGCATAGCGCACCTCTAAAATCTCATCCTCCATACAGAGGGTGAATTTTCCCGCCCGCTGCGGATATTGCATTGCTTTAAGGACTGCCGCGGGCTGATGAATTCGGGCCATCAGATCGGGAACGATCCGAATTTCCGCTTCGGTATAGCGGCAAAAGACCTGCTCGATTTCGGGCGCCATAGCAATATTTTCAAAGCTGATTCGCTCGGTTTCTCCCTCAAACATTCGGATAAAGCCGAGGATGGCTTTCAAAGCATCGGGGGTAGTAAAGGCAAATTCATGGATATGCAGGCAGGTATCGACCATATTATTAACAAAAAAATGCTTTTCGATCGAAAGGCTGAGATAGGCATCCGCCTTGCCGCTTTCATCGCAATGAAGATAGCATTTCCTGCCCTTGGCAAAGAAATGGCCGCAATCGGCTGCCCTTTGGAACATTGCGTTGCGGGCAGCAGCGAAGGTATTGAAAACTGCCGCCAATTCCTCCGCGCGGCGGCGATCTTTTAGGCAAACGAAATCGGAGCAGCGCTCAAAGCCCTCCAGCGCCCCCATCGGGCAAGAGAGGATGCGATGATCGGCGATCCGCTCATAGCCAAACTTCCGATAATAGGAATCGGAAAAAGGATGGAGCAGGCTGATCGGCAGCTGATGCGCATCGGCATATTCAAAAAGCCGGTCCATCGATTGCCTTACCAAGCCTTTCCTGCGGTATTCGGGCGCGGTATGGATGCCGCATATCGCCAGCGCGGGGAGAGGCGCGCCGTTGAGATAGAGGGTTTCCATTCGCCCTTCGGCAACCGAGGCACGAATGTTATTATCAATAAGCTCGATCCGAATATGGGATTCATTTTGCGAAATCTCGGTTTTCATCATGCGCTCCTTTTTGATCTGATTTCTTTGAAAAATATTATATCATAATAAAAAGAATTATGCAATAATATTTTCTTGCAAAGGGGGTAGGGTAGGGAGTATAATAAAAACAGAAAAACAGAAAGACGGGATGTTATGAAAACAATTAGAAACATTTATAAAATCGGAATCGGCCCCTCAAGCTCCCATACCATGGGGCCTGCCTTTGCGGCCGCGCGCTTTTTGCAGGCGCATCAAGAGGCCGATCGGATCGATGCGATCCTTTATGGCTCCCTTGCCAAAACAGGAAAGGGGCATGGCACCGAGCGGGCGATTGCCGAAATTCTGGCGATGGTGGAGCATCAGATTATTTATGATGAAGAAGCCGCTACTCCTGTTCATCCTAATACGGTAGAATTTATTGCTTATCAGAATCATGGCGAGATTGCAAGGCAACGGTTTTACAGCATCGGCGGTGGAGAAATCCGCAGCGATGACGAGCAGCCTTGCGCGGAGCAGGAAATCTATGCCGAGGGTAGTTTTGAGGAAATTGCCGCCTATTGCAAGGCACATAATATGCGGCTTTCGGATTATGTTTTTGAGCGGGAAGGGGAGGCGATCAAGGGCTTCCTTTTGGATGTTTGGCAAACGATGCAAAATGCCGTAAATGAAGGCTTGAGCAAATCGGGGATTTTACCCGGCGGGCTTGCAGTAGAGCGCAAGGCGCAATTTTTATTCAATCAAAAGCATATTGATGAAAGCCCTCAGACCCGCGAAAACCGAATGGTTTGCGCCTATGCCTTTGCGGTCAGCGAGCAAAATGCGGATTGCGGGCGGATTGTTACCGCGCCCACCTGCGGCTCCTGCGGGGTTTTGCCTGCGGTATTGAAATATATGCAGGAAAAAAATCATTTTTCCGATCATGATGTTTTGAGAGCCTTGGCAGTGGCGGGGCTGATCGGCAATCTTGTTGCAACCAATGCTTCCATCAGCGGCGCAGAATGCGGATGTCAGGCTGAGATTGGCACCGCATGCAGTATGGCGGCGGCAGCCTTATGCGAGCTTTTTGAAATGGGGATCGATCAGATCGAATACGCTGCGGAGGTGGCGATGGAGCATCATCTTGGGCTAACCTGCGATCCTGTTTGCGGGCTGGTTCAGATCCCTTGTATTGAGAGGAATGCGGTGGCGGCCATGCGCGCCATTAATGCTTTGAGCCTTGCCAATTTTCTCTTTGCCAGCCGAAAGGTTTCCTTTGATGTTGTTGTTGAAACGATGTATCAAACCGGAAAGGATCTTTCCCATCTTTATCGCGAAACCTCGGAGGGCGGGCTTGCCAAGCTTTATCAGCAGGAGGGCTAAAATGAAGCTTATATTCCCCAAAATCAGCCAAGCGGATTTCGGTTCTCCCATAAATAAAAACGGGCTTTGTTTCTCTTGAGAAACAAAGCCCGTTTCTTTTTATTCAATATAGAAGGCAACGCTTGCGAGGCGCTTGGCACATTCTGCCAAGGAGGAAAGATCCGCATATTCCCGAACAGAATGAATGTTCCAGCCGGTAACGCCGAGGCAATCCAAGGTAGGGATATCGGCGCAGGTGGTATAAGCGGCATCGGAACCGCCGTGATTGAAGCGAGGGGCCAATTGAGGCAGGCCGCATTTTGAATAGATAGCATTTACCTGATCCAAGAGCTGAAGATTTTTTTCGGTTTTGGGCATGGCGGGCCGATCGCTGATCTTTTCAACTTGACAGCTGCAGCCTTCGATAACCGATTCCGCGGCGACCTTTTGGATCAGCGCAATTGCAGCCTCATATTGGGCTTGATCGGCAAAGCGGAAATCAACGGTAAAGCTGCATTGCTCCGCTACTGTATTGGCTACCGTTCCGCCCTCGATGGTTCCGCAATTGCAGGTAAGCCCTGCGCGATCCTTGAGCGCTTCCAGCGCGATGATTTTATGGGCCGCTTCGGTAATGGCATTGGCACCCTCATAGCAAAGCGCCGAATGAACCGCCTTTCCGGTAACGGTAAGCCGATAGCGCAGGATGCCCTTGCGGGCAATAACGGCGGTATGGGGCTTATGCCCCTCGGTATTGAGAAAGGCAACGGCATCCTTGGATTTTTCGATCATAAAAGCGATGGTAGCCTTATTGCTGTTTTTGCTGCCGGTTTCCTCGTCTGTTTGAATCACCAGCTTGATGGGGCGCGCCCGAAAGCCTGCCTTGGAAAGAGCTTCCATTGCCAAAAAGCAGCCAACAACGCCGCCCTTGCAATCCATCGCGCCGGGGCCGTAGAGGCGGGCCTCATCCCGATGGGCAGCGGGCGTGCCGAATAAGCCGATGGGATGGACGGTATCGATATGGCCCGAAAAAACAACAGGCGCTGCCTTGGCCTCGGGATTGGCGGTAATGCAGATGGCATTTCCTGCCGAGGGATGCTCCATTACCTCAACCTCCCAGCCTTGCTTTTGGGCCAGCGCAATGCAATAATTTCCCGCTTTATCAACGCTTTCTTTATTAGCGGTAGGGCTATCAAGATTGCAAAGCGCCTCCCAGATATCATAATAACGATCGGTCAATTGCTCGATTTGATTAAAAACAGATTGAATTTCCACCATTTTCACCTCAAAATGTATTATAAGCCATCGAAGGGGAAAATGCAAATGGATTGGTGAAACATTTGAAAAAAGAAATTGACAGTATCCGTGTATTTTGTGTACTAATGTTACTGTTGTTAAGCGAGGATGACGCATGAAAAAGCTTTTGGAATAGATCAAAGCGGCGCGAAATAAAAAGGCTTGATCGAGGATCAAGCCTTTTTCATTTGGCGTAAAAAGAGGAAAACTGCGGCGCCGAGGGCAAGGGCAGCATAGCCCGCTACCCAAAGAAGATGGGGAAGGATATCGCCGTAGTTTCCCGCAAGGGCTGCCCGCCCCAGCTCAACCGCATGGTAGAAAGGCAGGGCTTGGGCGATTTTTCGGAAGGCGCCGCCCATCAGCTCAAGATCAAACCAAATTCCGGAAAGCCAAGCAGAAAGATTGGTAAGCAGGGCACCGCAAAGGCCGCCGACCTGCTTTTCATTCAGGATGCTGCCGAAGAGCAGCCCCAAAGCGATATATAAAAGGAAAACAGGCAGCAGCAAAAGCAGCGCAAAAAGGAGATTCAGCCGCATGGGTAGCCCCAATATCAGCGCCGCAAGATAGCAAATGCCGGATTGGGCCATTGCAATCGGCAGCATCGGCAGGATATAGGCAAGGATAAAATCCAAAGGAGAAAGGGCGGAGGTATAAAGCCGCCGCAGCAAGGAGCTGCTGCGATCCTTGGCGATGACCGTTGCCGAAAAGAGGGTCATAAAGGAAAGGCCGAAAACCGCAATTCCGGGCGCCAGCTGCTGAATTTCAAAAAGCGCAACGGGGATATTGGCCTGAATGGCGCTGAGCATAAAAATTAAAACCAGCGGAAAGCCCAGCCCAAAGGCTAAATTTAAGGGATCTCTTAAAATTTCTTTGGCATTTCGGGATGCCAGCGCAAGCATCTTCATTGGCTCACCCCCCGAACAATTTGGATAAAGGCCTGCTCAAATTGATCGGCCCCTGCTGCCGCCTTGATTTGCTCGGCGGTATCGCAGATCAAAAGCTTTCCCGCCTTCATAATGCCGATCCGATCGGAAAGCGCCTCCGCCTCTTCCATATAATGGGTTGTAAGAATAATAGTAATCTTTCCTTTCAGCCCGCGGATCAGATCCCAAAGTTCGCTGCGTGCTATTACATCCAAGCCGAGGGTCGGCTCATCCAAAAAGAGGATTTGCGGCTCGATGATCAGCGCCATGGCGATGCTTAATCGGCGCTGCCAGCCGCCCGATAATTTGCCCGCTTTTTTATCTAAAACTTCCTCCAGCCCCAGCTGCGCCGCCAGCGCGGCGATCTTTTCCGCTCGCTTTGCCTTGGGAATGCCGGAAATGCCGCAGATCAAATCGAGATTTTCCCGCGCGGTAAGCGCGGGGGCAATGGCGGTCTCCTGCGGGGAGAGCGCGAGGATCGATTTTACCGCCGCCGCATCTGCGCGGATGCTATGCCCATTCAAATAAGCCTCCCCTTCGGTAGGCTGCGTAAGGCAGCAAAGCATTTTGATGGTGGTTGTTTTGCCTGCGCCGTTGACCCCCAGCAGCGCAAAAAGCTCCCCTTGCTCAATGGATAGGGTTAGCCCGTCTACCGCAAGGGTATCTTTGTATTTTTTGGTTAAACCTTCGATTTTAATTGCTTCCATGGTTGATTACTCCATTCCGTATTGCTTGCGAAGCCCTTGATAGCAGTCGGTAAGCATCTTGCTGATCAGCGCTCCATCCAGCTCCAAAAAGCCGGTCGCTGTCATCGAGGCGATGCCATGTACGAATGCCCACATCTCCAGATGAAAAAGCTTCATTGCCTCGCCGCTCAATCCGGTATTTTGCCGGACCAGCGCCTCCATTTGAGCCCCTTCCGCCGTTTCCTCCGGAATCGCCTCGCTTGCGCGATCGCGCATATATAAGAGCTTGAATAATTCTCGTTCCTCTCTTGCAAAGCGGATATAAGCCATTCCGCCGGCTTTATAAGCAGGGAATTCTCCGCGCGCGGTTTCCTGCTGCCGATATTGGTCGCTTAAAAGCGCTGCCTGCGCAATGACCGCCGCCCGCAGCTCTTCCATTGATGTAAAATTGGAAAAAATCGGCTGGGTAGAGCAGCCAAGCTCCTTGGCAAGCAACCGCGCATTGAGGTTCTGCGCTCCCTCGCGGCGAACAATCGCAACCGCCGCCTGAATAATTTCTTCTTTTGTTACCTTGGATTTTGGCGCCATGAGAAATCCCCCCTTTTATATAACAAACGATATATAACATATGTTATTATAAAACAGAAAGGAAAACTTGTCAATGCTTTTGGTAGAAAAGCTGGTTTACATTTAGAGGAAAATATGTTATGATTGAGAGCGGAGTGTGAAAAACAATGAAAAAGTATTATTTATTTGATTTTGACGGAACTCTGGTCGATTCCATGCCGGTATATGTTTCAAGTATGCTTAAAATTTTGGATGATCATCAGATTGTTTACGGTCCCGAAATCACCAAGATCATTACGCCGCTGGGGCTTAATGGTACAGCGAATTATTATATCAATGAGCTGGGGCTCAAGATGCAAAAGGATGAGCTGATCGGCCTGATGAAGGAATATATGCTGGAGGCTTATGTTTATCGTATTCCCGCCAAGGAGAATGTTGCAGCGGTATTAAAGGAGCTGAAGGCGCGGGGCGCGCGGCTGAATGTTTTAACGGCCAGCCCGCATCTTACCTTGGATGCCTGCCTAAAGCGGCTGGGGCTTTGGGAGCTTTTTGATCATATTTGGTCCTGCGAGGATTTTGAAACCACCAAAGCGGATCCCGAAATATACATCAGAGCCGCAAAGCGTATGGGCTGCGAGGTCGGAGAGGTTTTATTTCTGGATGATAATCTCAATGCCGATACGGTCGCAAAATCGGCGGGGATGCAGGTTTGCGGCGTTTATGATGAATCCTCGGCGGAATATGAGGAGGAAATCAAGGCGGTTGCCGATTATTATATATATAATTTTGAGGAGCTATTGGCATTATAAATAAGAAAAGGCTTGGTCGATCGACCAAGCCTTTTTAATGGTGGAGCCTGAGAAAATGCGGCGCGATATCAGGATTCTTTGAGGATGCGCGGCAGCTCTGTCATTCGGAGCTTGGCGCAGCCGTAGGGGATCAGCTCCCTTTGCATCCCTTCCGAAAGAGGCA
>JAZQDS010000111.1:0-21451 GCA_045546895.1 Eubacteriales bacterium | reverse complement strand
CAACATTGTCAACAACGGCAAAACCATCGGCGACCGTATGGATCTTTCAACGGCCGACCGTATGATGATTCAGGTGCCGATGTTCCACTGTTTCGGTATGGTGCTTTCGATGACCTCGACCATGACCCACGGCGGAACGCTGTGTCCCATTCCGTATTTCTCGCCCAAGTCTTCCTTGGCGTGTGTTAACGATGAGCATATTACCTGCTTTAACGGTGTTCCGACCATGTTTATCGCCATGTTCAATCATCCCGATTTTGCCAAGACCGACTTTTCCTACGTGCGAACGGGCATTATGGCGGGCGCCAACTGTCCCGCCGATCTGATGCGCCGCGCGGCCGAGGAAATGAATATGAAAGAAATCATTTCGGTTTACGGCCAGACCGAGGCTTCGCCCGGATGTACGATGGGCGAAGTAAACGAGGATCTTGATCATCGTGTTGAAACCGTCGGCAGTGCGTTCCCGGGTATTGAATGTAAGATTATTGATCCCGAAACAGGCAACGAGCTTCCCGATGGTGAAAGCGGCGAATTTGTTGCTCGCGGATTTAAC
Organism: Eubacteriales bacterium; assembly: GCA_045546895.1. GTDB lineage: Bacteria > Bacillota > Clostridia > Oscillospirales > QAKW01 > QAKW01. The sequence continues at coordinate 20,898 of JAZQDS010000111.1, read as the reverse complement.
ATTATGAAGGGCTATTACAAGATGCCCGAAGCAACTGCCCAGGCGATCGATGCCGAAGGTTGGCTCCATTCGGGCGATATATGCATGAGAATGCCCGACGGTTACTACAAGGTAACAGGACGTCTTAAGGATATGATAATTCGCGGCGGCGAAAACCTCTATCCCCGCGAGATTGAGGAATTTTATCTTACCCATCCCAAGGTAAGAGATGTTCAGGTCGTTGGTGTTCCCGATCAGCGCTATGGTGAGGAATGCTGCGCCTGGATCATTCTCCATGAGGGCCAGACCGCCGATGAGGCCGAAATGAAGGATTTCGGCGCCGCCCATATGGCAATGCATAAGGTTCCCCGCTATTTCATCTTTACCAAGGAATTCCCCATGAATGCCGCCGGTAAAATTTTGAAATACAAAATGAAGGAAATCTCGATCGAAAAGCTGGGCCTTTAAGGCTGCAACACCCCTGCAAAATGCAGGGGTGTTTTTTTAAAAAAAACGCTTGCTTTTGGGGTTCATTTCAGTATAATGAAAGTAACGATGATCGGAGGTTTTAAAATATGATCAGCACCATTGTTCCTACCCCTAAAAAAATTGAGATTTTTGAAGGCGTTACCTGCCTTTCTCCGGCATTAAGCAGCCGCCACGCCCCTTGGGCGCACCATCTGAATTTATTGGCCGATTGCCTTTGCCGCATTTTTGGCTGCCCTTTTCAAAAGGCAGAAGGCGGCATTACCCTTGCCTATGATGCAAGCCTTGCCCCCAAAAGCTATCGGCTGGACAGCAGGGAAGGCTTGCTCCTCTCCGCCTCCGATGAAGAAGGGCTTTTCTATGGCCTTGCTTCTGTTTTGCAGGCAATCGATCAAAAGGACGGTCAATTTACAGCGGAAAAAGCGCTGGTGGAAGATTATCCCGATAAGGACTATCGCTCTCTGATGGTGGATCTTTCCCGCGAATGGCACCCTGCTGATAAAATTTTCCGTTATATTGATGTTTGTTTCTTCCTGAAGGTTAAATATCTTCATCTTCATTTTATCGATGATCAGCGCTATTCCCTGCCCTCCAAGGTTTTCCCCGAAATTTCCACCAAAGGGGAGCATTATACCTTTGAGGAGATCGCGGCATTCCGCGCCTACGCCAATGACCGCGGAATTACCCTGATCCCCGAATTTGAGGCGCCGGGTCATGCAGGCTCGCTGAATAAAAATTATCCCGATGTTTTTGCTAATACCATCAGCGGCAGCGCTGCCGAATTGGTTACCGAAGAGGGGCTGGTCATTACCGCAAAAAACCTCGTTTGCGCGGGCAGCGAAAAAGCAATGGACGGTATTCGGGCATTATTAACTGAAATCTGCGAAATGTTCCCCGAAACGCCGTATATCCATATCGGCGGCGATGAAGCCAATATCAAAGCCTGGAACGATTGCAGCGTCTGCCGTGATTATATGGCTCAAAACGGCATTGAAGATGAATATGAGCTTTATAGCGATTTCATCGGCCGCGTTGCCCAAATGGTTTTGGATCTTGGCCGTACCCCCATTGTTTGGGAGGGCTTCCCCAAAAAGGGCGCCGAGCGGGTCCCCAAGGAAACGATTGTTTGCGCCTGGGAATCTCATTATCATATGGCCTATGAACTTTTGGAGGAGGGCTTTCCGATTATCAACGGCTCCTGGCAGCCCCTCTATATTGTTCCCGGCGGTCGGCTGCGCTGGGGTATTCCGGAAATTATGAATTGGGGCGTTTACGATTGGGAGCATTGGTGGGAGCATTCCGAGGCAACCCTCAATCCCATCCATCTTGCGCCTACCGATCAGGTTTTGGGCGCCCAGCTTTCCTCTTGGGAATGCACCTATGAGCAAGAGATCAATTTCATCATGGAAAATCTTGCCGCCCTCTCGGAGCGTACCTGGAGCGTTCGCCGCTATTGGGAGGGAGTTGCCTTCATCCGCCGCTATCGCAATGCCAAGCAAAAATTGGCGCGGCTGATTCAGGATCGCTGATTTAATTTTTTCAAAAAACCTATTGACAAACTGCTTTTGCGGTGCTAAAATGCATTTATAATTCAATATTTAAAAGCGACGACGAAGACGGAATCGGCAAGGAATTTCAAAGAGAGCCGGGGGTGGTGTGATCCCGGTAAAGGCCTGCAGAATCTCCCATCCCTTCCGAGCTGAAGGCCCCAAAGCGAAAGCGAGTAGGCACCTTCCGTGATTGCTGCGTGAATGCATAAGGCTTGATAGAGCCCGAGGGGCATCGAAAGATGCAATTTGAGTGGTACCGCGAGTATTGTTTTTTCAGACTCGTCTCAAAGTTTCTTTGAGGCGAGTCTTGTTATTTTTTAAAAACTGTAAAGGAGAAAAAACCATGAACACAAACAATGCAATGCTTCGACTTTCGGAGATCGCCGCCCGTATCAAGGAGATGCGGGATATTATGGGCTGGTCGGTCGGAGAAATGGCCGCAAAAACAGAAGTAAGCCGCGAGCAATACCTGATTTACGAGCGCGCTGAGGCCGATATTCCCTTTACCTTCATTCATAAATGTGCGCTGGCTTTCAATGTGGAGCTGACCGAGCTTTTGGAGGGTCATTCCGCCCGTCTTTCCAGCTATACCGTTACCCGCAAGGGTCAGGGTCAGGAAACCGCCAAGGAGGATGGCATTGATATCCGCAACCTTGCACCGATGTTTCGGGATAAGATCGCGGAGCCTTATTATGTTCGCTATGAATATGACCCCGCTCAGCAAAATAAGCCGATCCATCTTGCCAAGCATAGCGGCCAGGAATTCGATCTGATCCTTTCGGGCTCCCTGAAGGTCCAGATCGGAGATCATACCGAAATCCTCCATGAGGGCGATAGCATCTATTATAATTCCTCTACTCCCCATGGTATGATCGCCGTTGATGGCGAGGATTGCGTTTTCTGCGCGGTTGTTTTGCCCGGCGAGGAAACCAAGGAATCCAGCGTTCGCAAGAGCGTTGTTGCCGCCAAAACCTCCGAGGATCTGATCTGCGAAAAATTCATCAAAACCGAAGAGGATAAAAACGGCTGCCTGAAAAAGATCGATTTTATCAATACCGACACCTTCAATTTCGGCTTTGATATCGTTGATGCCATCGCCGATAAATATCCCGATAAGCTGGCAATGCTCCATCTGGATGTTCATAAAAACGAGCGCCGCTTTACCTTCAAGGATATCAAGCGTGCCTCCAATCAATGCGCCAATTATTTTGCTTCTTTGGGCATCAAAAAGGGCGATCGGGTAATGCTGGTGCTTAAGCGGCATTATCAATTCTGGTTTGCCATGGTTGCGCTGCATAAGCTGGGCGCCATCGCCATCCCCGCCACCAATCAGCTCAAGGAACATGATTTCGAATATCGCTATACCGCCGCGGGCGTCAGCGCAATTCTTTGCACCTCCGATGGCGATACCGCCGATATTGCTGCGGCCGCTGCCGAAAAATGTCCCTCGATGAAAACCAAGATCATCGTTGGCGAGCCGAAAGAGGGCTGGCATGATTTCAATACCGAATTCAGCCGCTTCTCGGGCAAATTTGAGCGCACCGAGGATGCCTCTGCCGGCGATGAAACCGCTTTGATGTTCTTCACCTCCGGTACTACCGGCAATCCCAAAATGGCCGCCCATAAGCATACCTATGCGCTGGGTCATTTCGTTACCGCGAAATATTGGCATTGCTGCGAGCGGGATGGCCTGCATCTTACCATTTCCGATACCGGCTGGGGCAAATCCCTTTGGGGTAAGCTTTATGGCCAATGGCTCTGCGAGGGTGCAGTTTTCGTTTATGATTTCGATCGCTTTGATGCCGATGAAATCCTGCCGATGTTTGCGAAATACAACATCACCACCTTCTGCGCACCCCCCTCCATGCTGCGGTTGCTGGTAAAGCGCGATCTTTCCAAATACGATCTTTCCTCCATCCATCATATGACCACCGCCGGCGAAGCGCTGAACCCTGAGGTGTTCAAGCAATTTTTGGATGCGACCGGCCTTGAGATCATGGAAGGCTTCGGTCAGACCGAAACCACCCTTGCCATCGCCACTCTGGCGGGTACCTCCCCCAAAATCGGCTCTATGGGCAAGGCTTCCCCCCAATTCGATGTGGATATCGTTGATGCCGATGGCAATTCTGTTGCCGATGGCGAAACGGGCGAGATTGTTATCCATACCGATAAAGCTGTTCCCTGCGGCCTTTTCCGCGAATATTATCAAGATCCCGAAAAGACCGCAAACGCCTGGCACGATGGTCTTTATCATACCGGCGATACCGCTTGGAGAGATGAAGATGGCTATTTCTGGTATGTAGGCAGAATTGATGATGTTATCAAATCTTCCGGCTACCGCATCGGGCCCTTTGAGATCGAAAGCGTAATCATGGAGCTGCCCTATGTTTTGGAATGCGGCGTTTCCGCAGCGCCCGATGAGATCCGCGGTCAGGTCGTAAAGGCCAGCATCGTTCTTACCAAAGGAACCGAGCCCAGCGAGGAGCTCAAAAAAGAGATCCAAAACTATGTTAAAAGCCATACCGCTCCTTATAAATATCCGCGGGTCATCGTATTTAAGGATGAGCTGCCCAAAACCATCAGCGGAAAAATCCAACGCAATAAATTATAATATATTAATTATATATTATCTATTGACAAATTCTTTAAAGATATGATATACTCATATAATCAAAGGCAACGACGAAGAGTGCATCAAAAACTCCGCGGCCAGAGAAGCGGCGGTTGGTGAAAGCCGTTCCGAGGAATTTGGTGTTTGTAGCTTCCGAGCCGGAAGGAAGAAAAGGTATTTTGCCTGAGTAGAGCCTTCCCGTGATTGCTGCGTAAAAGCATAAGGCTTAGGTATTTTCCGGAGCCCGAGTGGCATCGCAAGATGCAATTTGAGTGGTACCGCGGGATATAATTTTAAGAATTATAGCTCGTCTCAAAGCAATCATGTCTTTGAGGCGGGCTATTCTTTCGTTTAAGATTTGCCTCAAAGGAGCAAATAAGGAGTTTGAAATTTATGATGAAAGCAACCGGTCTTGAATTTAAAATTCAAGAAATGGCGCAGCGTATTAAAACCCTGCGCGAAATCATCGGATTCAGCCAAGCCGAAATGGCGGCCAAAACCGGTGTGAGCGAAGAGGAATATCTGCGGTGTGAGGCAGGCGAGCAGGATCTGAATTTTGCCTTTCTTTACCGCTGCGCGCTGGCGCTGAATGTCGACGTTACCGAAATCATTGAAGGAACAGGCCCCCGCCTTGCCGGCTATACCGTTACTCGCAAGGGCGAAGGTCAAGAGATTCAAAAGGCCCATGGAATGACCTATTACAATCTGGCCTCCTCCTTTAAAAACAGAATTGCAGAACCGCTTTATGTTGTATCCGATTATAACGAGCAATCCGAAAACGCCGATATTGAGCTGACTACCCATGAAGGGCAGGAATGTGATATCGTTGTAAAGGGCGCCTTGAAGGTGCAGGTTGGCGATCATATTGAAATCCTGCGGGAAGGCGATAGTATTTATTACGATTCCTCTACCCCCCATGGTATGATCGCGGTCGATAATCAGGATTGCGTGTTTTACGCTATCGTTTTAAATCCCGCCAGCGAGCCCATTACCAAGCTGGTCCATGCGGGCAAGACCCGCGATTTCATCGCGGCGCCCAAAAAGAAGCAGCCCGATCGCAAGCGGATATGGCAGGATTATGCCTTTGTTGATGAGGATGAAAACGGCCTTTTAAAGGCAATCTCCTTCAAAAACGAAAATCGCTTCAATTTCGCCTTTGATGTTGTGGACCGCATCGGCAGAGAGCAGCCCGAAAAGCTGGCAATGCTCCATATCGCCAAGGATGGTACCGAAAGCCGCTTCACCTTCGCGGATTTGAAGCGCGCCTCCTCCCAAACAGCCAATTATTTCCGCTCGATGGGAATTCGCAAGGGCGATAAGGTCTTGCTGGTATTGAAGCGGCATTATCAATTCTGGTTCTGTATGCTGGCGCTGCATAAGATCGGTGCGGTTGCCATTCCCGCAACCAACCAGCTCAAGGAGCACGATCTGGAATACCGCATCAATAAAGCAGGCGTAAAAATGGTTGTTTGCACCTGCGATGATAATGTTGCAGCGGAGGTGGATAAAGCAGCGCCCCATTGCCCCTCCTTGGAGCATAAGCTGATTGTGAACGGCGAGCGGGAAGGCTGGCGGAATTTCAATGAGGAGTATTCCCTCTTTACCGGCCGCTTTGATCGCAACGAGGATGCGCCCTGCGGCGATGATCTGATGCTGATGTATTTCACCTCAGGTACTACCGGCAATCCCAAGATTGCCATGCATAATTATAAATATCCTTTGGGCCATTTGGTTACCGCCAAATATTGGCATTGCGTCAACCCCGAGGGCCTGCATTTTTCCATTTCCGATACCGGCTGGGCAAAGGCAGCCTGGGGCAAGATCTATGGCCAATGGCTCTGCGAGGCAGCATTGTTTGTTTATGATTTCGATCGGTTTGATGCCGATGTTATCCTGCCGATGTTTGCCAAGCATCATATTACCACCTTCTGCGCGCCGCCTACTATGCTGCGGATGATGATCAAGCAGGATCTTTCCCGCTTCGATCTTTCCTCCATCGAGCATATGACTACCGCCGGCGAAGCCCTTAATCCGGAAGTGTTCCGTCAATTTGAAAAGGCCACCGGCCTGCAGATTATGGAAGGCTTCGGCCAGACCGAAACCACCGTTGCTCTTGCCAATCTGGCAGGAACCAAAGCGCGGCTGGGCTCCATGGGTAAGCCGGTCGCCCTTTATGACATCCGCTTGCTGGATGCCGATGGCAAGGAAGTCCCTGTTGGCGAAACGGGCGAGATTTGCTTCAGCCTGAAAAACGGCAGCCCCTGCGGCCTTTCGGTCGGCTATTACGAGGATACCGAAAAGACCCTCGAATCCTGGCACGATGGCTATTATCATACCGGCGATACCGCTTGGCGGGATGAGGATGGCTATTTCTGGTATGTCGGCAGGGTGGATGATGTTATCAAATCCTCCGGCTACCGCATCGGCCCCTTTGAAATCGAAAATGTTATTATGGAGCTCCCCTATGTTTTGGAATGCGGCGTTTCAGCCATGCCCGATGAGGTCCGCGGCCAGATCGTAAAGGCCAGCATTGTTCTGGTAAACGGCACCGAGCCCTCCGAGGAGCTCAAGAAAGAAATTCAGGATTATGTTAAGCAGCGCACAGCGCCTTATAAATATCCCCGTGTGGTTGTTTTCCGCGAAAGCCTGCCCAAAACAGTCAGCGGAAAGATCCAACGTAACAAACTATAAAGGAGAAGCAGAAAATGAAATACGATATTTCCATTACCAAGACTACCGCTCCCAAGGAGCGCCCTGCCGATGAATCCAAGCTGGGCTTCGGCAAAATTTTTACCGACCATATGTTCCTGATGGATTTCAACCGCGAGGAGGGCTGGCATAACGGCCGCATCGTTCCCTTTGGCCCGATGCCCATCCATCCCGCCTCCACCGTTCTGCACTACGGCGCTGAAATCTTTGAAGGAATGAAGGCCTATCGCGCCGCCGATGATACCATCCGTCTTTTCCGCCCGATGGAAAACATCAAGCGGCTCAATAATTCTGCCGAGCGGCTTTGCCTGCCCGAGCTGGATGAAGAGGGCTGCCTCGATATTTTGAAAACCATCGTTGAGCTGGAGAAGGATTGGGTTCCCCATTCCGAGGGTACCGCGCTCTATCTGCGCCCCTTCCTTTTCGGCAATGATCCCCATCTGGGCGTTCATGCAGTAAATAATGCGCTTTTCGCCGTAATCTGTTCCCCTGTCGGCGCCTATTACGCCGAGGGCCTGAATCCTGTTAAGATCGCAATTGAATCTCAGGATGTTCGCGCCGTTCGCGGCGGTACCGGCTATGCCAAATGCGGCGGCAACTATGCAGCCTCCCTGCGGGCGGGCGAGCGTGCCGAGCGCAATGGCTATACTCAGGTACTCTGGCTGGATGGCGTTGAGCGGAAATACATCGAAGAGGTCGGCGCCATGAACGTTATGTTCAAGGTAGACGGCAAAATCGTTACCCCCGCCCTTACCGGCTCTGTTTTGCCCGGTATTACCCGCAAATCCTGCGTTGAGCTGCTGAAGGATTGGGGCTATGAGGTTGAGGAGCGGCTCTTCTCCGTTGATGAGCTTTTTGATGCGCTGGAGAGCGGCAAGCTGGAAGAAGCCTGGGGCACCGGCACCGCCGCAGTTGTTTCCCCCATCGGCCATCTTTTCTATAACGGCAAGGAATATACCGTCTCCGATAATAAGATCGGCCCTCTGACCCAAAAGCTTTATGATAATCTTACCGGCATTCAATGGGGTCGGCTGGAAGATTCCCATGGCTGGAGCGAAGTTGTTTGCAATGGCTGATAAGCGCATCTATATTCTTGCCGGCCATTACGGCAGCGGTAAAACAAATATTGCCGTAAACCTTGCCTTGAAATTCAAGGGCGAAGGAAAGGCGGTAAAAATCGCTGATCTGGATATTGTGAATCCCTATTTTCGTACCAAAGACAGCGCAGCGGAGCTGGAGGCTGCGGGCATCCCGCTGATCTCCCCCGCCTTTGCCAATACCAATCTGGATCTCCCCGCATTGCCGGCGGAGCTTTATAGCTTGGTGCAGCAGCGCGATTTTTATGCGATCATGGATGTTGGCGGCGATGATCGGGGCGCTTATGCGCTGGGGCGCTATGCGCCTGCGATCAAGGAGGAAAATAATTACGAAATGTGTTTTGTTGCCAATTTCTTCCGCCCGCTGACCCCCGATCCCCAATCAGCCTTGGAAATCATGCGGGAGATCGAGCAGGCGGCAAGCCTCCCCTTTACCGCCATTATTAATAATTCCAATCTCGGCAAGGAAACCACCCCCGATGCGATAAAAGAAAGCATGGCAAAGGCCGAAGCGCTTGCGGCGCTGAGCGGTCTGCCGCTGCTCTTTACCGCCGCCGAGGCGGAGCATTGCAAGGCCCTCTCCGGCATGGAGCTGCTTCCGCTGAAATTGCAAAAGAAATATTATGATTAAAGGAGAATATAAAATGGCAAAAGTAACCTTCAACGAAGACCTTTGCAAGGGCTGCGGGCTTTGCGTAGACGCCTGCCCCAAAAAGATCCTTGCGATCGCCAAAGATAAAATCAACGCGAAAGGACATTCCCCCGCGGTCATCACCGATCAGGCAAGCTGCATCGGCTGCGCCTTCTGCGCAACCATGTGCCCCGATTGTGTTATCACCGTTGAGAAGTGAGGTAAAAAGCTATGGCAGAAAAAGTATTAATGAAGGGTAATGAAGCAATTGCCGAAGCCGCCATCAAGGCAGGCTGCCGCCATTACTTCGGCTACCCCATCACCCCCCAAACAGAAATCGCAGCCTATATGGCAAAGCGGATGCCCAAAATCGGCGGCACCTTCCTGCAGGCCGAAAGCGAGGTTTCTGCAATCAATATGGTCTATGGCGTAGCCGGCGCAGGCTTTCGGGTTATGACCTCCTCCTCCAGCCCCGGTATTTCCCTCAAGCAGGAGGGGATCTCCTATATTGCAGGCGCAGATCTCCCTGCTCTGATCGTTAATGTTCAGCGCGGCGGCCCCGGCTTGGGCGGCATTCAGCCCTCCCAATCGGATTATTTCCAGGCTACCAAGGGCGGCGGCCATGGCGATTATCATCTGATCGTTTTGGCGCCCGCATCGGTTCAGGAAATGGCGGATCTTACCATCAAGGCCTTTGATCTGGCTGATCAGTATCGGATGCCTACCATGCTGCTGGCGGATGGCACAATGGGCCAAATGATGGAGCCTGTTGCGCTGCCCGAGCTGCCTGCCCGCGAGGTTGAAAAGCCCTGGGCGGTCCGCGGCACCGAAGGCAAGCGGAAGCATAATATTGTAAATTCGCTCTACTTAAATCCCGAGCTGCTGGAAAAAACTAATTTTGAGCGCTTTGAGCGCTATAAGACCATCGAAGAAAATGAAGTAATGTATGAATCCTTCATGATGGAAGATGCGGAATATTGCGTTGTTGCCTTTGGTATTGCCGCCCGCGTTTCCAAGAATGCGGTTGTTGCTGCCCGCAAAGCGGGGCTGAAGGTCGGCCTGATCCGCCCCATCACCCTCTGGCCCTTCCCCACCAAGGTTTTGGCGGAAGCTGCCGATCAGGTAAAGGGCTTCCTCTCTGTTGAGCTTTCGATGGGTCAGATGATTGAAGATATCAAGCTGGCAACTGCCTGCAAAAAGCCGGTGGAACTCTGCTGCCGTACCGGCGGTATGATCCCCAGCCCCGAGCAGGTGCTGCAAAGCATCGAAAATCTTGCAAAGGAGTGTGAATAAGCATGATCGTATTTGAAAAACCCAAGGCTTTGACCGATGCTCCCTTCCATTATTGCCCCGGCTGCACCCACGGCATTATCCATCGCCTGGTTGCCGAAGCCATCGATGAATTGGGCATCGAAGGAAAAACTATCGGCGTTGCTCCTGTTGGCTGCGCTGTTATGGCCTATGATTATTTTACCTGCGATATGGTAGAAGCGGCTCACGGTCGCGCTCCTGCGGTTGCTACCGGCCTGAAGCGCGCAATGCCCGAAAATGTAATCTTTACTTATCAGGGCGATGGCGATTTGGCCTCCATTGGTATGGCTGAAACGGTTCACGCCGCAACCCGTAATGAGAATATCACCATTATCTTTGTAAATAACGCGATCTACGGTATGACCGGCGGTCAGATGGCCCCCACCTCCCTGCCCGGTCAGGTTACTCAAACCTCCCCCTACGGCCGCGATGTTACAAAGGCAGGCTTCCCCATCAAAGTAAGCGAAATGCTCTCCACTCTGGATGGCCCCGAATATATCGAGCGGGTAGCCGTAAATAATGTTAAGAATGTAAGAGCCGCCAAAAAGGCGATCAAAAAGGCATTCCAAAATCAGGTAGAGGGCAAGGGCTTCTCGCTGATCGAGGTTGTTTCCTCCTGCCCCACAAACTGGGGTATGACCCCCTCCAAGGCGTTGGAATGGGTAGAGGAGCAGATGATCCCCTATTATCCCCTCGGCGTCTATAAAGACCGCAGCGCGGCAAAGGAGGACTAAGCTTATGACAACTCAAATTCTGATCGCAGGCTTCGGCGGGCAGGGCGTTCTGTTTGCCGGTAAGTTTATCGCCTATAAAGGCCTTTTGGAAAATAAGGAAGTCAGCTGGCTGCCCTCCTATGGCCCCGAAATGCGCGGCGGTACCGCCAATTGCAGCATCATCCTGAGCGATGATCCTGTTGGCTCGCCCATCGTTTCCGCGCCCGATGTTCTCATCGCCATGAATCTGCCCTCCCTCGATAAATATGAGGAGGCAACCGTTGCGGGCGGCGCTATCTTCGTAGATAGCACCTTGATCGGCCGCAAGGTAGAGCGCAGCGATGTTAAGGCCTTCTATATCCCCGCCACCAAGATGGCAGCGGATGCAGAGATTCCTACCCTTGCCAATATGATTATGATGGGTAAGATGATCAAAGAAACCGGTTTGGTATGCTTTGATGATATTACGGATGCCCTGAAAAAGGTTGTTTCCGCCAAGCGCGCAAATCTTCTGGATCTCAATATCAAAGCTCTTGAAATGGGCTATAACTACGCTGAATAATCCAAAAAATGAAGCCGTTGCAGGCGATGCCTGCAACGGCTTTTTAATTTCATTTCATCTTAAAGCTGAAAGAATTCCTTGGCATTGTAATAGCTTACATTCTCGATGAGCTTGCCCGCTGCTTTCAGATCGGGGAATTCATCGTTTTCCACCAGCTGGCCGACATAACGGCAAAGGATGCGGCGGAAATATTCATGGCGGGTATAGGAAAGGAAGCTGCGGCTGTCGGTCAGCATACCAACAAAGCAGCCCAGCGAGGAAAGCTCGGCAAAATCGCCGATCTGCTGCTGCATTCCTCTCAGAGTATCATTAAACCACCATGCGCTTCCCTGCTGCACCTTTCCGCGGATCCCCTCGGCGCCAAAAGCGCCGCAAACGGTAAGGATCTGGGCATTATCACCGGGGCGCAGAGAATAAAGCAATGTTTTGGGCAGCTTGCCCTCCCGCTCCAGCGAATTAAGCAATTTAGAAAGGCTTTCTACTGCCCGCCCGCCGATAACATCATAACCGGTATCGGGGCCCAGCTTTTCAAACATTCTGGTATTGATATTGCGCTCAGCGCCGAAATGCAGCTCGCTTACCAATCCCTTTTCGTCAAAAAGGCCCATCAGGAAGCGCAAAAGCGCCGTTTGATAAATTTCAATCTCCTCGATGGAGAGAGTATTTCCCGCCAAAGCGGCCTGATAGATCCGCTCGCAATCGGCTTCGCTCCCCTCGCGGAAGGGAACATAATTAAGGCCGCAATCTGTTGCAACGCAGCCGTTGGCAATAAAATGCTCCAGCCGCGCGGCAAGGATTTCCTTCAATGCCGCAAAGCTTGCAGGTGCGCCCAATTTTTTCATATAAGCGGGAAAATCCGGCTTCTCGATCGCAATTGCCTTATCGGGGCGAAAAGCGGGTAAAACGCGGGTTTTAAAGCTTGGATCCGCTGCCAGAATGCGATGATATTCCAGCGTGTCGGCGGGATCATCGGTAGTACAGATGGTGTCTACCCCCGCCTTCTCAATGATCTTGCGCACCGTTAAGGTTTTCAAAACCTCCTTGGTCTGCTCCCAGATGCGGGGCGCCGATTCCTCATTCAGCGGCTCCTCGATACCGAAAAAGCGGGAAAGCTCCAGCCGACACCAGGTATAGATCGGATTGCCCGCAAGCTGCGGCATGATGGAAGCAAAGGCCAAAAACTTTTCATAATCAGAGGCATTGCCGGTAATCTTCTCCTCGGGAATGCCGCAAATCCGCATCTGGCGCCATTTATAATGGTCGCCGCCCAGCCAAGCCTGCGCGATGTTATCATAGCGCAGATTCTCCGCAATCTCCTTGGGCTGAATATGGCAATGATAATCGATAATGGGCAGCGCTTCCGCATATTGATGATAAAGCACCTTTGCCGCCTCGGTATCTAATAAGAAATCTTTATTCATGATTGAACGCTCCATTTCTTCTCATATTTCCCAATGGATTTTTCGCCGGATTTCGCATGGCTCTTGGGCTTGGAGGCTGCCTTTTTTTGCTCCAGCAGCCGATCGAATTCCGCCTCATCAAAGGGAATCGCAATCTCCTCGCCCCGCCAGGCAGAAAGATAAGCAGCATTGGTCAGGGTCAATTCAAATATCCCCTCTGCGCCCTCCGCCAAAAGCGGACCGCCCTCGCGGATCGCGCGGGAAAAATCATTCAATATGCCGATATGCCCCGATTCCTTGCCGGGATAAAGCTGCTCGGTCGGATGCATTTTTCCATCCTCGCCCGCCTGCCAGATCGTCAGCTTGCCGGGCTCCGCCACCAGCTTTCCTTCGGAAAAGGAAATCTCCAATCGATTGGTACCGGGATTTTCGCCGGTAGAGGTAAAGAAGATCGCTTCGCGGCCGTCCTCATAGCGGCAAAACAGGGTAGCATCATCCTCTACCTCGATCTCATGATATTTCCCTTCGGTGCAGCGCGCTTCGATTGCGCTCGGCATTCCGAAGATCCATTGCATCAGATCCAGCTGATGAGGCGCCTGATTCATCAATACGCCGCCGCCCTCGCCGCTCCAGGTGGCGCGCCAGCTGCCGGAATCATAATATTCCTGCTTGCGATACCAAGCGGTAGCCTGCCAGATCAGCCGCTGGGGCTTGCCCAGCGCGCCGCTCTTTACCAGCCGCCGCACCTCCGCATAAAGCGGGCTTGTTCGCTGGTTCCACATAATGCCGAAGCGCTTGCCGCTCCTCTCGGCAGCAGCAATCATTTTGCGTACCGCGCTAACCTGAACCCCTGCGGGCTTTTCGGTCAGAGCGTGCATTCCCCGCTCCAGCGCCTCAATGATCAGCGGCGGATGAAGATAATGGGGCGTTGCAATAATTACCGCATCGACTCCCGATTTTTCAAAGAACGCGTTGCTATCTGAAAAAACCGCAACCTCAGGCATTTCTTTTTTTACCCATTCGCGCCGTTCTTCGTCAATATCGCAGATCGCAGCCAGCTCCATCCCCTCAACCTTGCCTGCGTAAATGGCAGCCGCATGGGCAGAGCCGATATTACCGATCCCGATAATTCCTGCCTTAATTTTCATTATTTTACTCCCGTAAGTATCGCCTTCAATGCATCAACCGCGGCATCGAAAGCCTCATCATTATCCTTATAACGGAATTCCAACGAACCAACAACGCTCTTTTGCTCCTCCTTCTCCAAGGCATCCAGCCCGCAGAATTTGGAAAGATGGGGCTCCAAGGTCATCACCTCGCCGCCGCGCTTTAGATAATCCTCAACAATGAAAGCAACATTGCCTTCCCCATGGCCGGCGGGGACCACCAAACCGGTGGAAACGGCGTCTTTAATATGCAGATACTCGGTATAATCCTTCAGCATCTCCCAGGCCTTGAGGGTATCCACCCCGCACTGCACATAGTTGGCGGGATCAAATACGGTACGAATCGAAGGCAGCGCTTTTACAATCTCCAGCATCCGCTGAGGCTCATCGCCGTATACCTTCTTTTCATTTTCAAGGCAGAGAGTAACGCCGCTGCCCTTGGAAGCCTCTGCCAAACAATTCAGCTTTTCCAATACTTCCTGCGGCTTCTCATAGGCCTCATGGAAGCTGAAAAGGCGAAAATTCTTAGCGTCCATAATATAGGCGATCTCGATCATACGCTTAAAATCATCCAAATGCGCCTCGAAATCATCCTCCAGCGTAATCTTACCGGTGGGGGAGCCGATGGACCAGACTGCAATGCCGCCATCCTTCAATCGGCGGTCTACCTCCCGCGCCTTTTCCAAAGAGATCTTGGAAATATTCTCGCCATCCACGCCGCGGATTTCCAGCAGCGAAATGCCGTTGCGCTGCATGGCAGCGATCTGGCCGGAGATCATCTTATCCGCTTCATCAGCAAATGCAGATAAACGATAGTTCATTTTGATTATCCTCCAGATTTTAAGAATTATAAGTATCGGAAAGATCCGCTGCCGCTACCGCAGCAACATTCTCTTTGCGGCGGGAAGTCTTTACCCGCTCCATCAGCAGCTCAAAATAAAGATCATCATCAAAGGGAAGCTCAATCTCTTTGCCCAGCCAGGCGGAAAGATGCATCGCATTGGAAAGGGTCAAGCCGTTGATGCCCTCAATGCCTTCGGCAACCAGCGGCTCACCCCGCAGAATTGCGGCAGCAAAGGCATTCAATACGCCGGGATGCTTTTCATTCTTACCATCGGTTTCTACCTCGATGAAGGTTTTTGCGGGATGGCCGAAGGGAATCGTATTGGAGGCGCTGAATTCCGGCTCGGCGGTTTCCAGCTCCCAAAGATAAAGCTTTTCATCCTCAACAACGAGCTTGGCCTTATCCATTGTTACCTCAAAGCGGTTGGTGCCGGGATAATCGCCGGTGGTGGTAATAAAGGTGCCGGTAGCGCCGTTGGGATATTCAACAAAGGTAGTAACATCGTCTTCTACCTCGATATCATGCCATTTGCCGAATTGCATCTTGGTAAAGACCTTTGCGGGCATTCCGCAGATCCATTGCCAAAGATCCAGATTATGGGGGCATTGATTGAGCAAAACACCGCCGCCTTCCCCGCTCCAAGTGGCGCGCCAAGCGCCCGAATCATAATAAGCCTGCGGGCGATACCAATTGGTAATGATCCAATTGGTGCGGCGGATCTCGCCATAGCCGCCTTCCTTTACCAGCTCGCGCATCTTGCGATAAACGCAGTTGGTACGCTGATTAAACATCATACCGAAAATAACGCCGCTCTCCTTGGCAACCGCATTCATTTCCTTTACCTGCTTGGTATAGACACCGGCAGGCTTCTCGCACATTACATGCAGCCCTTTCTTCATTGCCTCGATGGCAAGGGTGGGATGGTCATAATGAGGCACCGCGATTAATATCGCATCCAGCGCAGCCCCATCCTCCATTTCGGATGCGGAAGCAAATGCGGGAATATCAGCGCCGAATTTTTCCTGAAATGCAGCAATCCGCGCGGGATCAATATCCGCAACCGCTGCGATTTCAACCTCGGGGCAAAGCCCCTTTACCAAAATATTTGTTGCATGGTTGCAGCCCATGTTACCAAGTCCGATCAGGCCCAAACGAATTTTATCCATTTTAAAAACCTCTCTTTTTCAAAAACTCATAGCTTCTTTGCAGGCATTCAAAGGGATCCTCGCCATTGCAATCATCCTGCTCTACCAGCAAATATTTTACCTCCGAATCGGCGCAGGCAGCAAAAATCTCATCCCAATCCAGATTGCCGTAGCCGATCTCCATCATCTTGAAGGTCTTATTATCAATAACGCCGAAATCCTTTAAATGGACCGCAGGAATCCGCCCCTTCAGGCTGCGGATAATCTTGGCGGGATTTTGGCCGCCCATCTGCAGCCAAAAGGTATCCAAGGTAACGCCCATGGTAGCGGCATCATAGCGCTCCAAAAGGCGCTCGTAATAGGTACGCCCCTCGGCATCCTTAATGAATTCCATCGCATGATGATGATACATAAAATAGGAGCCGTTATCACGAAAGAGCGGCGCCGCCTTATCAATCAGCTGCAAGGTTTTTTGGAAGGCCTCTTCCCCCTCCTTGACCAGCGAATAGGGCGCGCCCATTCCGATCAGCGGACAATCGAAAATCCGATGATCCTCCAATACCTTTTCCGGCTCCTCCATCAGCCGATCGCGGCTGATATGAGTCAAAACACAGCGCAGCCCGTTGCGCTCCAGCTGCTCCTTAAGCCATTGAGGCTCATAGGCGCAGGTGCCCGAAATTTGAACATTCTTATAGCCCATCTCCGCAACACGCTTTAAGGATGCTGCAAAGTCTTCAAGGGTCTCGCAATGCTTACGCAGGGTATAGAATTGAACACCAATTTCCATGCTCTTTTCCTTCTTTCTATATTTTTGTTGATTATATTATAATCGAATATAAAATGCAATCACATTGTTTAAACGCCCAAAAAGATTGTAAATAAGCGCATTCGCTTCAGAAATCAAAAACCGCGCGTCCCTCTTCCATTTTCAGCCGTGCCTCAAAGGGCTTGCCGTTTTTGGAGATAAAGCCCGAAAGCTTGCGGCATTTTCCGTCCCGCAGCAGCTCCCGCGCTGCGCCGATGGGGATTACCCGCTTGCAGATGACTCCGTTGATGCGAAATTTGCAGCCCTCTTTATAATTCAGGCAGCCATAACCGTAGCGCCCCTTCACAACCTTCCCGCCGCAAAGGGGGCAAGCGCCGATTTCATCGCCGTAAAGCCCTGTTTCGGTATCTTCCTCGGGGGATTGCTCCTTGGGAGCAAAAACGCCTTGGATTTCCTTTTGCGCAATGGCAACGCTATCCTCCACCTTGATCTCGCCTCGATATACCTTTTTCAGCGCTTGGCCCAGCATACTGGTTTTATATTTATCCATCTCAATCCCCATTCGCTCCAGCTCCTCAATGAGATAAGCGCCGCCGGGCAAGAGATGATAGGTATCCTTTTTCAGAGCAATATATTCGCTTTTGATGGCATTCCCGATGATGCCGGTTCTGGTAGCCTCTGTTCCCAGCTCCAGCCCCTCAAACATCGCGCGATATTCCTCCCGATCATCCCCCTCTTCCGCAGCAGCTTTATCCTCGCGGAAAGGGTTTTTCAGGTAATTATTCAGCGTTTCGATGGTATAATGGCGGGGCGGCGAGGTTTCCTTTTCCTTGGGGGCAAAGGCAGTGTTTACCGCATCACCGATCTCCAGCGGAGGGAGCATTTTATTCTTTTGGCCGCTATCATCATATTCCAGCCAGCCCTTTTGAAGGATCATGGTTCCCTTCAGGCGAAATTCCTCCAGCTCCCCTACCTTGATCAGCATCTCCGCCTTTTCCGCAATGCAATCCTCGGCGCAAAATACCGCCGCAAAACGGCGCAAGATCGTGCCGTAAACCAGCTTTTGCCGATCGGTCAGCCGCTCGGGCGAGGGAAATTTATGAGTCGGCGTCAGCGCGGAATGGGATTCGATCTTGCTATCATCAAAGATGCTTTTTCCATCGCGGAATTTTACCTTATATTTTTGGGCGGCCACCACCTCAATGATCTTTTTAATCTTATCCTTTTCCTGCTCCGCAAGATATTCGGAATTGGTGCGCGGATAGGTAATATAGCCCGCCTCATAGAGCTCCTGCGTAAGCTTCAGGCTCTCCTCCATCGGCATTTTATATTTCTTGCCCAAAACATTCTGCAGCTTGGATAAGGAATAGAGCTTGCCCGGCTGAAGAGTGGTTTTTTTCTTTTTCTTTTCCGCCACCGTTGCGGGCGCAGCATTCAGCAGGGCGGCATATTCCTCCGCCTTTTGCTTGCTGTTTTTATCAAATTTTCGTTTAGAGATCAGCTCGATGGGCTCGCCCTTGGTTTCGGTATTGCTGACCACCGCATAATAAAGCTCGGGGGTGAAATTCTCGATCGCCTTATCCCGATCGTAGATCGCCTTAATGATCGGCACAATCACTCTGCCTACCCGCAGCAAAACCCCCGTTTTCAGAGTGGCATAGCGGGTGAGATTGACACCGTAAAGCCAATCCACAAAAGTACGGGCAAATCCCTCATCCGCCAAATTCTGATATTCGCTCTCTTCCTTCATAGAGGCCAGCGCCTCCGCCACCGTTTCGGGAGTCTGATCAGGGAGCCAAAGGCGGTAGAAGGGCTTTTTCACGCCGGTATGATCAACGCAAAGGCGGATAATAATCTCGCCCTCCCGATCGGCATCTCCTGCATTCACAATCCGATCCACATCCTCCCTTGCGCAAAGAGCGCGGATCAATTCGAATTGGCGAGCGACCCCCTCATCGGGCTGCTTATCAGCGCCTTGGCGCAGCCGGAAGCGAAATTGCTCGGGAAAGCAGGGGAGATTTTCCATCGACCAGCGCCCGCCGGCGGTGGGGCCGGTATATTCCTCAATATCGCAGAGGGAAAAAAGATGGCCAAACGCCCAGGTGACCAAATATTCCTCTCCTTCAAAATAGCCGTTGCGGCGGGTGCATTTCCCGATCCCTGCAACGATATTGCGGGCAAGGCTTGGTTTTTCGGCAATAATCAGGGTCATTTTTGCGGTTCCTTTCTTCCGGCGTTTTTCCTGCGATTTTATTCAAATTGATTATAGCATAGTTTTGCAAAAAATACCACCGCCACTCTTGATTTTTTCTTTTTAAATCGCTATAATACTTTTTATATTATTATTAGGAGTATGGCTTATGATCAATGTTCTTTTATTACTCGGCGTTATCCTTACCCTCTCGCTGCAAAATATCACCAAGCGAATTTCTTCGGATCGGGCCAAGGGCAGCGGTGCTTTTTTCTTTGCTGCAATCAGCTCCCTTTTTGCATTGATTGTTTTTCTTTTTAATTCCATCGGAGAGGGGCTGGATTTTCAGCTTGCGCTTCTGCCCTATTCCATCGGCTTTGCCGTTACCTATTCCATGGCAGTCATCTTCCTTTTTCTTGCCATTCGGGAGGGCTCTTTGGCGCTGACCTCGCTGATCGTTTCCTATTCGCTGATTATCCCTACCATTGCGGGGCTGATTCTTTATAAGGAATCTGCCGATCTGATGCTTTGGATCGGGCTGGGGCTGCTGATGCTCTCGCTCCTTTTTATCAATATGGGCAAAAAAAGCGAGGAGCATATTAAGATCACCCCCAAATGGCTTCTTTTTGTTTCCCTTGCCTTTTTGGGCAACGGCGGCTGCTCCACCTTCGCCAATCTGCAGCAGCGCAGCTTTGAGGGGCAATTCAAGAATGAATTTATGATCATCGCCCTGCTGATCGTTGTTGCGATTACGCTGATCGCTGCTTTGATCAGCGATCGCAAGGGGATTCCTGCTCAAATAAAATCAGGCGGCCTTTGGAGCGCCATCGGCGGTCTTTCCAATGGAATTACCAACCTCTTTGTTCTTATTCTTTCCAATGCCATGCCCGCCTCGCTGATGTTTCCGATGATCAGCGCCGGAGGAACCCTCTGCATGGTTGCGGTATCGGTTTTCTTCTATAAAGAAAAGCTGACCCTCCAGCAATTTATAGCCGTCATTCTCGGGCTTGGTGCCATTGTATTTTTAAACCTTTAAAAAAGATTGAATATTTTTTAAAATCTTTCCAATTTTCTTGCAAAAAATCCAAAAATGGAATATAATAGTATTTAGAATATTTTTCAAAAAAGGAGGCTCTGCATTGAAGCAGACCCGTTTTCACAATCAATTTTTCACCATTCCCAATCTGCTCAGTTATCTGCGATTGGCGCTGATTCCGCTCTTTTTATGGCTTTATTGCTATGAAAAGGCGTATACTGCCGCCGCGATCATTATGATCCTTTCCGCGCTGACTGATGTAATTGATGGCTGGATTGCCCGCCATTTCAATATGGTTACCGATTGGGGTAAGATCATCGATCCCATCGCCGATAAGCTTACCCAGATTGTTATCGCAGGCTGCCTTGCTTGGCGGCTGCCGCCGGTTCGCTTTATGCTGGCGCTGCTGCTTCTCAAGGAAATCTATATGGGCATTATCGGGCTGATCTTTATCCATAAAACCGATACGGTAGAAGGCTCGGTATGGTACGGTAAATTAACTACTGTCCTTTTCTTTTTGATCTCGATGCTGCTTTTAAGCCTGCCGCAGCTGCCCAATCTCGTTGTTATCCTTTTGGTTTCGCTGGAATCCGCTTTCTTTGTTCTCTCGATGCTGCTTTATACCCGCCGCTATCTGCGCCTCTATCGGCAGCATAAAAAAGAGCTGAGCGCAAAATAATCTCTCAAAAATATAATCCCGT
>JAZQDS010000110.1:0-5831 GCA_045546895.1 Eubacteriales bacterium | reverse complement strand
GGCTGCGGGCATTGCTGCATTGGAAGAACAGGATTATTTTGATAATAACTGTAAAACCATCGGATGCAACCGGAGGTTTACAGAAAGTGCGCTTAAAAAGTTGGATTTTGATGTAATTCCATCTTATGCGAATTTTGTGTTTGCCAGATCATCTTGGATCGGCGGAGCGGAACTGTATCAGGAACTGAAAAAGCGGGGAGTGCTGGTGCGGCATTTTGACAAGGAACGCATCCGGGACTATAACCGCATCACCATCGGCACAGAGAAACAGATGAAGGTTCTGATCCGTACCATCGAGCAGATCAGAGAGGAGAAAGCCCTATGAGAAATGCCCAAATCAATCGCAAAACTGCGGAAACAGATATCTGTTTAACGCTGAATCTGGACGGTACCGGTATTTCTGACTGTAAGACCGGCTGCGGCTTTCTGGATCATATGCTGACCCTCTTTGCCCGGCATGGACGGTTTGACCTGACCGTTTCCTGTATTGGCGATACTCATGTGGACTATCATCACACAGTCGAAGACATCGGCATTTGCCTCGGTAAAGCCTTTTCCCAGGCGCTGGGTGACAAAAAGGGAATCATCCGCTATGGGAATATGACACTTCCTATGGATGAAGCCCTGATCCTCTCTGCCGTGGATATTTCCGGCAGGGGCGGCTGTTATTATGATCTGCAGATTCCCACACAAAAGGTGGGAGACTATGATACGGAGCTGGATCAGGAATTTTGGATCGCCTTTGCCCAGAATGCGGGCATTACACTGCATCTGCGGCAGCTGGCCGGACGGAATTCTCACCATATTATAGAAGGCGGATTCAAATCCGTGGCCCGGAGCTTGAAAGCCGCGGTAAAAATCGACCCGGAATTTGCAAACGAAGTACCTTCTACCAAGGGGATGTTAGAATGATCGCGATCATTGATTACGGTGTGGGAAATCTATTTTCTCTGTGTTCCTCCATTCAAAAAATCGGCGCGGAGCCAGTCGTGACCTCCGATCCGGAGGCGATTGCCGCAGCGGACAAGCTGATCCTGCCCGGTGTGGGTGCCTTTGGAGATGCCATCGAAAAGCTGAGATCCACCGGTCTGGACCGGGTGATCGTTGCGCAGGCGGCAGCCGGAAAGCCCATCCTTGGCATTTGCCTGGGTATGCAGATGCTTTTTGAGCGAAGCTATGAATATGGTGAGCATCAGGGCCTGGGTCTTTTAAAGGGCAGCGTCATTCCTATGGAAGGGCGGATCCCGGATCATCTGAAAATTCCCCATATCGGCTGGAATTCTTTGAAATTTACCCGGGACAGCAAGCTGTTCCGGTACATTAAGGATGGAGATTTCGTCTATTTTGTCCATTCCTATTTTGCTGACGGCTGCGAGGAAAGCCGCATTGCAACCGCAGAATACGGTGCGGCGCTGACTGCCGCAGTAGAACTGGGGAATGTGATGGGCTGCCAGTTTCACCCGGAGAAGAGCGGGGAAGTGGGACTGAGAATCCTGCGGGGCTTTTGCGAACGGGAGGAAACCCTATGATCTTATTTCCTGCCATTGACTTATACGATCAAAAAGCGGTCCGCCTGTATAAAGGGGACTATCAGAATATGACTGTGTACAGCGAAAATCCCGTCGAGATCGCCCGGGATTTCAAAGCTGCCGGTGCGGCCCACGTCCATATGGTGGATTTGGAGGGTGCCAAAGACGGCACTACCCCTAATCTCGCCATTGTGGAGCGGGTTGTCCGGGAAACCGGTCTGTTTGTGGAGATCGGCGGGGGTATCCGCAGCATGGAAACGGTGAAGCGGTATCTGGATGCCGGTGTTTCCCGGATCATTCTGGGTACAGCGGCTGTCAATGACCCGGCATTTTTGCAGGAAGCGATTACTGCCTACCCCGGCAAAATTGCCGTGGGTGCGGATGTGAAGGATGGCTGCATTGCCATCAAGGGCTGGCTGGAAACTGTGGATCTGACCCTGGATGCGTTTTTGCGAAAAATGGAAGCCATGGGCATTCAAAACGTGATTTGTACGGATATTTCCCGGGATGGTGCCATGCGAGGCACCAATTTGGAGCTTTACCGGACGCTTTCCCAGAAGTATTCCATGGATATCACCGCATCCGGCGGCGTAAGCACCATGGAGGATATCCGCCAGCTGCGCAGCATGGAGCTTTATGGGGCTATTATTGGTAAGGCTTATTACACCGGGGCCATTGATTTGAAAGAAGCACTGGAGGTAGCGAAATGATCACAAAAAGAATCATTCCCTGTCTGGATATCAAAAACGGCCGGGTGGTCAAGGGTGTCAATTTCCAGGGGCTGAGTGATGTGTCCTTTCCGGTTGCATTGGCGCGGTATTATTCCGACAACGGTGCGGATGAGCTGGTTTTTTATGATATCACCGCTTCTGCAGAAGGCCGGCAGCTGTTCACGGACATTCTGCGTGAGGTTGCATCCCAGATCTTTATTCCTCTGACAGTGGGCGGCGGTATCAACAGTGTGGAAGATTTTGACCGGGTGTTAAAATGCGGCGCCGATAAGGTCAGCGTCAATTCCGGTGCCATCCGCAATCCCCAGCTCATCGCGGAAGCGGCCCAGAAATACGGAAACCAGTGTGTGGTGCTGTCCGTGGATATCAAGCGGGTGGACGGCCTATTCCATGTATTTGCCAAGGGTGGCCGGGAGGATACCGGTATGGAGGCCATCGAATGGATCAAAAAGGGCGTGGCCCTGGGTGCCGGAGAAGTGGTGGTCAACTCCATCGATACCGACGGTGTGAAGGGCGGCTTCGACTTGGAAATGCTCCAGGCAGTCTGTGATGCGGTAAACGTACCCGTCATTGCTTCCGGCGGTGCCGGTTCTGTGGGGCATTTTGTGGAGCTTTTTAAAGCGATCCCGGATATTGACGCGGGACTTGCGGCCTCTGTGTTCCATTTTGGCGAGATCCCTATCCCGGAATTAAAACGGGAACTGAAAAAGAACGATGTCCTTGTGAGGTTATGACATGCTGAACATTGATACACTTAAATTTGATGAAAAAGGTCTGATCCCGGCAATCGTGGTGGATTCTGTTAGCAAGCAGGTGCTGACCCTTGCCTATATGAACCGGGAGAGTCTGAAAATCTCCATGGAAAAAGGGCTGACCTGCTTTTGGAGCCGCTCCCGCCAAGAGCTTTGGCTGAAGGGCGAGACCAGCGGGAATTATCAGCATATCCTTTCCATTACCGCCGATTGCGATAACGATGCGCTGGTGGTGAAGGTAAAAAAAGACGGCCCCGCCTGCCATACCGGCAGCGAGAGCTGCTTTATGAAGCCGCTCTATGAAAGCGGCGAGGAGCCCTTCTCGATGGAGGGGCTTTACGCCCTGCTGCAGGGCCGCAAGGAGCAGCTGCCCGAGGGCTCTTATACTACCTATCTTTTCCAAAAGGGCTTGGATAAGATCTTAAAGAAGGTAGGGGAGGAGAGCACCGAGGTGATTATCGCCGCCAAGGCGGAGGATCAAAAGGAGACCGTTTATGAGATCGCCGATCTGGCCTATCATATTATGGTTCTGATGGTGGAGATGGGCATCTCGGTGGAAGATATCCGCAAGGAACTGGCCGGCCGCCATATCATCGATCATAAGGTGAAGCAGGAGAAGATGGTATGATCCGGGCGGATTTCCATGTTCATACCCATTTCAGCGATGGCGAAAATCCCCCCGAAGAGATGGTGATCGCCGCCATTGCGCGGGGCTTTAAAACCCTTGGCTTTTCCGATCATTCGGCGATGGGCGATGGCCGCAGCTGGGGAATGCCGAAGGAAAAGATCGCCGCATATCGGGCGGAGATCGCGCGGCTGCGGGCGCAATATGCCGATCAAATTGAGATCCTTTGCGGGATCGAGCAGGATTATTACAGCCTTTTTCCGCCCGAGGGCTATGATTATGTTATCGGCTCGGTGCATGGAATGCCCCGCGGCGGGCATATCTGCGAGGTGGATCATAATCTGGAATGCTTTAAAAAATGCATCGAGGAGTATGATGGCGATGCCTATGCCTTTATTGAGGATTATTACGCTCATATGGCAAAGCTCGGCGCTCCGACCATCATCGGGCATTTCGATCTGGTAACGAAATTTCAGGAGCTGGAGCCGCTCTTTGATGAAAACCATCCCCGCTATCAGGAAGCGGCGCGCGCCGCTGCTCGGGCATTGATTCCCGGCGGCGGGCTTTTTGAAATCAATGTTGGGGCGATGAGCCGCAAATGCCGCTCTACCCCCTATCCGCGCTCTGCGCTGCTTTCCTATATTCGGGAGCTGGGCGGCGAGATTATCATTACCGGCGATTGCCATGATAAAGAATATCTCGGCGCGGGCTTTGATATCGCGGTCGCTTTGGCCAAAAGCTGCGGCTATGAGCGGGCGGTGACCCTTACCGGCGCCGGAAGGGAGTATATTAAATTATGAAAATTTTAAGCATCGGCAATAGCTTTTCTCAGGATGCTCATCGCTGGCTTTATGATATTTGCGCATCGGCGGGGGAGGAGCATTATTTTGCAAATCTCTTTTATAGCGGCTGCTCGCTGGAGCAGCATATGGAATTTTATCAGCAGGATGCGGCGGTCTATGCTTACGAGATCAATGGCGCCGCTCTGCGCAAGATCGGGCTTCGGGAGGCGCTTGCAGCGGAGGAATGGGAAATCATTACCCTTCAGCAGGCCAGCGGATATTCGGGGCTTCCCGAGCATTGGCTGCCTTATCTGGAGGATCTGCTGGCGGTTGTGAAGGCGGCCTGCCCCAAGGCGAAGATTTATCTTCATCAGACATGGGCCTATGAAAAAAATGCGAAGCATCGGCATTATGGATTTTATCATGATGATCAGCAAGAGATGTTTCAGCGGTTGGTGGAGACCAACCGCCGGATGGCGGAGCGAATCGGAGCGCCGCTGATCCCGGTAGGAGAGGCGATTCAGAAGCTTCGAGAGGAGCTGCCGGAATTTGATCCTCAGCGGGGCGGAATGAGCATCAACCGAGATGGCTACCACCTGAGCCATCTCTATGGGCGCTATGCTGCCGCCCTTATCTGGTTTAAAACGCTCTTCGGCGGCGATATTCAAAGGGTAACCTTTATTCCTGCCTATGAAGGAGAGGCTGCTGATCCTGCGCTTCTGGAAAAGATCAAGCAGGTGCTATAACCGATTTATTCCTGCGTTTTGGTGCAAATCATCAAAGAAAAAGACCTTGAGAAAAATTCTCAAGGTCTTTTTTGGTGATTACATCTTTGCCAGCGCATCGGCATCCAAAATGGCGAAGCCGTTTTGGGTGAGGGTCTCGTCGGTGAGGGCGGGATCGTGGACCCGCAATACCACATAGGCATTATTGGCCTTGCCATGATTGAAGGCATAGAGATACTCCACATTGACTCCGACCTTATCCAGAAGGTCGATAACATCATGGAGCGCGCCGGCGGTATCAGGCATCAATACCGCAACAACATCGTTGATGCGGGTAAGATAACCTGCATCCTGCAGCGCTTGCTGCGCGGCAGCGGCATCATCGACAATCATGCGAAGAACGCCGTATTTGGTTGTATCGGCGAGGGTCATTGCGCGGATATTTACCTTTTTTTCGGCAAGGATACCCGCGGTTTCGGCCAGCGAGCCCTGCTTATTTTCAATGAATACAGAAATTTGACGGATCATGGTTCAATTCTCCTTTCATTAAGCAAACACGAATGATCCGAACCTGATTTTAAGGGGCGGATTTTCGCCTTTGCTATGTTAAAATACTCGTTCATCCGTCAGGATGAACTGCGTTTTGTGCCTTGCAAACTCAAAAATCCGCTCCCTTAAAATTCTTTG
>JAZQDS010000109.1:0-40332 GCA_045546895.1 Eubacteriales bacterium | reverse complement strand
CAATGTTCAGAAGTGGGTTCAGTACCGCGCAAAATAATATCTAAAAAACAAGCCTGCCGTTTTGCGGCAGGCTTGTTTGAAATAGAAGGGATATTCAAATGTTTAAAATAAGATCAACAACAAATATTATATTTTTAGTTTTATTGGCAATAACCATTGCAATAACTATGGTCACATTAATTGAGTGTCATAATATTCGAAAATATATAGCGGAAGAAAAAACTAATATAGAAAATATAATTGCCAATAGCATATATGACAAGTTTGAAACTGAAGAAAATCTGGAAGAATTATATGAATCATATTATGGTGAATTGGCGCAAAAAGCAGATTCAACAATTGACAAAATAATTGCTTTTGTTGGTTGTATATTTGGTATTACAACGATAGTGAATACTATCATAGCGTTAAGACTTCCTAAACATTATGATGAAAAACAAGAAAAATTAGAAAAAATGGTGAACGAAGTATACTCGTACGCCAAAGAGGCAAAATCATATGCCAAGGTGATGAGTGTTGAAACCTCAAAATTGACAACAAGAGAAAAAATCAATTCATTATCTAGCTATATTATTGACAATAATATGGTACAATCATCTGAAATGTATTTTGCAAGAGGAAGTCTTTTTGATGATATTAATGAATTTGAACAGGCTGAGAGAGACTTTAATCAAGCAAAAAAGTTGGGGCTATCAGAGGATGTATATTATAATGCAATGGGTGTCATATACACTAAGCAATTCATATACGCCAAAAGACGAAACGAGAGATTTGATTATTATTTTAAAAAGGCAAACAAATTTTATCACAAAGCCATAGATTTACTTAAAGAAAAAAATGAAGATGCAAGTGATTATTATTGTAACATAGCGTGTTTGTATCAGGACAATAATATGCATGAGGAGGCGTTGAGGTATTTTATTCTTGCATTAGAAGAAAATGCGGAAAATAATACGATATACTTCAATAGAGCGATAAGTTATGAGGAAATGGGTGAAGAGTATTATGAGGCCGCATATGCCGATTATTCCAAATGTTTAGAATTTGAACCGGATTATACAACTGCACGTCATTATAGGATCACACTTATATTCAAAATGTTAGAAGCAAGAGATGATAGAGAATTGTTAGAAACAGCAAAGAAAGATATAGCTATTTTGAAAAAAGATCAAGATCAGTTGGATTATTATGAAAGAAAAATCAAGAGTTTGAGCAGTAGTCCTCTGTATATTGATGAACTTATAAAACGGATAGATGCAAAAATCAAAGAATTAGAGGATCAAGAGAAATCGGAGGCTGAAGAGAGATTGGTTGAATTTGACTAGTATAAAAGACAATCACTTTTGGGCTTTTGTATAAACGAAGAAGAAATGCCTCCTAAACCAATTACGGTTTAGGAGGTGTTTTTTCTTCAAATGTAAATACATTCTTCACTTTGTTTAAGATTTATAGCAATGGCATTTAAAAAAGTTTTATGCTAATATTTATAATTTCAAATAGGGAATTTTAAGCAAAACTCCTCATTAATTTTGATTATAATCAACACCATAATTTTTAAAAGTTCGATATAGTCCTGTTCTTGATTCTTTTCTTCTAATGGAAAAGTGCCATGAACATATCTATTTCTTAATTCAGGACCATTATTGAACTGTTGAACATTTAACATATAATCAATATAATTCTGCTCCTGTTCGGTGAACAATGTATTTTTGATTTTTAAATCATTGTTATCAATCCAAGACTCCAGTTTGGGTTTTATTTTGGGTAAATGTTGTTTGTAGTATGAGTATGATACTACTCCGTTTTCGTATAAATCTTTAAGAAAATATGCGATATATTTATCGATTTTTAAGTAGCCGGTATCATTAATGAAGGTGTAGTTGTTATCCAATAACCATGTAATATTGTTGTGATTATATGATTCGAAATCTTCGATTGAAAAGTTTTCGTTGAACAATAATTCTGGGAGATTGGTATATTTTTCTCCTGTTTTTTCTGTATAATATAACATAGATTGATCAGAAAACATCAACTCCATTGCTGTTTTAATGTTATTACTGTTAGGATAAATATATTTATCATTAACTATGCTTGGGGTATCCGAGATTTTGTATAGAGATGATGAAAATTCGAAATACTCTCTATCAACCAAAGAATTTTCAACATAGAGATTAAATTGTTTAATAACGCTGTCGATTTGAGTTATTAAGATTAAGATTTTTTCAAGAAGGCTTGCATTTTGAGATGGTGTAACATAAACAAAACCTTTGACAGAAAATTCATTAGGCAAATATATTTCAAAGAACCATTTAAAAATCTCTTCAATTTTAATATCGTGTTTTTCTAATATCTCCAAATAACCTATCATTTGTTGGACAGAAGATAGCCGCTGTAAATCATAGTCAATCCCCGTGCGGTAAGTTCGATCACTATCCAATCCCAAAAACCTTTCAAGAACACCCAGTTTTGTGGGATTGGCTAAATATTGACACCGGAATTGATGGTCTACGTAGCCAAACAGATAAATGAAATTATTTAGCAAAGTCGGAAAATCAAGATTTTCTTTAATCCATGTTATTCCGTATGAAAGAGAGAGTGTGTTTTCGTCAGATGGGGCTTTTTGTGTAGGGGCGGCAGTGCTATCGTCGTAAAATGAAACGGAGACCTTATATGTGAGCAATTTGAAGGATGGATCGTTCGTGGCGTTCGCCCAATACTCTTGATATCGTTTATGTGCGCTATAACGTATTGCATCATCAGTAATAAAACCATCACATTTTTTCAATGTTGCTAATAATTTTAGATAATTAGGGTTGGCTTTTTCCCAAATAATATAGTTTTTTAAAATGGTTTTTTTATTTTCATTAGTCAATGCTGATGGCAAAAAATATTTTTTAGAATTTTTGTTTTGTCTTAGAACATACGCGCTAATAACTAATTCAGCATATCTCACATTGGTTGTCAACACATTAGCAAGATCATCATCATAGAAGTAAACGATCTTTTTATGATACAAAAGTTCTGACATTGCAGAGAGATGTTGGCTAAGAATCTCCGATACTTGAGCAAAAGATATTCGTTTGTATACGTTATGGTATTCGATTAAATTCCAAAAATCAGACTTGTAAAGTCGATCAACTTGATTATAAATATTGGCTATGTTTGAATCATTGATTTTTGAAAAGAATAATCCGATAGTTTTGCCAAAGGATTTCACAATAGTAGAGTATTTTTTTAGAGTTGTTTCAGTCCATGCCGTGAGATAAATGTTGTTGTCAAAAAAACATTTTATATTAAATAATTCAATTATTTTGTTAATGTCTGAATAAATGGTATTTTCGTTAAAACTAAGAATGATTTGTTCGGCCTCAGTTAAGTTATGTCCGCATGACATATCGTTGCTGCTATAAAATTTTACACCGTGATTCAATCCATATACTCCTTTGTCTTGGTAATAACAGTATTTTAACATATAAGCAAAAGTATAGCAACGGATATTATAATTAGTTTGGCAAGTGAAAAGTTGAGATGGATATAGCATCAACATAGCATCAAAAAGCAGAAGAATATTTTTAATGCTCTTGAATGCGGCTTGAATCCTTAGGTTTTGTGCGGTGATTTGATGTTTCACATCCACTCCAAAACCGCGTGTCGTGGGTTCGATTCCTACTGCCCCTGCCACAAAAACTGCCTCGGCTGATGCCGAGGCAGTTTTTGTTTTAGGTGCCGCAGGAACCTTACTACGACACGCGGAGCGTGTTGGGAGGCGCGATGCTTTGCGCTGCCGAGGGGCAGATGCAGCGCGGCGGTTTGCGGGGCTTTATCTGTTGCTTTTTGAAATTTTTTTATTTTTTTGCACCCAAACGATATCGATCAATCGTTTCTTATATAGAGAAAGGAGAAGCAAATGTGTAAAAAATATGCCGGATTAGAGTTTTCGGAGGTTGTAAACCGATTTTCCAATGACATTACAAAAATTTGTATTTTAAAATTACGCAACATTGAGGATGCAAAGGATTGTTTTCAAAATGTTTTTTTGAAACTGCATATTGCAAAAACAAGCTTTAATGACATTGATCATTTAAAAGCGTGGCTGATACGCGTAGCTTGCAATGAATGTAACGATTTCAATAAATCATATTGGAGAAAAAACATTGTTTTTGAATCATCCCCTGAACGTTATAAGGAATTTACCGATGGTTATGAATGCATCGAAACGATTGAATTTATGCGTTCATTGCCTCAAAAATACAGAGAAATTATATATTTACATTATTATCAGGGCTATACTACTTCGGAAATCTCTAAAATATTAAAACTTAACATCAATACAGTAAAAAGCCGAATTCGGCGAGCTAAAGCAAAAATTGAAGTGGTAATGAAGGAAAATGATGATGAAAAAAAGGATTAGCATCGTGTTGCTCATTTTTTTGATTCCGATTTTGTTCGGATGTCAAAAAGCTGAAGAGCTTCCTTGCGAAATGACGCCCGAAATAAATGAAAAGGAGCAAACCAAGCAGCCCGAACAGTATAAACATATTTGCGTTGATATTTCAGACGATGATGGGGGCTTTTATGCACTGATGGCGGATACAAAGCTTGAATATTACGAAGATGAGATTGTGAATATTTTCATTGAAAATCCTACGCTTTTAGCCTTTAAGGTTCCGGATCAATATACAAACGGGGTAGGAATTATTGATGGAAACAATATTTTGAAAGTCCAAAAAAGGATTAGAGAGCATCTTGCTTCCGAAAATGTTGATGCAAAGACAAAAGTTTTACTCAACGATCTTTTAAATGAAACGGACCGCATTTATCTTTTGAGCGGCGCCAGTACTTAAATAACAGGAGGATGACATGGATTTAAAACAATTAAACGACATTAAAACACCAACCAATTGGATTGATGAAACGCTTGATCTTAAGGCCCCAAAAAAGAATTTGGCTAAAACACGGCCCGCGGTAATTATAATGATTTCTTGCTTAATTATCGCGATGCTTACAATTGGGGTATCGGCAATGACTCTTCCTACATTTTTTGAATGGCTTTCGGCCCAATTCGAAGAGAATATTAAAATAACAAAATTCATTGGATATGAAGTGACCCCGAACGGATTCTTTATCAAAGATGGAGATGTTAATTATTTTGACGGCAATAAGCTTACTAAATTAAGTGAAAAGAGAATAAGCGGAACGAAAATTTACAATGATGAGAGATATTCATTCAGCTTTGATTATGTAATTCAAGATGGAGAAATCTATACAAAAAATCAAAGCAAAAATATTGTAAAGATTACTTCATTTGATGAAAATAACGCTATTATTTGGCTGGATTTGGGCACGCTATGGAACAGCTATTTTATCAATTTAGAAACCGGAGATTTAACACCGATTGTTGAGGAAGAAGACGATTTTGCAAAGGGCGGAAAGCTAAAGCTTGCAATCGATGTGGAAGTATCGGAAAATCAAAAATATCTGCTGTATCGCTCCAATCGATATACATCCAAAACAGATGGGAATAAGGGCGAATGGTTTTTGCGGGAAGTAGCCACCGGCGCAGAAACAAGGCTTGAAAAAGTACCTGCCGAGCTATTTTCGGATGAAATTGGTTTTATAGGGGAATCGAGCCTCGCAATTGCTTATAATGAAAATCTTTGCCCCATGGTATTTAATTGCGAAACAAATGAGTATAAGGTGTTTGATCGGGTTGAGGGGAGCGAGTTTGGCAATAGCTTCATATATCAGATCGGATATGAAGAAGGCGCATATATATTTAAAGACATATATACCGATAAAACCTATGAATTGCAATCGGATCGATGTGATAATATAGTTGTTGCAACAAGAGAAATGATATGCCTGATGTCACCGCAAGGAGAGGCAAATCTTTATTTGATAAATCAAGACAAAGCCATATCTTTCCAAAATGATATGTTATCCGGCATTATTGAGATCAATGATGCGAGGATGATAAGGGGTGATGTTTATCTAAGCGTTGCGCCGAACGAAACCTATGTTATACCCGATTGCGACTGATGCAAAATACAGCAAGAACATTGGTTTTTAATATAAAAAGCCTCCGGTTTCGGAGGCTTTTGAAAGTTTATTCTTCCTCAATGCGTTTTAAAAGGGCTTGGCAGCCCTCCTGAATCTGATCAAAGACCCGATCGAAATTACCGCTGAACCAAGGATCTTCGATATCGCAGGGGGTATCGGTAAGATCCATCAGGCGGCAGACCTTTCCCTCGGGATCGCTGCCGATGATCTGCATCAGGCGGCTGCGATTATATTCCTCCATCATCAGGATCAGATCGAAGCGATCATAATCCGCCTTGGTAATGCGGCGGGCGCGATGGTTACCGAAGGGAATCCCGCGGCGGCGCAAAACTGCGGCGGCGGGCGGATAGATGGGATTGCCCAATTCCTCGGCGGAAACCGCCATCGATTCGATCAGCAACTCCTTTCCTTGGGTCATATCCTTAAATACATATTCGGCAATGGGGGAGCGGCAGATATTGCCATGGCAGATAAATAAAATATGCTTCATCATTCAGTGAACCTTTCGTTTTATGATGGTTTTATTATAGCTGCAGGCAGGGATAATGTCAAATTCGATGGTGCTTGAGCTTGGCGGATGGAATTTTCTTGATTTCTATGTGCTACTATTGTATAATTGAATTAGATAGAAAACTAAAAAACAGAAAAAGAAAGGGGCTCCATCGATGAAGAAGATTATTTGCATTACCCTGGTTCTTTTGGTTTCCCTTGGCTGCTTGACTGCCTGCTTTTTCACGCAAAACATGTCGGGTAATTTGCCCGGGAAGGCAGAAGCTACCCAAAAGGTTGAAGAAATGATGTCGGTTTTGGCTGATGACAACATCTCCGATGCCAAGGCGCTGTTGCATCCTCAGGCTGCAGAAGCATCCGAAGATGCTCTTGCGCAAATGAGCACTTATTTAGCGGGCAGAAAAGCGAGTTCTGTTGATTTGGAAAACATCAGTATTAATACCTCTGTTGGCGTATCGGGCAAAACCAGGCAAGAACGCGCGGCATATCGGGTTACGCTGACGGATGGTGTTGTAATTTACTTAAATTCGATTTATCTTTCCGATCATAAGGGAAGCGGCTTTAGCTCCTTCCAATTGGTTTTGGGCGTAGTTTAAATGCGTTAGCGCAGGAGCTTGGTAAACCGATAATCGAGCGATGAACTACGGTTTAACGAAACTAAACTAAAAAGCAAGCGGATATAACTTTGGTTATATCCGCTTGAATTTTTAATTCTTGAAAAAGAGAACTATATTCGAAAGAGAAAGCCCCTTGATTTTCTGATTTTAATGTGTTAGAATAAAACAAAAATTGGAATTTATAGGAGAAAGTTGGAAATGATCGCAAAAGAGCGTCAAAGATGTATCTGCGAGTTAATCAATAACAACGGCTCGGCAAAAACAACAGAATTGGTGGAGCTGTTTGATGTTTCGCTTGAAACGATTCGAAAGGATCTTTTGATTCTGGAACGGCAGGGAGCGCTTACCCGGGCACACGGAGGGGCAATCAAGGCGGATCATATCAAACCCTTTTATGCATTTCATCGGCGAATCACAGAATATGGAGAGCAAAAAGAAAATCTCGCCCAAAAGGCGGCGGAATTCATCAACGAGGGGGATGTGATTGGGATCGACACAGGAAGCACGGCCTTGTTTTTGGCAACCGCCATCAAAGAGCGATTTACGAAGCTTACCATCGTTACCCATTCTTTAGACGTGTTTTATGAATTGCACGGTGTTAAGGGTTTAAAGGTGATATTGTGTGGCGGTCAGTTTTTGGAGGATGAGCGTGCCTTCTGCGGGATGCTGACCCTCAATATGCTGGAAAGCCTGCATATGAATAAGGTATTTGTATTTCCAACGGGAATCTCGTTGGAGTGTGGACTGACCGATTATCATTGCGATCTTCTGCCGATACAAAAGCAGTATATCAATTCCGCAGAATCGGTCTATATCCTCGCCGACAGCAGTAAATTTCAAAAGAAAGCCCTCTACCGGATCTCCGAAATGAGGCGGGCATTTACCTATGTTACCAACGATGGATTGTCGGATGAGATCAAGGAACTCTATAAAGAAAATCAATATAATGTTATTTAAGGGGTAATGAAAACAATGGGCAAAAAATACTCTCATGTAATTGTGGTCGGAATTGACGGGGCGGGTTCTTTTATTAAAGATGCCAAAACCCCTGTTTTTGATCAAATTTTCAAAAACGGTGCTGTTACTTATAGCGCTTTGGCTTCTAACCCATCCATCAGCGCAGAATGCTGGGGTTCTATGCTGGTAGGGGTGGGGCCTGAGGTCCATGGGCTTACCAATCAAGTTGTTTCCGAGAACCCGTATCCCATAGATTCTCCTTTTCCCACGCTCTTTCGCAGAATCAGAGAGGCTTATCCCCAAGCAACGCTGGGCGCCTATTGCAATTGGAATTGCATTAACTTCGGGATCGTAGAGAATAATTTAGAGGTTTCCAAAGAAACCGGGGGAGATGATGATCTTACTCCCTTGATCTGTGATTATATTCGAAATCAAAAGCCCGACTTTCTCTTTATTCAATTTGACAGTGTAGACAGCGCCGGCCATCGAAACGGTTACGGCACCCCTGCTCATCTGCAACGGATCAGCGAGGTGGATGTATTGGTGGGGGATATTTACAACGCTGTCAAGGAGGCGGGGATGTTGGAGGACACTCTCTTCATAGTCATTGCCGATCATGGCGGTACGCCTCCGGACGAAGGCGGGCGCGGCCACCACGGCGGATGGAGCGTTGGAGAAAGATACGTTACTTTTGCCGCAACGGGCAAGGATGTTGCCAAAGGAAATGTTGCAGAAATGAATGTTCGTGATCTGGCTGCAATCGTTCTTTATGCCTTTGATATTCAAGCGCCCGAATTTTGCGAAAAGGGATGGACCTCTCAGGTGCCCGCAGGTATTTTTGCCGATGATTCTCTTCCTGCATACCGAGATATTTCTTATCTGACAGGCGCTGCGCCTCGGATTTCAAAAGAACCTCATATGTCGGAATTGGTTTAACGGTTACATAAGGTTTATAATTATTTAGGAGAAGAAAAATGAAAACGATGAAACGATGGTTCGCACTTTGCTGTGCGGTGGTATTGCTGATGGGAATGGTTTTGGTTTCCCATGCAACCACCCGCTCGTTGGGCGATTATATTGATACAAGCAAGCTGACCGCCGCCTATTTCTTTGATTCCAATCTGGATGCCGCATACGGTACCACTACGGCTAAGGCTGTCGGCGAGGTGGAGTATGTGGATGGTATTGACGGAAAAGCTGTTTCTGCTCCCGGCACCGCCCATGTCAGCACGGATTTGAAATTTTCCGAAAAGAGCTTTTCCATTGCTCTATGGATCAATCGCGGCGATGTAACCGGCGATCCCTCTTTGTATGGCAACCAGAACTGGAACAACAGCCGTTTCACCGGATTTCCCGTTCCTATGGCAGCCGCCGGTAGTGTGGCTAATTTGGCGATTTCCAACTATCGGTCTTCGGATGATTATACGCGTATTCGGATGGGTTATACTTTTCCCGCCGAAAAATTGAACCAATGGGTCCATACCTTGTTGGTAATCGATCGCGAGAACAACGTTGCCAAGTGGTACGAGGATTTTCAGTATGTGACTGAAACGTCCATTGCTTCTTTGGGTACTTATTCTCTGGATTCCGAGCTGCCCTTTACCATTGGTCACGAGCCGACTGCCTCTTATAAGTATTATGCTGACCTGACCTTTGATGATCTTTTGGTTTTTGACCATGCGGTTACGACAGAAACCATCGGGAATCTGAAAAATTACTATTATGTCCCCGCGGAGTCGGTTACCCTGAATAAGGCCGCTGTAGAGCTGCAGGTGAACCAAGGGGTGGCGCTGACCGCAACTGCCGCTCCCAATGTTCCTCTTCCTCGGGAAACAGCATGGAGCAGTAATAACCCCGCTGTAGCTACGGTGGATGAAAATGGTGTTGTGAAGGCGGTTGCTCCGGGAACAGCGATCATCACAGCAACGGTAGACGGCAAGACCGCTTCCTGCACCGTTACGGTGACCGCTGCCCCCGAACGTAGGATTTATGAGCATGTTGTGGTGGTTGGCATCGATGGTGCCGGCGATTTCTTTGGGGCAGAGACTCCTAATATTGACCGCATTTTTGCCAATGGTGCTTATACCAACAAATGTTTAGTCACCAGCCCTTCTATCAGCGCACAAAACTGGTCCACTTGTATGACAGGCGTTACTCCCAATCTGCACGAAGTAACCAACGATACCTCTAATGCCACCCCCTATACCAAGGATGAATACCCCACCTTCTTTAAGCTGGTACGGGAGAGTTACCCTGATTATATGATCTCTACCTTCTGCACCTGGCAAAACATTGACATTGGCTGCATCGAGAATGGAATCGGGGTTTTGAAAGGGGAACTTCAGTCCGGCGGCCCCTTTGCGCGGGATCGCTATGTGAAGGAAGCTGCTGTTGAGCAGATCGCCGCTGAAAGCCCCAATCTGCTGTTCCTTCATTTTAACGGCTTGGATTCTCGCGGGCATGAATTCGGGTTCGGTAGCACAAAGTTTAAGGAAATGACGGTAACAGTCGATCAATATGTGGGCGAGATCTACGATGCCATCCAAGCCAATGAGGAAATGAAGGACAACACCCTGTTCATTGTAACCGCAGACCACGGCGGTACCTGCACCGAAGATGAAACGGGTGGTAGCCACGGCGATTGGTCTGATGTGGAGAAATACGTTTTCTTCGGTGCGGTAGGTACGGGGATCAACAAGACCAACAATCTGCAGGTAAGGCTGATCGATACTGCCGCTATTGTCACTTATGCCTTGAATGCCCGAGAAAATCCTGTTTGGGACTCCTATGTGCCTAAGAATCTTTTTAACGATTATCTGAATGCTCCCTATAAGGAAACCTTGTTTGAATCGGTCACGGCTTCAACTCCCGCCAAGGATGAGGCTACTTATATTGATAAATTTGTGGATACCGAAAAATTAGACGCGGCAATCTTCTTTGACGGCGGCAAGAATACCGATCTGATGGGGAATGTTACCGCTAAAAACGTAGGCACGATCTATTACACCGATGGCTATTATGGCCATGGTGTGGAGCTTTCCTGCGATGGTTACATCTCGATGGATGAACCGGCCTTTGGTGCTGAAAGCTTCAGTATCGGTCTTTGGGTCAAGCGTGGAAAGATCTACGGGGATCCCGCCTTGTATGGAAATCAGGATTGGGCCAACAGCCGCAATACCGGCTTTACCTTCCCTATGAAAAATGCAGGACTGGCGGCAAATATGGCGTTTTCCAATCTTGATGAAGCGGTTCGGATCCGCTTGGAAACCAATTATGAAGAAGAGAACTATGGGCAATGGGTGCATACTCTTCTGGTGGTGGATCGCGAGAGCCAAAAAGCCAAATATTACGAGAATTTCCGCTTTATGAACGAGGTCTCGCTGGAAAGCTTGGGTGACCTCAGCTTGGACTCCGGCTTGCCCTTCAATCTGGGTCAGGACGGTACCGGCGAGTATTGTAATAACATTAATGCCAATGTGGACGATCTTCTGGTCTATAACTGCGCGGTAACCGAAGAGGATATTGCTGATCTGGAAACCTATTATTCATTTCGGGATTGCCATAAGGGAGAACATATCGAGGAGGCTATTTCCTGCGAGGGTGCGACCTGCACCAAAACCGGTCTGACAGCCGGCGTGAAGTGCTCTGTTTGCGGCAAAGTTCTGGTTGCGCAGGAGGAAACCCCTGCTTTGGGTCATGACTTTGAAATTCTGAAGGGCGAAGATGCGACCTGCACCGAAACCGGCTTAACCGAGGGGAGGGATTGCAGTCGTTGTGATGTAGACGATATCGAACAAGAAGAAATTCCTGCTAAGGGTCACGAATGGGGGGCTTATCGATACAATAACGATGCTACGTACACCAAGGATGGTACCAAGACGCGGCAATGCTCTTCTTGCAAGAAGACCCAAACAGTAACGGCATCAGGAACGATGCTGCAGCAGGTGGATTCCTCCAAGAAGTTTAAGGATGTTGCCGAGAATAGCTGGTATAAGAGCTATGTGGATTATGCCATAACCTTCGGGATCTTCAGCGGAACGAGCGCGAATACTTTCTCGCCGGATCTCAATATGAGTCGTGCGCAGTTTGTGCAGGTATTGGCCAGCATTTCCGGAATCGATACTTCCAATTCGATGGTCAATTCCGGATTTCGGGATGTTCCGAAAGGCCAATGGTATACTGCGGCTGTAACCTGGGCGGTGAAAAATAATATTGTTAGCGGTGTTGCAGAGGGGCGCTTTGCTCCCAACGATCATGTAACACGAGAGCAGATGTGTGTGATGCTGGTAAGCTATGTGGAGAGATATCGGGGCGAAAGTCTTGCAACGGTGATCGATGCACCTACCTTTGCGGATGATAAGGAAATCTCCGGCTGGGCAAAGGCAGCAGTTTATAAATGCGCCGATGCGAAGCTGGTCAATGGTGTTGGCAAAAATAAGTTTGCGCCCAAGAATACCGCCACCCGCGCTCAAGGAGCAACAATTTTCTCCGGATTTCATAAGGAATATATCAAATAAGCCGTTTTTCGGCAGAAACCCATGAAAAAAACCGCTGTAGCGCAGCTGCGCTACAGCGGTTTTAATATTTCGATTTTAAGACCGGAGAAGGTGAAAATAGCGTATGGTTGCTATATATAATTATTAATTATTATGTGTTTTGGTGGAATGAGTTGACTTTTTCGGCAAAAATCGGTATAATGAAAAAAGCATATGATAAAGGTGAAATTCTGTGCTTTGGCAGATGCAGATGGAAAGGAGCCGTTATGTTAGAAACAAATAAATTGGTTCGTAAGCTTTCCATCGGAAATCAGAAGTTGCGCGCCTTGAGTCAGGAGGATGTTGCTGCGATTCAGGCGGTCCTTTTAGAAATGATGAGTGATTTTGACGCTTTTTGCCGCCAAAACGGATTGCAGTATTTTTTATGCGGCGGAAGCCTTTTGGGGGCGGTACGCCATCAGGGCTTTATTCCTTGGGATGAGGATGTTGATATTGCGATGCCGCGCGCCGATTACAATCGGATGCAGGCGCTTTTTGAGCAATCGCTGGGGGAGCGCTATTGGCTGCAAAGCCTTGATACCTCCGCAACCCATGATCTTCCCTTTATGAAGATTCGTAAAAAAGGGACCCTTTATCTTGAGATTTTTGATACCGAGCCGGAGCGGGCGGGCGTTTTTATTGATATTTACCCGCTGGAAAATATTCCGGATTTCTTCCTTTGGCGCTGGGCGCACGGGCTGATTTCGGATTTCCTGCATCTTTGCTGCTCCTGCGTTCGGGTAAAGGAAAAGAAGCAAATCTATTTTGAATATTTCGGCGCATTGCGCCCGATCCGCATCAAGGCGGCGCTTGGCACCTGCCTGAGCTTTTTGAGGCTGCAAAGATGGTGCCGCATGGCGGATGGCTGGGCAAGCCTTTGCCGCAATGCCAAAAGCAAGCGGGTATCCTTCCCCGGCGGGCGCAAGCATTATTTCGGCGAGATTTTCCATCGGGAGAATTTGCTGCCGCTGCGGGAGGCGCCCTTTGAGGATTGCGCATTCTTTATTCCTGCGGAGCCGAGCGAGCCGCTAAAGGTGCTTTACGGCGATTATGCGGTTATTCCGCCCGAGGATCGGCGGGAGCGCCATACTATCCGCGCCCTCTCGCTGGATGAGGATTGATAATTGAGGAGAGCTTTATGAAATTTTTTAAAGACCTGAGCAAATATCGTAATTATATATTTTATTCCGCCAGATCTTCCCTGCAATCGGAGGTTGCAGGCTCCTTTTTGAATTGGATATGGTGGGTATTGGAGCCCCTTTGCTTTATGGGGATCTATACCTTTGTTTTCTCAATCTTTTTTAAAGGAACGGTAAAGTACCTGCCGGTATTTATCTTTATCGGCATTACGATGTGGGAATTTTTCAATAACATGGCCAAGACCAGCGTTCGGCTGGTAAGAAGCAATAAGCCGATTGTTTCCAAGGTTTACCTCCCAAAATATATTTTGATTTTGGATAAGATGGCAATGAACGGCTTTAAGAGCGCCATCAGCTATGCCATTGTTATTGTATTTATGCTGATTTATCGGGTGCCCCTTTCATGGAATGTTTTATGGGCGCTGCCGATTCTTGCCTCTTATTTGATTTTTACCTTTGGCGTTTGCAGCATTCTTTTGCATTTCGGCGTCTATGTTGAGGATCTTGCAAATCTTACCAATATTGCCCTGCGGCTGATGTTTTATGCTACCGGCGTCTTTTATAATCTTGCCGATAAGATCGCGGGCCCCATCGGCTATTGGATTTTGCGGCTCAATCCGATGGCGCTTTATCTTAATTGCATGCGGGATGCGTTGCTTTATCAAAGAATGCCTAATCTGATTTGGCTCGGCGGCTGGACAGTAATCGGAATTCTGCTTTCCGTTATCGGCGTAACGCTGATCCGCAAAAATGAAAACAGCTATGTAAAGGTGCTTTAATCGATGAAAGATATCGCAATCCATATTGAAAACTTAAATGTTTATTATAAAGAGCTCAGCGCCTATTCCATTAAGCGGATGCTGCTGAAGGGCGGGGCCAAAAAAGCCAAGCGTTTCCATGCCCTGAAGGATATATCGCTGGATGTTGAGCGAGGGGAGATCCTCGGTATTATCGGCCGAAACGGCAGCGGAAAATCAACCCTGCTCAATACCGTTGGCGGGATCTTTGCCGCCGATAGCGGCGTTGTTGAGCTCAACGGAAATGTTTCCTTGCTATCCATCGGGGTTGGCTTCCAAAAGAATATGAGCGGGCGGGAGAATATTTTGCTCAATGGCCTGCTGCTGGGCTTTACCGAAGAGGAGATCCGCGCCAAGATGCCTGCGATCATTGAATTTTCGGAATTGGGCGATTTTATTGATAAGCCGGTTAAGACCTATTCTAAGGGAATGTATTCCAAGCTCGCCTTTTCCATCACCGCCTTTTTGGAAACCGAGATCATTCTGATCGATGAGGTTTTGAGCGTTGGTGATGAGCATTTTAAGAAAAAGAGCTCCAAAAAAATGAAGGAGCTGATTTCCGATGATAGCCGCACAGTTATTATCGTTTCCCATAGCCTCAGCACCCTGCGCCAGCTTTGCACCAAGATGCTCTGGTTGCATAACGGAAAAATCAAGATGCTGGGCGATACCGAAGAAGTTCTTAATGCCTATGAGCAATTTAGTAAATAAGGAGATAAAATTATGGTAATTGGTGGTATTCTTGCAGGCGGGCTCGGCACACGAATGGCGAGCGGCGGCCTGCCCAAGCAATTCCTGAAGGTTGGCGGAAAGCCGGTGATTATCCGAACATTGGAGCGCTTTCTTGCCTGCGATGAAATTGAATATATCATTATTACGATGAATGAGAGCTGGATCGATTTCGCGCAAGATATGCTGGCGGAATACGGTTTGGATCGCGAGAATGTTCGGATCATTCAGGGCGGAAATACCCGCTTTGAATCCCTGCTTTGCCTTTCCAAAGAAAGCGTTAAGGTGGCGGAGGAGAAGGGGGATAAGGGCGAGCTTTTGATGATCAATCATGATTGCGCCCGCCCCTTTGTTTCCGATCGGATTTTGCGGGACAACATCGCGATGGTGAGGGACTATGATATGGTAACCACCTCGGTGCCCACCGTTGATACCGTTTTGGTTTCCAAGGATGGAAAGCTGAGCGACGGTGTTCCCGATCGGCCGACCATCTTTTTGGATCAGGGCCCCCAAACCATCGATGTTCACCATTTTCTGAAGCTGGTAGAGAGCCTACCGGAAGAGGAGTATAAAAATTATATCGAGGCCGGTCGCCTTTATATCGAAAAAGGCTATCGGGTCGGTATTGTTCAGGGCGAGCGTGAGAATTTCAAGCTGACAACGCTTTTTGATCTGAAGCTTGCAGAGCTGATGCTGGAAGAGGAGAAAGAATAAGATGCACGAAATTTTATTGGATGAAAAAACAAGAGGCGCGGATCTGATCCAGGTTTATACCAAAAAGAAATGGATTGCGCCGCTCAATGATGTTTATTGCGTTACCGATGGGAACCCCTTTGGCGCCTATTTCTATTCCATCCTGAATGGAAATCAGGCGGTTGGCGGCAGCTGCTATTATTTAGCAGATGCAGCAACGCTGGCCCCCTTTGCCGATGCGGAGGAATGCAATCTGCTTGCGGAGGATACTCTGCAAGGGGAGGGCAACGCGATTGCCTTTATTTCGGTAGATTGCCGCGATAAGAAATATGAAGAGGAGGCCGCCCGCGCTGCATTCCTTAAGCGGCTGGAGGGCTGGCTGGCTTTGGCTGCCGAGCGCTCCGCGCTGCAGGTTTATTTCATGCCGATGGTGGAAGCGCCCAAGGGCCTGCCCGCAGGCGTTACCTCGCTGGCGGAGCGGGAATATGATTATTTGCTCGCTCATCGGGATTGCACCATTGCAGAGCAATTTTATCTGGATGCGGAAGCGCTTTGCCGCCGCTATACCAGAGATGAGGGAGCGCAGGTTAATTTGCTGCGCTGCCTGAATATTTATGGACCTGCCATTGATATGATTGCAGGCTTCTCCTTTGAAGAGTTGATTAAAAAAGCGGCTGAGAGCGGCGAGATCACCATCAATGAGCAGGATGCGAAGGTTCGTTTTTCGGCTACATATGTTGTTGATGCGGTAAAGGGCATTCTTGTTTCTATGCATTCCGGAAAGATGGGCAATGTTTTCAATCTTGCTACTTCCTCAGTAACTGCCCGCGAAATGAAGCAAGCATTTCAGCGTAATTTCACCAAGCTTTACGGTCTGAAGGCAGAAATTCCCGCCGGTATTGAGGAGGAATATCGCTGCCTGAATTCTTTGAAATTGGCGCGGTTCGGCTGGAAGAATTTCACCAAGATCGCTGAAAATACTTATCGGATGGGGATTTATTATACCGATACCCTTTATGATATGATCCGCTGCCTGCCGGTTTACAGCGGCAAGCTGGAAAAGATCAAAAAGCTGGAATTGGATATTTTAAAATTTGTTGATGGCGTATGCAAAGAGCATGGCATTCAATATTTCCTTGCGGGCGGCAGCCTTTTGGGCGCGGTTCGCCATAATAATATT
This sequence comes from Eubacteriales bacterium, assembly GCA_045546895.1. Taxonomy (GTDB): domain Bacteria; phylum Bacillota; class Clostridia; order Oscillospirales; family QAKW01; genus QAKW01. The sequence goes on along the minus strand of JAZQDS010000109.1, from coordinate 23,115 downwards.
ATTCCTTGGGATGACGATCTGGATATCGGCATGCTGCGGGAGGATTTTGAAAAATTCCGCCGCGTTTGCCCCAATCTGATGCCCGAGAATATGACCTATGAATCGCCCCAAAATGATAGCGGAAGCCATTATCATTTTGATAAGATCCGCATGAAGAATACTTATTTTTCCACCAAGTATTCCAGCACCTTTAAGATTCGCGATGGTGTATTTTTCGATGTTATCATCTATGATCAGACCAGCAATGTAAAATGGCTTTCCCGGCTGCATCTGCGGCTGGTAGCCATTTGGACGATGGTCATCAATATCCGCTGGTTCAATAAGCCCCGTAAAAAATGCCATTATCGGGCATCCAAGATTGCGCTGCCCTTTATGCGCCTGATTCCTTTCCGTTTCCTGCATTGGGGCTTTGAGCGGCTGGTACGTCTTTATTCCAAAAAGAAAAATGCCCGCTTCCTGATTGATGGGCTGGGCCAGAATATCTATAAGGGCAGATTCCCCAAGGAATTGCTTACCGAGGTGGAATATGTTGATTTCGGCGATATGAAGGCGCCGATCCCCAAGGGCTATGATGCTTATCTGCGGCATTTTTACGGCGATCATTATATGGAGCTTCTCCCTGTTAGCAAGCGCGCCTCCGGCCATAATTTGGCGCGGATCGATCTGGGCGGTTATCTCTTTGAGGATAAGCCCGATCCTGATTTCCGCGAGGTGGAGATCAGCGGCGAACTTTACGAGAACGATTAAAAGAGGAAAAGATTATGAAATGTGTAGCAGTCGGTGATGCTTTTATTACCCCTGAAATGATGAAAAACGGCTTTGGCCGCCATAAGAAGATTTTTACAGACGTTGAATATTTCTTCTTTGGCGAAAATAGCCGCAAGAGCATGCGGAATACCGTTAAGATGATTGAAACCGGTCATCGGGATCAATGCGCTCTGCCCGAGGGATATGCGGAAGCCTTGGAGGATGCGGAGGTTTTGATGGTGCATCTTTGCCCCGTTACCGAGGAGGTTTTGAAGCACGCCAAAAAATTGAAATATATTCTTTGCAATCGCGGCGGTGTTGAAAATGTTGATGTTGATGCCGCTTCGGAGCGCAAGATTAAGGTTCTGACCAATCCTGCGCATAATGCCAATGCGGTAGCGGAATTGACCATCGGCCTGATGTTTTGCGAGATGCGGAATATTGCCCGCGCCCATGTTGCGCTGAAAAACGGCGAATGGAGAGAAAAATTCCCCAATTCCGGCAGTATTATCGAATTGAAGGATCTTACAGTCGGTATTGTTGGCTTTGGAAACATCGGCGAGCTGGTTTGCGAAAAATTATCCGGCCTTGGCTGCAATATTATGGTCAGCAATCTTTTTGAGCCCGAGCGTACCAATCCCCGCATTAATTGGGATAAGGTGAAATTTGTTGATCTTGAGGAGTTGATCCCCAAGGCGGATATTATTTCTTTGCACGCCCGCAGCAACAGCAAAAAGCCCATTTTCGGCAAGCGGGAATTTGAATTGATGAAGCCCTCTACCTATTTCATCAATACCGCCCGTTCCTGCATGGTGGATTACGATGCTCTTTATCACGCTTTGAATAAGCAATTGATCAAGGGCGCGGCGCTGGATGTTTTTGATGTGGAGCCGCTGGGCACCGATCATCCTTTCCTGAGCCTCGATAATATCACCCTTACCAACCATCGCGGAAGCGATACGGTAAATGCCTATGCTGATAGCCCGATGATGATGCTTGAAGAGCTGACTCAATGGATGAGCGGCGAGAAAATACCGAGATTTTGGTATAATAAAGGCGCTTTTTAATGGAAAAAATAAAAGAAAACAGAGCGCTCAGCTTTATTATTATATCAGCGATCTATGGCGCCGCCATCGGCGCAGGACTTGCGATCTATCGGCTGATGCCCTATGCTTTTTGGCTGAATTTGCTGATCGCCGATGTTGCGGCAACGGTTTTGGTCTTTATTGCAAGCGTTTGCTTGGGGAATGCTTCGGTTTATGATCCGTATTGGAGCGTGCAGCCGGCGGTAATTTTGATTGCTTATGCAGCTGCGGAGGGGCTGAACCCTGCCCGATGGCTGATGCTGATTGCTGTTTGCTTTTGGGCGGTAAGGCTTACCGCTAATTGGACCTATACCTTCAAGGGATTAAACCATCAGGATTGGCGTTATACCATGCTGAAGGAAAAAACAGGCGTTTTTTATCCGCTGATTAATTTTATCGGAATTCATATGGTACCTACGCTGGTTGTTTACGGCTGCATTCTGCCTGCGGTATTTATATTTCAATATCAAGCCCAATGGAATTTAGCGAGCATTTTATGCATTGCGCTCTCCATTGGTGCGGCGCTGCTTCAAATGATCTCGGATCTTCAGATGCAGCGGTATCGCCGCGATCGCAAAACGCCCTTTATTCGCAGCGGGCTTTGGAAATATTCCCGCCATCCGAATTATTTGGGCGAGATTTTAATGTGGTGGGGGATCGGGCTGGCGGCCTTGGCCGTATTGCCTCAATTTTGGTTTCTGCCTGCGGGCGCGCTTGCCAATACGCTTTTGTTTATCTGCGTTAGCCTCCCGATGGCGGAGCGCCGCCAAGGGAAGAAGGAGGGCTTTGCGGAATATAAAACTGCAACCCGCCTGCTTTTGCCTATTAAAAAATAATAAAGCAAACACGAATCATCCGAACCCGCCTTCTTTGCCAAAAGAAGGCGGGTTTTCTTACTTGACACTTATAGGGGAGTATGATAAAATAGGAGGGAATTTGAATGCTGATGGCGCAGCCTGCGTCACCGGCTGATTTTTATGTTAGGGAGTTTTAAAAAATGAGCGAGAAAAAAGAATTTAAGCCATATATTCCCGCCGAGAAGATAACGCCTGAGCTTACCGTTACTTCTATTGTGATGGGTATTGTTTTGGCGGTTGTTTTCGGCGCGGCCAATGCTTATCTTGGCCTGCGGGTTGGTATGACAGTATCGGCATCCATTCCCGCCGCTGTTTTGGCGATGGGCGTCATTCGCGTAATTATGCGCAAGAATTCCATTTTGGAAAGCAACATTGTTCAGACCATCGGCTCCGCGGGCGAATCCCTTGCGGCGGGCGCGATTTTCACCCTGCCTGCTTTGTTCCTTTGGGCAAGCGAAGGGGTTATGAAAAAGCCGAGCATCCTTGAGATTACGCTGATCGCCTTGATCGGCGGCCTGCTGGGTGTTTTCTTTATGGTGCCGCTGCGGAATGCTTTGATTGTTCGCGAGCATGGTGTTTTGCCCTATCCCGAAGGTCAGGCCTGCGCGGAGGTTTTGCTGGCGGGCGAGAAGGGCGGCGCCAATGCAGGGACTGTTTTTGCCGGTATGGGCATTGCAGGGCTCTTTAAATTCATTATCGATGGCTTGAAGCTGGTGCCCGGCGAGATTACCCTGCAGGGCAGCAAAAAGACCTATCCCGGCGCGATCGGTACCCAGATCTATCCTGCGGTTATGAGCGTTGGTTATATCTGCGGCCCCCGCATCTCTTCCTATATGTTTGGCGGCGGGCTGATCAGCTGGGCAGTTTTAATTCCGCTGATTGTTATCTTTGGCGGGGATATGCTTCTTTATCCGGGCGCAGCGCCCATTTCCGAAATCTGGGCATCGGGCGGCGCTTCCGGTATCTGGAGTACCTATATTCGCTATATCGGCGCAGGCGCATTGGCTGCGGGCGGTATTATCAGCCTGATCAAATCCCTGCCGCTGATTATCCGCACCTTCCGCGATGCGCTGCGGGGCTTCTCTGTAAAGGAAAGCACCTTGCGTACCGAGCGGGATATTAATATCAAGATTGTTTTGATCGCGATTCTTGTTTTGACCCTTTTGGTATGGCTGGTGCCTGCCATTCCCGTTTCTTTGATCGGCGCGATCATCGTTGTAATCTTCGGTTTCTTTTTTGCTACCGTTTCTTCCAGAATGGTTGGCTTGGTCGGCAGCAGCAATAACCCCGTTTCCGGCATGGCGATTGCAACTTTGCTGATCGCCACCCTGATCCTGAAGGCAACCGGCGAGGCGGGCGCCTCCGGTATGCAGGCGGCGATTGCCATCGGCTCGATTATCTGCATTGTTGCGGCGATTGCGGGCGATACCTCTCAGGATCTTAAAACAGGCTATCTTTTGGGCGCGACCCCCCGCAAGCAGCAGATCGGCGAATTGATCGGTGTTGTTGCAGCGGCGCTGGCGATCGGCGCAACTCTTTATCTTTTGGATACCGCATGGGGCTTTGGCTCCGAGGAGCTGGGCGCGCCTCAGGCAACCCTGATGAAGATGGTCATCGAAGGCATTATGGGAGGCGAGCTGCCCTGGGGCCTGATTTTGATCGGTGTTGGCCTTGCAGTGGTTGTTGAGATTATTGGAATTCCTGTTTTGCCGGTTGCAATCGGCATCTATCTGCCGGTGCAGCTGAACGCCTGCATTATGGTAGGCGGCTTGGTTCGCTTGTTCTTTGATCGTATGAAAGAGGGCAAGAAGAAAAAGAATGTTATCAGCAACGGTATTTTGTTCTGCTCGGGTATGATCGCGGGCGAGGGCTTGGTTGGTATCCTGCTGGCAATTCTGGCGGTCTTTAATGTTGGCGCTGTTTTGGATCTTTCGGGCTTGCTGAAATTGCCGAATTGGCTTTCCAATATCGGAAGTATCCTTGTTTTCGCTCTGATTATTCTTTGCCTTTTGAAGTTCAGCCTTTGGAAAAAGCAAAAGAACGGAGCGGAAAATGAAGAAGAAAACTAACGAAAACTATTTGGATCGCATCCCCGAGCGGCTGCCTGCCATTGATTGGCAGGAGGATGAAGAGGGCGGAATTACCTTAAAGATCGAAAATAAAGGCTGGGCCAATCGGCTGGCGCAATGGATTTTCGGTCGCCCCCAATTCAGCTATGTTCATCTTGATGCGCTGGGCAGCTTTGTTTGGCCGCTGATTGACGGCGCGCGCAGCATTGAGGCTATCGGCGTTATGGTGGAGGAAAAATTCGGGGAGGAGGCCCATCCGCTTTATGAGCGGCTGGCGCAATATTTCCGAATTCTTGATAGCTATCATTTCATTCAATGGAAATAAAAAATGCGGAGAGGCTTCTCTCCGCATTTTTTATGTTGCAAATCGGCAGGAAATAAATTAAAATATAAGAGGATTTTTAAGCAAAAAGGAGCGCATTATGAAAAGTAAGCTTTCTCCGCGTTTTTGGTGTGTTTTGGCAATTTTCAGCCTGATGGGGCAGGTTGCCTGGGTGGTCGAAAATATGTATTTCAATGTGTTCATCTATAAGATGTTCCATGCATCGGCTGCCGATATCTCCAATATGGTAAGTGCCTCGGCCATCGCCGCAACGCTTACAACCGTATTTATGGGCGCCCTTTCCGATCGGCTCGGAAAGCGGAAACTCTTTATTTCGGCGGGTTATATTCTTTGGGGGATATCCATCTTCAGCTTTGTTTTTTTAAGAACCGAGCTGATCTCTGCAGTCTTTCCGATGGTAACCTCCGCAGCGGCGGTGGGCATCTCGCTGACGATTATTCTGGATTGCTTGATGACCCTTTTTGGCTCAACCGCCAATGATGCCGCTTTTAATGCCTGGCTGACAGATTCTACCAATGAAGGAAATCGAGGCGCGGCGGAGGGCATCAATGCTATGATGCCGCTGATGGCGATTTTGGTTGTTTTCGGCGGATTTATGTTTTTCGATCTGGAAAAAAGCGAAAGTTGGGCGTTGATTTTCAGCATTATCGGCGGGCTGGTGTTCCTGATCGGTATTCTGGGCTTTTTCCTGATCAAGGAGCCGCCGGTTGCGCCCTCAAGGGAGCCTTATTTTAAAAGTATTTTTTATGGTTTCCGCCCTGCAACCATCCGCAGCAATCCTGCGCTTTATCTTACGCTGGCGGGCTTTATTATTTTTAATATTTCCATTCAGATTTTTATGCCCTATTTGATCATTTATTATGAGAAAACCTTGGGGCTGAGCAATTATGTTTTGATTATGGCGCCCGCCATCCTGATTGCATCGCTGGTGACTGCCCTTTGGGGCAAGGTCTACGATGGAAAGGGCTTTCAATTTTCGGGACTTTTAGCCATCGGCGGGCTGGCGGCAGGCTACATCGTTCTTTTCTTTTTCCGCAATACTGCGGCAGTATTTATCGGCTCTCTTTTGATGATGAGCGGATATCTTGCGGGAATGGCGGTATTCGGCGCCAAAATTCGCGATCATACCCCTGCGGGGAAATCAGGGCTTTTGCAGGGCGTAAGAATTTTTGCGCAGGTCTTTATCCCCGGAATTCTCGGCCCCTACATCGGGCGGCTGGTATTGATGGATGCGGAAACGATAACCAATAATGACGGCACAGTATCCTTTTTGCCCAATGCCAATATCTTTCTTGCGGCGCTATTGGTATTGATATTGATTTTACCCTTTTTCCTTTGGATCCGCCGCGCAACGCCCATCGATTTTGCAAGGCTGAAAACGCCCTATGAGCAGGAGCTGAAAAATGAGCCGATTCCCTTTGCGGAATATCCCCGCCCGCAGCTGCGGCGGGATTCTTATCTTTGCCTCAATGGCCAATGGTCGCTGGCGGTAAAGGCGGGGGATCGGGAAACGCCGCTGGGTGAGATTACCGTTCCCTTCCCGCCCGAGAGCCGTATTTCGGGCATTGAGCGCGGGCTGAAAAAGCGCGAAAAATGGATTTATCGGCGCAGCTTCAGCCTGCCCGAGGGCTTTGGCGGCGAGCGGATTTTGCTCCATTTCGGGGCGGTAGATCAATATGCCGAGGTCTTTTTAAATGAGCATAAAATAATGAGCCATGAGGGCGGATATCAGCCTTTTGAGGCGGAGATCACAGGCTTTTTGAAAGCGGGTGAAAATCATCTAAGGGTAGAGGTAAAGGATCCGCTGGATCCTGCCCTGCCTTATGGAAAACAGCGAAAAAAGCGGGGAGGAATGTGGTATACCCCTATCAGCGGCATCTGGCAGACGGTTTGGCTGGAGAGCGTTCCCTATGAATACATCCGCAACATTCGCATGGAAAATGATCTCTCCTCCGTAACTCTTTCTATTGAGGGCGGCGCCGCAAAAAAGGAATTGCTGCTGCAAACGCCCGCAGGCGAGGAGCGGATCTCCTTTGAGGGTACCCGGGTGACGCTGCGACCTGCGGAAATTCGCCTTTGGAGCCCCGAGGATCCTTATCTTTATGAATTTACCTTGAAATGCGGCGCAGATTGTATTCGCTCCTATTTCGCGCTGCGCACCATCGGGATCGAAGAGCGGAAAGGAAGAGCCCTGCTCACCCTGAATGGAGAGCCTTATTTCTTCCATGGACTTTTGGATCAGGGCTATTTCAGCGATGGTATCTTTTTGCCCGCCACCGCGGATGGATTTCGAGAGGACATTTTGCGGATGAAGGAATGCGGCTTTAATATGCTGCGCAAGCATATTAAGCTGGAACCCGAGCTTTTCTATTATGAGTGCGATCGATTGGGAATGATTGTTTTTCAGGATATGATCAATAGCGGCCGCTATGGCTTTATGATCGATACCGCGCTGCCCACCCTCTTTTTGCGGCGGGGCGTTACCCATCGCGCTAATCGGCGGCGCAAAGCGGCCTTTTATCAAATGGCAGAGGAGATGATCGATCAGCTTCGCAACCATCCTTCGGTGTATTATTACACCATCTTTAACGAGGGCTGGGGGCAATTCAAGGCAGATCAATGCTATCGGGATTTGAAGGCGATGGATCCTTCCCGCATTTTTGATACCACCTCCGGCTGGTTTAAGGAGCAGCTGAGCGATGTGGAAAGCGATCATATTTATTTTAAGCCCGTTCGATTAAAGGCGGTAGCGGGAAAGCCGATGGTGCTTTCGGAATTCGGCGGATATTCCTGCAAGGTGGCGGGTCATTCCTATAATCCGGAGCATAATACCGGCTATCATTTCTTTACCGATCAGCCTGAGGCCTTTGAAAAGGAATTGATCGCCCTTTATGAGCGGGAAATATTGCCTGCAATTGATGGCGGGCTTTCCGCCGCGGTTTTAACGCAGGTCAGCGATATCGAGGATGAAACCAATGGGCTTTTAACCTATGATCGGCAAATTTGCAAGGTTACGCCCGAAAAGATGCGCATCCTTGCCGAAAAATTAACGGAACGCTTTAAAAAATCGATTAATATTGAATAATTTTTTAATTTTAGCGTTGTAATTATGAACAAAATATGTCATAATATAACATATTACTTAATAAGGAGTTCATTATGGAAGAAAAAAGAAGTAGCTTTACCGGTAAGCTGGGATTTGTTCTTGCAGCGGCCGGTTCGGCAGTCGGCCTTGGAAATATCTGGAGATTTCCCTATCTTGCCGCAAAATACGGCGGCGGTATTTTCCTTTTGGTTTATATCCTTTTGGCGGTATCTTTTGGCTTTGCGTTGATGTGTGCGGAGATTGCAATCGGGCGCAAAACAGGCAAGAGCGCCATCCATGCTTATAGCTTTATGCATAAAAAATGGTCGTTTCTCGGCGTGATTGCTGCCTTGGTGCCTGTAATCATTTTGCCTTATTATTCTGTTATCGGCGGGTGGGTTACCAAATATTTGGTTGTTTTCACCTGCGGCGGCGCTGCTTCTGCGGCAAACGATAGCTTTTTTGGCAATTTTGTTTCAAAGCCCTTTGAGCCGTTGCTTTGGTTTGCGATCTTTCTCGGCGTTACCGCTTTAGTTGTTTTGCTGGGGGTAGATAAAGGCATCGAAAAGGTCAGCAAGGTAATGATGCCTATTTTGGTGGTGTTGATCCTCTTTATTGCGATTTATACCCTTTGTATGCCCGGTGCCATTGATGGCTTGATCTATTACATTAAGCCCGATTTTTCTCATTTTTCGGTTAAAACCGTTTTGGCGGCGATGGGGCAGCTTTTCTATTCCATGTCGCTTGCGATGGGCATTATGATTACTTACGGCTCCTATATGAAGAAGGATGTCAATCTGGAATCCTCGGTTCATCAGATTGAGATTTTCGATACCGGCGTTGCATTCTTGGCAGGTTTGATGATTGTACCTGCGGTCTTTGCCTTTTCGGGCGGAGATCAGGCGGCGCTGAATAAGGGCCCCGGCCTGATGTTTATTACCCTGCCGAAGGTATTTGATAGCCTGCCTGCCGGCAATATTATCGGCGCAGCCTTCTTCCTGATGGTTCTTTTTGCGGCGCTCACCTCTTCCATCTCTCTGATGGAGACGGTTGTTTCCATCCTGCGGGATCGCTTTGGATGGGGCCGTAAAACCACCTGCCTTGTTGTTTTGATCGGCTGCTTCCTGCTGGGAATTCCCTCCTCGCTGGGCAACGGCATTTGGAGCAACATTACCATCTTCGGCATGGCGTTCCTTGATTTCTTTGATTTTATCAGCAACAGCGTTATGATGCCGATTGTTGCATTCCTGACCTGCATCTTTGTTGGCTATGTTATCAAGCCGATCAGCCTGATTGAAGAAATTGAGCAGACCGGCCGCTTCAAGGCGAAGAAGCTCTTTACCTTGATGATCAAATATATTGCACCGATCTGCATTGTTTTGATTCTGGCTTCTTCTGTTTTGGAAGTTTTGGGCTTCATCAAAATCTAAAGGTCTAAAACAAAAATCACGTAATGCAAAAGCATTACGGGATTTTTTTATAAATCTTGTTTACTCGGTGACGAAATCAAAATCATCGGAAAAATCATTTTCAAAGGCCAGATTCGCGGGGGCGATGGCTTTTTCTTTCTTTTTCTTCAGATACTTGAGGATCAGCAGGGTGGCGCCCAGAGCGGCAGCAACACTCAGCAAAACAGAGATCAGGACAATTACTTGGTTTTTAGTCATAATGATAACCCCTTTCTTTTTTGACCTTTTTATTTAGTTTAACATATTAAAACAAAAAAATCAATTCTTTTTAAAGATAATAAAGTGAAAAATGATGAAATAAAGGAGCTCCACCATCAAGGCAGAGAGAAAATAGAAGAAGAGCGCTCCGCCAAGCAGGGCGGTAAGAAAAATCTTGAGATAATTGATCAGCAGCGTTGCGATGGGGATCAGCATAATCGTAAGCATAGCCTGCATCAGCAGCCTGAAAATATCCGCATCCTCGCTTTTGGGCCGATACACCCAAAATTTCAATAGGAGGAAAAATATAATCAAGCGAGCCGCAAAGGGAATCAGCGGCGAAAGCCGCAGCGAGGAAGCCGCCCAATCGCTCAGAAACTGCATTAGCCAGGTTGCGGCAGCTGCAATCCCATAACGCTGCAAAAACAGCTTATTTTCCGCAATAAAACGTTTTTTTGAAGGTTTTGTTTTATGAGCCATTGGTTCTGCTTCCTTTATCTCGCCCGTTTTTCATTCCCAGAATCTGGGTATTATAGAAAACAGATCGTTTTTGCAATTCCTCGTCCAGCATCTCAAAGCCGTATTCCTCGGTAAGGGTTGAGCGCGAGGAGAATAGATTTGTGCCCAATCCGAGCCGCTCTCCGTTGATGGTAACGCCCATGGCAGCAAGGGTGGTAGGGAACATATCGAAGGTAGAAAACTTTCGATTTTTCTCCTTTTGCGGTTGGATGGGAGAATTAATAATGCAATTATAGGTGGTGCGGAGGTAGTCTTCTTCAATATCCTCCATAAAATGAGGATCCATGGTAAGATGATCGCCCGCCAGAATCACAGTTGTGTTTTCATAATAAGGCTGCTTTTTCAGCCAATCGAGAAAGCCTTGCACCTGCCTTGCGGAGCAGGAGAGCACATTGGCATATTGCTCCTCATGCTGATCCTCGCAGGCGGGGCAAAGATAGCCATCGGGAAAGTGGGTATCGGCGGTTAGAAGGGTGAGGTTAAAGGGGCGATCGGATGCCGCAAGCTCTTCCAATTCTTCCTTGGCAAATTGGAAGAGCTTTTGATCCTCAAAGCCCCACCATTCCCGATAATCCTTGGGCAACCGCTGCTCCGCCTTGAGCGCATTGATATCTAAAATCTTATAATTGCCATGCTCGGTGAAATAGGTTTCTCGCCCTGCAAAGGCTGCATCGGAGCCGACCAGCAGGGTTTGCTGATAGCCTTGCTGCTTCAGCAGCTCGCCCAGCGAAACGATTCCCGGCAAAAAGGCATCCTCGCCGCCGTAATTATCCGCCAGCAGCGGGGTTTTAATAATCAGGCCGGAGGTTTGCGCCACCATCGCAGCGGCAGTCCAGGTAGTGCCGGCATAGCTATAAGCACCGCCGATGCCGTCATTATGGGAAAAATTAATGTTATCCTCTGCAAGGGCGGTCAGCTCGGGAATATAGTTTTCATAAATCAGCCCGCCTGCTTTGGGATCGGAAAAGGTATTTTCCATTGATTCCAAAAAGATATAAATCAAATTGCGTTTTTCCTTGGGGAAGGTAAGTTTTGCAGCATTTGGGTTTACATAATTTTCAACAATGAAATCCGAATCGGTGGCGGAATAATTCAAAAAGCTCAGGATATTGAGGCCCGAAAAAAAGAAAACGATGGCAACCAGCAAGGAAAAGATAGAGAATAAGAGATCAAAGCGGCGGGGCGCATTGGTTTTCTTTCTGGCGCACCAGCTTTGATAGCGCTTCCACTTCGGGAAAATTTTTTGAAGCTTGCCCGAAAAGAGAAAATAAAGAAGGATTTCCAGCGCGGTAAGCAAAATGCCGAAAAGCCCAACCCGTACGAAAACGCTGTTGAGCAGATCGTTATTGGCGCCATCGGCAGGCGTTTTGAGCTGATAGAGCACCTGATCGAAATAAACATGATCATATTTGCTCAAAAGCCATAAGGTCATAAAGCTCAAAAGATTGCCACCCAGCAGCAAAATGCCGGGGAGGATTTTCCATTTTTTGAAATCGATTTTTTTCAAGCAAGCCTCCGAAAAAGAAATTTAGTTTAGTATACCATATTAAAGGATTTGCCGCAAGCGCTCTTTTTATTTCTTCATAAAAGGTTTACAGATTTAAAGGGCCAGCCTTGCGCGGATGGATTTGGCATATTGGGTAGGGGATTGGCCTGTTTTTTTCTTGAACAGACGGCAAAAATAATGGACCGAATCAAAGCCAAGCTGCTCGGAAATCTCGGTGATGGAGAGGCGGCCGCGGCGCAGCATGCCTTTGGCTTCTTTGATGCGCAGATCATTGATATAGTTTAAAATGGTGCAGCCATAGGTGTTGCGGAAATTCTGGCATAGGCTGGTTTTATTGGTGCCGAATAAAAAGCAAAGATGATCCAGCGTAATGCGGGCGGTATAATGCTCGGTGATATATTGATGGATCGCCTGTACCGCATTGGCGGGCAGCGCATTTGCGGCGGGGACGGGAGGATGATCGGTATGATAATCCCTCATCAGGGCAATCAAAAAGGATTCCAGGCATATTTTTACCATCTGATCGGCGCCGAAGGGATAATTGGATCGCTTTTTCATAAAGGATTGATTGGGAACATCATAGGGCGGTTCATAAAGGCTCATCCCCTCCTGCAATACCCGCGCCAGCATACGGCTATGCTCGGAAGAGAGGGTGATGGGCTGCTCCGAAAAGGGATAAAGAAGATCGCTTTTACATTCAAAGCCGATGATGATAACATTCGGCGCAGTTTCTCCGCTGGAAAGAGAATGAACCTCGTTGGGGCGATGGATCAAAAGCTGATTCACCGAAAGCTTGCCCGAATAATTTTCCGCATGCACCTCGATCTCGCCCTTATCCACATATAAAAGCTCATAAAAATTATGGGAATCATTGCGGGTATGATAAATATCGGTAAATTCGAAATAATGAACATTGGCAATGCGGCTGACATTCATTTCAATATTAAAGGTCTGCAGCTTATAATTCATTCCAAATTCCTCCGTTTTTTTATTCCTGCTATGAGCCTAACACATTCATTATTAAAAGTCAAGAAAATAAACAAATTTAAGATTGTGCAAATAAAAAGAAATATTGTGTAAATACAAGCAAGCTAAAAAGATTTATAATAAAATAAAAAAAGCATAAAGGAGAAAAGAAAAATGAGCAGAATTTGTATTCCCGATTATGAGTATAAAGAGCGTATTGCGAAGGCTGCAAAGCTGGTAGCTGATCGCGGGCTGGATGTTATGATCGTATCCAGCACAGAATCCGATTATGCCAATGCGCGCTATTTCAGCGGTTTCTGGCCGCTTTTTGAGCGAGCGGGCGTTGCCATTGCCGCAAACGGCGAGGCTGCTCTGTTGGTTGGTCCTGAATCGGTTGCCTTTGCGCGGGATTTCGGAAAGATTGAGCGGCAGTTTTGCCTGAAGGAATTCCGCGAATCTGCCGATCCTGCCTATCCCGAATTGAAGGCAGATACCTTCAATGATGTTATGAAGGCTTTGGGCCTCAGCGGCAGCAAGCTGAAGATCGGCCTTGGCAGCTATGTTGAATGCACTCTCCCCATCATCGAGGGGCTGAAGGCTGCTTATCCCGAGGCTGAAATCTCCAATTGCAGTGATATCATGGTTACCTTGCGCAAGATCAAGAGCATCAATGAGCTCGCTTGCATCCGCGAGGGCTTCCGCATTATTGAAAAGGCTACCGATGAAGTGATCCGTCATTTGAAGCCCGGTGTAACCGAGCTGCAGATGGTTGGTATTGCCCAGCGGGTAATTTATGAAGAGGGCGCGGAGTATGAAGGCTTGCCGATGTATGTTTTCAGCGAGAAATCTACCCGCCATGCCATCAGCCGCTCCAGCTACCGCACCTTGAATAAGGGCGATATCATCCAGCTGAATCTTTCTGCAAAGATTGATGGTTATTCCCCCGCGATCGGCCTGCCTGTTATTTTGGGCAAGCTGGAAGGTGAGCGCCGCGAGATTGTTGATTTCTGCCGTAAGGCCCATGAATGGACCACCGAGCAGATTAAAGCAGGCGTTATGGCCAGCGATATTGCAAAGAATTTCTATCGCCTTTATGAGGAAAACGGCTATAAGGATAATTTCGTTTACGGCCCCTGCCACGGTACCGGCATGATTGAGGTTGAGGCGCCCTGGATGGAGACCGATAGCGATTATCGCTTAGAGGAGAATATGACCTTCCAGGTAGATACCTTTATTTCCGGCCCCACCTTCGGCTGCCGCTGGGAGAAGGGCGTTGCTGTTACCAAGGATGGCTGCGAATCTATGACCGATTATCTGAAGAAGGGAATTATTGAGCTCGATGTATAATGGAATGGGAAAAAAGAATTGGCTGATCCCCGATTGCGAATTGCCGCAGGCGGGGGAAGGTGTGCTGAAGGGGCATGAATCGGTTATCGTTGTAAACGATAGCGATCAGGATGCTGAAATCGCAGTAACCCTTTTCTTTACCGATGCCGCGCCCTATGATCAGATTAAATGGCAGGTGAAGGCAGGCAGAGTTCGCTGCTTCAGGATGAATAATCCTGAGGATATGAGCGGCTATCATGTGCCCTATGATACGCAATATGCAATGAAGCTCAGCTCCAATTGCAATGTGGTTGTTCAATATGGCCGGCTGGATAATCGCCAGACCAATCTGGCTTATTATACTACGCTGGGCTATGCGGAATAAGAAAGGAAGATCGTAATGTATTTGGATTTTTGTTTCCCGCGGGAAATTGAAGAGGCGAAAAAGAAGAATACGCCTGTTGTTATCGTTGGAGGAACGGTGGAATACCATGGCCCCCATTGCTCTTATGGCTGCGATACCTTGGTGGCCCAAGGGTTGATTGAAAAGCTGGCAGAGCGCAAGGAAATTATTATTGCGCCGCCCATCAGCTATAGCCCCGCCAGCTATGCGGTAGGGGATGCAACCACCGGCACCGTTCATGTTCGCGAAAATGCCTTTGAAGAATATCTTTATTATGTTTTTTATAGTTTGCTTTCCACCGGTTTACATAATATTTATGTAGTGATCCACCATCAGTTTGAGCAGGAAAGCTTGATGCCGATGACCCTTTCCTATATGAAGGCTGCCAAGCGGGCAACGATGGAATATCTGGAGCATACCAAAGGGCAAGGCTGGTGGGGCAGCGAGAGCTATCAGGATTATTATGAAAATTTGGGCGGGGATGCAGATCCCTTCTCCTGGATTAAGGTAATTCCCTCGATGAGCACTGCCGCGCAGAATGCTACCGGCTATGATCATGCGGGCGAATTTGAATGCTCCATTCTGATGGCGCTTTATCCCGATGCGGTAAAATTAGAGCGGCTGGGCGATATCGACCATTGGTTTACCAAGAGCGCTGCCAATGCAAATCCCGAATTGGGCCGGCGGATGGTTGAAGCTTCGCTGAAGGATTTGGAAAAGAGGATTATCTGATGAAACCTATTAAAAGAGCGGTACATATCGATTTTCATACTATGCCGGGCGTTGAGGATTTTTCCGCCAATATGAGCGGAGAATCGATTGCGCAAACGCTGGCAGATGCCCATGTGGATTATGTAAATATGTTTGCCCGTTGCAATCTTGGCTTTTCTTATTATAATACCAAGATCGGTACAAAGTATCCCGGCTTTGAAGGGGATCTTTTGGGCGATACCATTCGGGAATGCCATAAGCGCGGCATCGGCGTTACCGCCTATATTAACGGCGGGCTGAATCATCAGGCGATGTTTAATCATCCTGAATTTATGCGAATCAATAAAAACGGGCAGGTATATGAAGAAAACCCGATTATGAACCATTATTATCGGAGCGGCTGCTGGAATACCGGCTATCGCGCCTATTTGATGGAAGAGATCAAAGAGGTTTTGGAGCTGAAGCCCGATGGAATTTTTATTGATTGCATGATTCAGCGCCCTTGCTATTGCCCCAAATGCATTACCAAGATGAAAGCGCTGGGGATTGATATCGATGATGATCAGGCGGTATTTGCCTATGCGGTGGATCTGCTGCACGAGGTCTTTGCCGAGATCCGCGATCTTGTACCCAAGGAATTGCGGCTTTATATCAACAGCTATCCCTTTGAGGGGATGCTGGAATATCAGCGGCATGCGGAGGTGGAATGCCTGCCTACCTATCGCTGGGGCTTTGATTTTATGCCCGCCCAAGGGCCCTATCATCGCTGCACCGCTAAGGGGATGGACCTGATCTATATGACCGGTCGGATGGTTACCTGCTGGGGAGACTACAGCGGCTCCAAGCCGGTTGCGGCAATGGAAAATGATGTTTATGATGCTTTGATGTATGGCTATGTACCCTCCATGGGCGATAATATGCATCCGCGGGATGGGCTGGATCAAACCCTCTACCGCAATCTTGGCAAGATCTATGAATATGTTATGGAAATGGAGCCTTGGGTAGAGGGGAATGTTCCCGCTACCGAGGTTGCGATCCTGCGCAATAAGATTTGCGCCGAGAATGTTCTGACCCCTGTATCGGTTTCCGATAAGGGCGTTGCGAGAATGTTTTCGGAATTGAAGATCTGCTATGATGTTGTGAATGAGGATCTGGATTTCAGCGGTTATAAGCTGCTGGTTCTTCCTGATAATATCAAGATTACCGATCAGCTTTATGCTAAGCTGGAGCAATTTGAGGGCAGCATTCTTTCTACCGGCCGCAGCCTGCGGGCGGGGAAGGTATGGGATTATATCGATTCCTTTGAGCCCGATGAAAGCACCGACCCCTTCTATCGCTATAACGGCGAGGTTTACGGCGGCCGCCATGCGGGCGTAAAGATGAAGAGCGATTGCAGCATCAGCGAATATATTGCTCCTTATTTCGATAAGCATTATGATCATATTCATGGCTATTTCTATATTACGCCTGATCAGCCTACCGGCCATAGCGCCATTGCCAAAAAAGGAAATCGCGCCCATATCTGCTTCAATATTTTTGAATCCTATATGGAATTCGGCGCCCTTTTCTATAAGGAACTGATCAAGGATTTGCTGAAGGATCTGCTGCCGGAGCAGCTGATCGATGGCAAGGAGCTGCCCTCCACCGCCCGCGCAACTTTGATGCGGGGCGAGAAAGGGGATATTCTCCATATTAAGGTTACCTTCCCCGAGCATTGGGGCGACCGCGGCATCATCGATGAGCATATTGAATTGCCCGGCGGCAAGACGGTAAGCGTTATGGGCGAATATCGCGAGGCAGTTACGCTGCCGGATCAAAAGCCGGTAGAATGCTGCATTGAAAACGGCCGAACGCTGGTTACACTGCCGCAGATCAAGGGCTATCTCCCGATTTTGCTGAAAAAATAATAAAAAAAGAACTGCCCAAGCGTCATTGAACGCTTGGGCAGTATTTTTACTTTACAGCTAAAACTTTCCGCTTCTTCCGCTATGGAAGGTGCCGGAGGCAGAAAAATGGCCGGAGGATCCGCCGGAAGAATTGCTTTTGGCGCGGGGAACGCGGGAAACAGTGCGATACAGGAAAAATTCGTTGGCGCGGCTGACCTGCAGGCTGCCTGCTCTTACATATTCTGTTGCGGTATTGCGAAATCTTGCGGATTTTAGCTGCCCCCGCAAAATCAGCGCAACAATCAGGCCGATGATTAAGCCGACTCCTAAGGCAATGAGAAGATTCATGCCCCATCGGAAGGGAAGGCGGGGCAGATGGCCGATATCATAGGGAGCGCCGCTTTGGGCCTGCGCGGTGAAATCCTCGCAAAGCGCAAGGAAGAGCGCAAAGGCATCGGCATATTTGCCGCGGCTCAAGAGGGGAACGATTCGCTTTTCAATATGGGCAAGGCCTGCATCGGTAAAGGCGGTCAGCCCAAAGCCGCAGGTGGAGATACACCAATCCCGCTCTTCCATAGCGATCAGCAGCAGGATGCCATCCCGCTCCTCGCCGCAGCCAAAGCCGATATCATCATAATAATTATCGGCAAAGGAGGTGGGGGTATCGCCATTGAGATCTTCAACGGTAAGGAGCGCAACATCCATTTGATATTCCTGCCGAATTCACTCCAGCTCTCGGCTCAGCGCAGCTTCCTCCTTGGCGCTGAGCAGCTCCGCCTGATCCGAAAGGCGCGGCACCGCTGCATTTTCGGCAGAAGCAGGCAAAAGCAGGGCGAAAAAGAGAAGTATAATAATAGAGAATAAAATCAGTTTTATTTTTTTCATTGCCATCACCCCATCCACCAAATCAGACAGCTGATTCCAAAGGTCAGCGCGGCGGCTGCGGCGGCAATGGCCGAGAACCAGCGCCAAAATGCGCCGCGGTCCATCGGCAGATCGCCCGCGATCCGTCCGCTTTGGCCATTCATGGCAAAGGTGTAATTTTTCCCTTTCCATTCGGTAGTTAAAAGCCAAACAGGGTAGAGGGCATATTTCGCAATGCCGTTTTCCAAGCGGATGCTTTCCGCTTCGGGGTTTACGGTTGCAAAGCCGAGGATGGTTTTGCGGAAGGCTTCGCGGGTTGCAGCGCGGATGCGATCGTTGGCGCGCTCAATGCTCATTTCGGAGCTTACATCGTATTTATCGGCAAGATAGCCCGCAAGATAGGCGGTTTGAAAATCGACCGCAGCGCTGAAATCAAAGGGCTCGATCGCCTCCATCAGCGCATCATCCATTTTGGAGGAGCCATCCACAGGTACTCGCTCAAAGGCGAGGCTGCCACCCCGCTGCACCGCATAAAAGGAGGTGGCGGTATAATGATATTCTGAATCGCTCCAAGCGGTAATTCTGGTAGCCCGATAGCGGAGATCGGCATCGGCATCGGCATCAAAAAGCCAAAAGGGAACATAGAGCCCTTGGATTTCTTTAATATGATTTTCGTTCTTAAAAACCTTCGGCAGCAGCGGCTTTTTGGAGTAATGTTTTTTCAGCGCCTCAACTGCCTGCGCCTTATCCAGCTGAAAGGGGATGACATAATCAGGCTTCAGCACGCCTGAGAGCTGCTCGGTCATAATAACGGGATTATTGCAATAGGGGCAGGACGAGGCTGCGGTAGTATGCTCGGCGATGATTTCGCCGCCGCAGGAATTGCAAATATAAATGCGGAGCTGCGCTTCTTCGCCCTCTTGCCAGCTGCCGCCCGCGGCTTGCTCCCATTCCATTTGGTTTTGGGGCTCGTTTTTCAGCGCCTCATCAAAGGCACGCAGCGATTCCGGCTCAAATTCCGAATCGCAATAAGGGCATTTCATTTTTTGCTGCTCGATATCAAAGGATATTGCTCCGCCGCAGCAGGGGCATTTATATTCCTGCAGAGTGGCCATTCTGATTGCTCCTTTCTCGGGAGGCTTTTATTTTTTCTTTTTAAAAAGCCCGCCGAATAATCCGCCCAGATCTTCGATGGCATTGGTGGCGCGGGTGTAGTCGTCTAAAATCCCCGCCTCCGACATTGCGCGATTGCGAGCAGAGCGCAGATCGCCTTCAATTTCCATGGCGGCACTTTCCGCAATGGAATCCATCTCTTCTTTGAGGATCTGACCCTTATTTTGCTCCCAATCTTCTTTAACGATGGATTGGGAATAGGCTTTTTCGGCATCGGTCATTTGATAGGGCTTTGGATTGCAGCGAAGAAGCAGCGCATTGAAACGATCGGAAAGGCCGCTCGCTGCGAATTCCGCCTCAAAAGCGGCGCTATCGGCCGCCTGCTCCGCCAGCGCATTAAGCTCGCTGAGGAAGAGATTTACATCCTGCTCTGCAGCAAGGGGAACGGTATAGTATTTATCAAAAAAATCTGCGCGGGCATTATAGCAAGCGCGAACATCATCTTTCATGAATAAAACCTCTTTTCTTTATTATGAAAGGGGGGATCCGCATTCGGGACAGAATTTAGGACTCCCTTTCAGCGGGTGGCCGCATTGGGGGCATTGAGCTGCTTCGGGCTTTTTGGCGCCGCATTGGGAGCAGAAATTCCCCTGATTTTGCGCGCCGCATTGGCAAAGCCAGCCCTCTGCGGGCTTTTTGGCGCCGCATTGACCGCAGAAATTACCGCTTGCGGCAGCACCGCAGGCGCAGGTCCATTGATCGGCAGAGGCGGCAGCCTGCTGCTGCAAGCCCGCCTGATAAAAGCCTTGGGCGGGATTGGCGCCTGCGGCATTCATCGCCATTCCCATGCCAACAAAGCCGCCCATTGCGCCATTGGGATTTTCGGCGGCATTTTCCATTGCGGTGGCGGTAGCATCGGTCATTCTGCCGGCCATCATAAAGGGATTGCTGCCCATGGTGGCAGCATCTTCCAGCTGATTGATCTTTTTAAGATCCTCTTCCGTTAATGTAATGGGATTGAGGGCGATGGATTCAACGGTAATGCCGCGGCGCTCGGTCCATTCGACTTTCAGCGCCTCATTCATCGCATCCTTCAATTCGGCGGTATGTGCAGGAATTTGGGCAGGGCGCAGTTCCTGCTCGGAAAGGGCGGCAAAGGCAGGCTGAAGGGCCGAAATAAATTCGGTTTTCAGCTGATTATCGATGGCATCGCGGGTAAACCGCTCCTCAATATTACCGCAAACCGCGCTATAAAAAAGCAGAGGATCGGAGAGGCGATAGGAATAAACGCCGTTGCAACGCACCTGAACGGTTCTGCGCAGGTTGATATGCTTATTTACAACATCAAACATAAAGGGATTGGGCGTACCGAATTTATTATCCAAAATTTCCTTGGTATTGAAATAATAAACTCTTTGATCCTTGGCAGGATCACCGCCGAAGGTAAAGCGCTTGCCGATAACCTTAAAGGTTTCCTTAAGCCCTTCTCCGAGGCTGCCCGCAAAGAGGCTGGGCTCGGAGGAGGTATCATAGGTGAAGCGGCCCGGCTCCGCGCATACTTCAACAATCTTTCCTTCTTCAACAATGATCATGCATTGGCCATCGGCTACCGCAATTCCGGAGCCATTGGAGATGATATTATCATTTCCCTTAGTATTGGAGGAGCGGCCGCTGATTTGCTTTTGACCGCGCTGCACCAAAACATCGGCATCCATTGCATCGCAATAAAAATATTCTTTCCATTGATCGGCGAGGGTTCCGCCCGCAGCGCCGATCGTAGCTTTAATGAGACCCATTTTAAAATCCTCCCTATTAGGAATTATTCTTAATTTTATTATATAACAAAGAAGAATATAATTTCAAGAGAAAACTTGACACTCTATTTTCACCGTGTTAAAATATTTTGGAATTTGATGCGAGAGGTAAAAAATGAAAAAAAGATTTCAAAATCCCTTTCAGGATTTATCGCGCTTTGAATGGGGGCTTTGGCTTCTTTCCATGGCGGTTATTCTTATCTCCTCCTGCTTTTCGGGCGCCGAGGGGGTTCTTAGCGGGATCGCTTCGCTGATCGGCGTTACTGCCTTGATCTTTGTGGCCAAAGGCTATGTTTTGGGGCAGGTTTTAACGATTGTATTTGCGGTATTTTATGGGGTGGTTTCCTATTTCTTTTGCTATTACGGCGAAATGATTACCTACCTTTGTATGACAGCGCCGGTTGCGCTGGCGGCAGTAATTTCCTGGTTGCGCCATCCTTATGAGGATTCCAAGGAGGTGGAGGTGGCGCATCTTTCCAAGGGGAAATTTTGGTTGCTGGTATTGGCGGATATTGCAGTAACGATCCTTTTTTATTTTATTCTGCGCGCGTTGCATACCCCGAATCTGATCATCAGCTCTGTTTCGGTAACAACGAGTTTTCTTGCCTCTGCGCTTACTGTTTTTCGCAGCCCATGGTATGCGATGGCTTATGCGGCAAATGATATTGTTTTGATTATTTTATGGGTATTGGCCTCTATGGTAAGCATCGCTTATCTGCCGATGTTTTTTTGCTTTATTATGTTTTTAATCAACGATCTTTACGGCTTTTATAATTGGAGAAGAATGAGAAAAAGGCAGTCGATGTGACTGCCTTTTTATTATGCTTTAGAGTAACAGGTTCGAATGATTTGTGTTTGTTTAACCGAAAAAGAAAAGAGTAGCAAGAAGGTAAGCGGCAATCGCGCCGATCGCAAGCCAGCGGGAATTGCCAAAGAATTTCGAGATGGTGCGGAGCCGCGGCTGAATCTCAACCTCGCGGATCAGGGCAGGGAAAAGGCCGAATCGGCTGCGGGGAAGGGTGCAGCGGATCAGCGCATCGGAATAATCCTTGGCACCATTCTCGCCTTGGCCGCGGATCAGCTTTTCATCGCAGGAATATTCCATATCATGATAGAAATAATAGAAGGCGATCCAAAGCAGCGGCTGGAACCAATAAATGCAAAGCAGCAGATAGGCCAGCGGCTTGATCCAATGATCCAAACGCTTGATATGGGCGCGGGCATGGCGGATGGCAAACTCCGCATCCGCCTCGCTTAAATTTTCGGGCAGATAGATTTTCGGGCGGAAAAAGCCAAAAATCAA
Source organism: Eubacteriales bacterium (assembly GCA_045546895.1). Lineage (GTDB taxonomy): Bacteria > Bacillota > Clostridia > Oscillospirales > QAKW01 > QAKW01. The sequence goes on along the minus strand of JAZQDS010000109.1, from coordinate 850 downwards.
AGGAGTTTCGATATGGCTACTAATCCGAACACGCCCCTCGCATCTTTTGGCGCCGCGGAGGGTAAAGAGCCGCCAAAGCAGGCTGATCAGCCCATAGAGCGCAAAGAAACACATCCCCGCAACCCAAAGCAGAGCGCAGAAATACAAAATGATCTGCAAGGGATTGAGAGAAGCGCCTGCGGCAGGCGCCAGCAGCCTGGAAAAATAGGGGTTGATCAGCCGATCAATAAAGCCAAATCCGCTTTGGATGTTCGGCGCTGCTGAATAAAGGCTCTTGAGGGGGATAAATTCTCCGCTGGGGACCAGCGTTAAAAAGAAGCGAAAAGGAATCGGTATGATCAGACGAACGGCCAAAATCAGCCACGAACAATAACGAACCCATTTGGGCGCGCGCAAAAAGAGCAGCCTGACCAACAGGATCGCCAAAATCAGCCATCCGACAGAAATGCCGCGATTTAAGATTGTTAAAAGGATTTGATCCATTTTATTGCCTCCTTTTTTCAGATAGGTTTTATGGATTTTAAAATAGTTCCTCGGCGAAGCGAACTGCCTCCATGGCATCTTTGGCGTAATAATCCGCGCCGATGGCAGCGGCATAATCGGCGGTCAATACTGCGCCGCCAACAATGACCTTTGCAAAGGGCGCTTTTTCCTTTAAAAGGCGGATGGTGGCTTCCATGGCAGGCACCGTTGTTGTCATCAAAGCGCTGAGCCCTACCAGCGGCGCCTGATGCTGCAAGGTGGCTTCCAAAACCGCTTGGGGGGCAACATCCTTGCCGAGATCGATCACCCGATAGCCGTAATTCTCCATCAGGAGCTTAACGATGTTTTTGCCGATATCATGGATATC
>JAZQDS010000108.1:0-3497 GCA_045546895.1 Eubacteriales bacterium | reverse complement strand
CGTTCACCGACGTTGCGGGTATCTACCCCATCACACCGTCTTCGGTAATGGCTGAAATGACCGATAAGTGGGCTGCGGAAGGCCGCGTCAACGTATTTGGTCAGAAGGTTAAGGTTGTTGAAATGCAGTCGGAGGCAGGCGCTGCCGGTACGGTTCACGGCTCTCTTGCTGCCGGTGCGTTGACTACCACCTATACCGCATCTCAGGGTCTTTTGCTGATGATCCCGAATATGTATAAGATCGCAGGTGAGCAGCTGCCCGGCGTTATTCATTGTTCCGCCCGCGCGCTGGCATCCCATGCGCTCTCCATCTTCGGCGATCATTCTGATGTTATGGCTTGCCGCCAGACCGGCTTTGCTATGCTTTGCGCCGGTAATGTTCAGGAAGTAATGGATCTGGGCGCTGTTGCTCATCTTTCCGCTATCAAGGGCAAGGTTCCCTTCCTGCATTTCTTTGATGGTTTCCGTACCTCCCATGAGATCCAGAAGATCGAAATCTGGGATTATGAAGATTTGAAGGACATGCTGGATATGGATGCTGTTGCGGAATTCCGCAATAACGCTCTGAATCCCGAGCATCCTGTTCTGCGCGGCTCCGCTCAGAACCCCGATGTCTTCTTCCAGGCTCGCGAAGCTTGCAATAAGTATTATGATGCTCTTCCCGCAGTTGTTGAAGAATATATGGACAAGGTTAATGCCAAGATCGGCAGCGACTATAAGCCCTTTAACTATTACGGTGCGGCCGATGCCGAGCAGGTAATTGTTGCTATGGGTTCTGTTTGCGATACCATCGAAGAAACCATTGATTATCTTAACGCCAACGGCGCAAAGGTCGGCTTGGTTAAGGTTCGTTTGTATCGTCCTTGGTCCACCAAGCATCTGCTTGCCGTTCTGCCCAAGAGCGTAAAGAAGATCGCTGTTTTGGATCGTACCAAGGAGCCCGGTTCTTTGGGCGAGCCCCTGTATCTGGATGTTGTTGCCGCTTTGGCAGGCAGCGAATTCAAGGGTGTTGAGGTTGTTGGCGGTCGCTATGGCCTCGGTTCTAAGGATACTACCCCCGGCAATATCGCCGCGGTTTATGAGAATCTGAAGGCTGCTGCTCCCAAGAATAACTTCACTATCGGCATCGTTGATGATGTTACCGATCTGTCTTTGGAGAATGTTGATATTCATACCGCTCCCGAAGGCACCATCTCTTGCAAGTTCTGGGGTCTTGGCTCCGATGGTACTGTTGGCGCAAATAAGAACTCCATCAAGATCATCGGCGACCATACCGATAAGTATGCTCAGGCTTATTTTGCATACGACTCCAAGAAGTCCGGCGGTGTTACCATCTCCCATCTGCGTTTTGGCGATACCCCCATTAAGTCCACCTATTTCATTTCCAAGGCTGATTTCGTAGCCTGCCATAATCCTTCTTACATCGATAAGTATGATATGGTATCCGAGGTTAAGCCCGGCGTCTCCTTCCTGCTGAACTGTCCCTGGTCTATTGATGAGCTGGATGAGAAGCTTCCCGCAAATGTGAAGAAGTATCTGGCTGACAACGATATCAACTTCTATATTATTGATGGTATCAAGATCGGTCGTGAGATCGGCTTGGGCGGCCGCATCAATACTGTTCTGCAGTCTGCCTTCTTTAAGATTGCGCAGGTAATCCCCGAAGCAGAAGCAATTCAGTATATGAAGGATGCTGCTACCGCTTCCTATAGCAAGAAGGGTCAGCATATCGTTGATATGAACCATAAGGCAATCGAAGCCGGCGCCAATAGCGCTGTTAAGGTTGAGATTCCTGCTGCCTGGAAGAACGCTACCGCAGAAGCCGCTAAGGTTACTGTTGATTGCGATCGCGCAGATCTGAAGGAATATGTTGAGAACATCCTTATTCCCATCAATGCTCAGAAGGGTGATAGCCTGCCTGTTTCCGCTTTCGAGAAATATGTTGATGGTCATATGGAGCAGGGCGCTGCTGCATTCGAGAAGCGCGGCATTGCTGTTGATGTTCCTCAGTGGATTCCCGAAAATTGTATCGAGTGTAACCAGTGCTCTTTGGTATGCCCCCATGCCGTTATCCGTCCCTTCGCCCTGAATGCCGATGAGCTGGCTGCAGCCCCCGAAGGCATGAAGACCAAGAAGATGATGGGTAAGGGTCTGGATCATCTGACCTTCACCATGGGCATCTCTGTTCTGGATTGTACCGGCTGCGGCAGCTGCGCTGCTATCTGCCCCGCCAAGAATAAGGCGCTTGTTATGAGCCCCTTGGATTCTCAGATCGGCGAGCAGAAGAACTTCAATTATAACTATAATAAGGTTTCCGAGAAGCCTGAAATCAACGAAGTCTTCAAGGTTGAGACCGTTAAGGGCTCCCAGTTCAAGACCCCGCTGCTCGAGTACTCCGGCGCTTGCGCAGGCTGCGGCGAGACTCCCTATGCCAAGCTGATGACCCAGCTCTTTGGCGATCGGATGTATATCTCCAATGCCACCGGTTGCTCCTCCATCTGGGGTGGTTCTTCTCCCTCTACTCCGTATACTGTTGATAAGAAGGGCCATGGTCCTGCTTGGGCAAACTCCCTCTTTGAGGATGACGCCGAGCATGGCTTGGGTATGTTCCTCGGTGCTACCCAGCTCCGCGAGAAGGTAACCGCAGAGATCGAAGAGCTCTATGGCTTTACCACCTGCGAGAGCCTGAAGGCTGCCATCGATGAATGGAAGGCAACTTATAATGACACTAAGACCAATACTGCTGCTACCGCTAAGATGGTTGCAGAGCTGGAAAAGGTTGATTGCTGCGAGAAGGGTAAGGCTGCTGCTGCCTCCATCCTGGCTCAGAAGGATTTCATCGCCAAGAAGTCTATTTGGATTCTGGGCGGCGACGGCTGGGCTTATGATATCGGCTTCGGCGGTTTGGACCATGTTATCGCCTCCAATGAGGATGTAAACATTCTGGTATTCGATACCGAGGTTTATTCCAATACCGGCGGTCAGGCTTCCAAGGCTACTCCTTCCGGTTCCATCGCGCAGTTTGCTGCTGCCGGTAAGGTGACCAAGAAGAAGGATCTGGGCGCCATCGCTCGCTCCTATGGTTATGTCTATGTTGCTCAGGTTTCCATGGGCGCTGATTATAATCAGTGCGTTAAGGCTTTTGCTGAGGCTGAAGCTTATCATGGCCCCTCCATCATCATCGCTTATGCTCCCTGTATCAACCATGGTATTAAGGGCGGTATGGGTACTTCTATGGAAGAATCCAAGAAGGCAGTTCAGTCCGGTTATTGGCAGCTCTATCGCTATAATCCCGCTTTGGCTGAGGACGGCAAGAACCCCTTGACCGTTGATTCTAAGGATCCCACCATCGAGTATCGTGATTTCTTGATGAACGAGGTTCGTTATAATGCTCTGAGCCGCGCCAACCCCGAAAGAGCTGAAGCCCTCTTCAGCGCCGGCGAAAAGGCTGCGACCGAAAAGAGAGAAACCCTGAAGAAACTCTCCGAGCTTTAATCC
>JAZQDS010000107.1:0-28865 GCA_045546895.1 Eubacteriales bacterium | reverse complement strand
GTGTAGCCGGCATGGTCAACAATAGCTATGGTCATACCTTTGAAGCAATGAAAGAAATCGAGAATAAACTGTTTGAAAGTTTACAGAATACAGACACATCAAAATAGTCAAATTACAATTTATCGAATAGATGATATTTGTTTAGAAAAGGGTTTTAGGTTCTCCTAACGAGTGGAAAATGTGCCGTACATTTTCCCTGCTTGTTACGGTATAAGACAAATATTAAACGGATGTGTAGAATTTCTGCACATCCGTTTTACTATCTCAAGAGAAAATATTTTAATAGTGATATTGTGAGACAGGTCTCACAGTGTTATTTTGCCTATCGGCAAAGTGATATTAAAACCTGCGGTTTTAGTGATATTTTATTCGCCCTTAAACTGCCGAAGGTAATACCACTCGGCGGTAGCCGAATATAACTGCGAAGCAATATAACTCGCCGTAAGGCGAATAAAACTGGCGTTGTATCCTTACGGGTACAACGCCTATCCTTGGGCTTTATTTTTATTCCTGCGCCGGCGCGTCCAAAAGCGCCTTGCCGCCCGAATTTCCTTGAGCGGCTTGTTTTAATTTAATTACTTAAATGATAGATCGCAAAATGATATTATAAATTCACCGAATAATCCTTTTTAAACCCATGTGCTCCGAAAATCTGCCATTTTCCTACGCCCAAACGTTGCAAAATTGCATTTCTTTCTTCCAAGCATAGTTTGGGGTCGGTATCAACAGAGGTCATTAATATCGGTGCATATCGGTTATATTTTTCCTGCTCGGAGGTGAGCCCATGTGTGTTAATATACACATCTCCCGTAATAGAAATATGATTTGCATAATCGATTAAAATAATTTCTCCGGGCAGATGCCCGCCCTTGCCTTCATATACTTCGAAATTCAGCACACCAAATTTATAAAAACCGATTTGAGTAGGCGGCTTATCATAGGTTCCCGCGCTTTTCCAAAGCGCGGAAACCTTTTCGGGGTTTACCGGTTGATATTCCGTAAGAATTTTGCAGATATTAATATAGGGCTTATGCAGCAAATTTTCCTCGCGATATCCATCAAGCCCGTTATATTCCTTTTCTAAGCATTTTGCCGTTTTTTCGCTTGTGATGATTTCATCAAAAATCGGCAAAAGGCCGCAATGGTCTACATCCGCATGCGTAATCAGTATTTTCTTTTTTACTTTATCAAATTCGGGAATTATTTTCTTGAAGATATCAAGCATTTCCTTTTGATAACAAGCATAACCGCTATCAACAAACAAATAATCCCCGTTGCTCTTAATAATCATTGTATTGCTGCCACACGGCGGCTCAATTAAAACAATTTCGGTATTGGGGGAAATTTCATGCGTGGTGATGCGCGGATTGAAATTTTCTCCCTTGGAGATGCTTAGTAATTCCGCAAATTTACTTATACTATCAAAGGTTTTATAGGGCGATAAGCCTGTTTCATCCAAGGTTTGCATCGCAAGATTAACATTGATCAAAAGCTCTTGATTGGCATCGGCCGAAAGCCCCATCATTTGCGATAGCCCCAAAACATAAGTATTATAAAAAATACTGTTATCATATACGTTCTTGGAGCGGTTATAGTCAATCACCCTGACTTTACAAAGCTTTTCCGCCCGCGTTAAAAAAGAGGAGATCTTATCGGAATCGTCAACATATAATCCCATTTTAAAATGCTGATAATCCGTGCCGTTTTCTTGCGAGCTGATATAGGAAATATTGAAATTAAATTCATTTATAAGCTTCAGAACATCGGTAACGCTTCCGGGAACATCTTTTAAATAAAACTCCAACAAAACAACGCTTGTCTTGTTATCGCTGTCATTCCCCAAATATCCGATTTTTTCAAGCTCCAAATCCGCTTTTTGAAGCTGTTCTTCTGTGCCCTCTGCATCAATAAATAAGGTATGAGAATCAACCGCTTTGTTGTAGCTTACGCGCGTGATATTAATATTCAAAGAGGAAAAGCACTCGCTGGCTTTCAAAAAAGCACCGATATGATCGGGCATGGAAGTTACATAGGTTTTTTTCATGGTAATCATCCTTAAAACTTAAAAGGTTTTTATTATTTAACACATATTATATCATATTCTCTGCAAAACACAATAAAAAATCCCCACCGATTGCTGCTCGGTGGAGATAAATTATTTTATAAAGTCAGCAATTACTTGCTTTCTTTAATAGCAGCCTGTGGTGCTATTAGCAAAAGAGGGAAATTATTTATTGAGGTCATCAGAAATTTTCTTTGCCAATTTTTCTAACGCTTTTCTTGCCTGGGGAAAGTGGCTTTCATCAAGCAATAACGACAAACTATCCAATTCGTTACGCCACTCGCTAGGACTGTAAACATACATTTCGTAAAGACTAGCACACGCTTTATCAAAGTCTTTCCGAGAGATTACAAATGCACCCATCGTTGTTAAAAACTTTTCATAGACTTGTCGTTTTCTTTGGGATTGTTCATACTCTCTTTGCTCTTTTTGCAATTTTCGCTGATGCCTATTATTTGCGATTTGTGTAAATAAAGGTACAAGTATAGATAATGCTAATGTAAAAGCAATTGCAATCCATGGGGCAAGATTTTCCCAAGTCATATATTTCACCTCGCAGGTATTGTTTTTTATAAATTATATCATAAAAAGATGCTAAGTGCAACTAAAGGAAAAATCCCGCCGAGAAATCGGCGGGATTTATTAGGAAATATTAGCCCTTGATCGCAGCCTGAGCGGCAGCCAGGCGAGCGATGGGTACACGGAAGGGAGAGCAGGATACATAGTCCAGGCCGATCTTATGGCAGAACTCAACGGAAACAGGGTCGCCGCCATGCTCACCGCAGATACCGCAATGCAGCGCGGGATTAACAGGCTTACCAAGCTTAATGGACATTTCCATCAGCTTACCAACACCGGTCTGATCCAGCTTTGCAAAGGGATCGTTTTCAAAGATCTTGCAATCATAATATGCATCCAGGAACTTACCCGCATCGTCACGGCTGAAGCCGAAGGTCATCTGGGTAAGGTCGTTGGTACCGAAGCAGAAGAAATCAGCTTCCTTCGCAATTTCATCGGCAGTCAAGCAAGCTCTGGGGATCTCCATCATGGTACCAACCTCATACTTCAGCTCAACGCCGGCAGCGGCGATTTCAGCATCAGCGGTGGTAACAACGATGTTCTTAACATACTTCATTTCCTTCACTTCGCCGGTCAGGGGGATCATGATCTCGGGCTTAACAGTCCAATCAGCATGAGCCTTCTGAACATTGATGGCAGCGCGGATAACCGCCTTGGTCTGCATCTTTGCGATTTCAGGATAGGTTACTGCCAAGCGGCAGCCGCGATGACCCATCATGGGGTTGAACTCATGGAGGGAAGAGATGATCGCCTTGATATCCTCAACGCTCTTGCCCTGAGCCTTTGCCAAAGCGGCGATATCAGCCTCTTCGGTGGGAACGAACTCATGGAGCGGGGGATCCAGGAAACGGATGGTTACGGGGTTGCCCTCAAGCGCCTCATAAAGCTTCTCGAAGTCGCCCTGCTGATAGGGAAGGATCTTCTCCAGAGCAGCCTCGCGCTCCTCAACGGTATCGGAGCAGATCATTTCGCGGAAAGCAGCGATACGATCAGCCTCGAAGAACATATGCTCGGTACGGCAGAGGCCGATACCCTCGGCGCCCAGCTCGCGAGCCTTCTTGGCATCGGCGGGAGTATCCGCATTGGTGCGAACCTTCAGGGTTCTGAATTCATCCGCCCAATCCATGATACGGCCGAATTCGCCGGCGATTTCAGCATCAACGGTGGGGATGATGCCATCATAGATGTTACCGGTAGAACCATCGATGGAGATATAATCGCCTTCGTTATAGGTCTTGCCGGCCAGAGTGAACTTCTTATTTTCTTCGTCCATATTGATCTCGCCGCAGCCGGAAACGCAGCAGGTACCCATACCACGGGCAACAACAGCCGCATGAGAGGTCATACCGCCGCGAACGGTCAGGATACCCTGAGAAGCCTTCATACCGGTAATATCCTCGGGAGAGGTCTCCAAGCGAACCAGAACAACCTTCTCGCCGCGAGCGTTCCAAGCCTCGGCATCCTCAGCAGTAAATACAACCTTACCGCAAGCAGCACCGGGGGAAGCACCCAAGCCACGGCCGGCAGGAGTAGCTGCCTTCAGAGCCTTGGCATCAAATTGGGGATGGAGCAGGGTATCGAGGTTACGGGGATCGATCATGGCAACAGCCTGCTTCTTATCGATCATGCCTTCGTCTACCAGATCGCAAGCGATCTTCAGAGCCGCCTTAGCGGTTCTCTTACCGTTACGGGTCTGCAGCATATAGAGCTTACCATGCTCAACCGTAAATTCCATATCCTGCATATCGCGGTAATGATCTTCCAGAATGGCGCAAACCTTATTGAATTCGGCAAACGCCTCGGGGAATTTATTTGCCATTTCAGCGATGGGCATCGGGGTACGAACGCCGGCTACAACGTCTTCACCCTGAGCGTTGGTCAAAAATTCGCCCATCAGGCCCTTATCGCCGGTAGCGGGATCGCGGGTAAAGGCAACGCCGGTACCGCAATCATCGCCCATGTTACCAAACGCCATCATCTGAACGTTAACAGCGGTACCCCAGGAATAGGGGATATCGTTGTCGCGGCGATAAACATTGGCGCGGGGGTTATCCCAAGAACGGAATACGGCTTCAACCGCACCCATCAGCTGCTCAACAGGATCGGAGGGGAAATCCTTACCGATCTTATTCTTATATTCAGCCTTGGACTGCTCAGCCAGAACCTTCAGCTCCTCGGCGGTCAGCTCAACGTCCTGAGTAACGCCCTTTTCTTCCTTCATTTCGTCAATCAGCTCTTCGAAATACTTCTTGCCGACTTCCATAACAACATCGGAATACATCTGGATAAACCGACGATAGCAGTCGTAGGCCCAGCGGGCATTGCCGGACATAGCAGCCATGGTTTCAACAACCTCTTCATTCAAGCCGAGGTTGAGGATGGTATCCATCATACCGGGCATGGAAGCACGCGCACCGGAACGAACGGAAACCAGCAGGGGATTTTCCTTATCACCGAATTTCTTACCGGTAATTTCTTCCATCTTAGCGATATTTTCCATGATTTCAGCCTTGATCTCATCATTGATCTTGCGGCCATCCTCATAATACTGGGTGCAAGCCTCGGTAGAAACGGTGAAGCCCTGGGGAACAGGCAGACCGATCTTGGTCATCTCCGCCAGGTTTGCACCCTTACCGCCGAGCAGCTCACGCATGGTAGCATCGCCCTCTTTGAAAAGATAGACAAACTTTTTGCTCATTTTTCTTTCTCCTTCTATATGATTTTTAAAACAAAATTAAGCCTGGCAACCTGCAGACCGCAAATTACCATCTAACATTATAGCATATTTATTTCAAGAGTAAACCTTTTTTTGAAAAAAACGGGAATTTTTCTCAGAAATTAATATGCAGGCAGCTCCAAACCTTCAAATTGCTTAAGGAAGGCATAGAGCTTATCGGCAATCATCTTTGCGCCGCCCTCGGAATCACTTTCGATATTCATCGGAACAACCGGATCATGCAGGCTCATCCGTACCAAGAACCAACCATCGCCCGCATCCTTTCCGAAATTGACCCGAACGCCCTCATAATTGGGGGATTCCATTGCCCAGCCCTGCTCCTTGCAATGAGTCTCCAGCGCTTCCAATACCTTCGCGCCGTAGGCCTTGAAATCCGCCTCTTTAATATTGGCGCGCAGCTCCAGCGATTCAGCAGGCTCCTGCAGGCCATCGATCAGCGAGATCAGCGCCTTGCCCTGCTTTTTGAGCAATGCCAGCTCCGCCAGCAGGCGGGCGGCAAGATAGGAGCCATCGTCCAGATAATGATTTTCCTTCAATGCGCCATGGCCGCTGGTTTCCATCGCAAGCGGCGCGCAAACGCCCTCGCTCTCCAGCCGCTTGGCCTCATCGATTACCTTCTTATAGCCGCGCATAAACCGATGATGCACACCGCCCTTATCGGCGATAAAATTCTTCAGCCCGCGGGAGGTAACGGAATCGGTAACGATAGTGCAGCCGGGATGCTCGCGGAGCATCAGGGCAGCGATCATGGCGATCATACGGTTGCGGTTGATTTCCTTGCCGCCCGCCGCAACAATGGCGGAGCGATCGCAATCGGTATCAAAGCAAATGCCCATATCAGCGCCCGCCGCAACGGTAGCATCGGCGCAGGCCTTCATCGCTGCTTTATTTTCAGGGTTGGGGATATGATTGGGGAAGCTGCCATCGGGCTCCAGATAAACGGAACCGGAGGCATCGGCGCCCAAGGGCTTCAATACCAGCTCGGGGAAAAACCCGCCCGCGCCGTTGCCCGCATCAACAACCACCTTTACGCCCTCCAGCGGGCGCTCCTCGCCGGTCTTTTCTCTTACCAGCGCAACCAAGCTCTCGCCATAAGCGGCCATCAGATCAAAGCTTTCCAGCGCGCCCTCCGCCCGATTGGGGAAGAGATCGTTTTCCGCAAGCTCGATCAATACCGATACATCCTTGCCATCAATTCCGCCGTCCTTGGTAAAGAATTTCAGGCCGTTTTTATCATAGGGAAGATGGGAGGCGGTAATCTCAATGGCGCCATCGCAATTGCTCCCCTCATAATAAGTAGCAAAAAACATTGAAGGGGTTGTTGCAAGGCCGCAATCCAAAACCTTTGCGCCCATTTCGCGCAGGCCCTTGATCAGCCCATCGCGCAGCCCTTCGCCCGAAAGGCGGGGATCACGCCCTACCGCAACCGTAGGGGGGACGGATGCGCCCCGCTGCTCCAAAAAGGTAACAAAGGCCTTTCCGAAAAGCTCGGCGCGCTCAGGGGTGAGGGTAGGATTCTCGCCCAGCGCAGTTCCGCGAATGTCTGTTCCGCTTTTTAATGCTTTCATTTTTTGATCTCCGTTTCTTTTGTTATTAATTTTGATATATCTCCATATAAGGCCCAAGGGCCGGTATCCCGAAAAGAGCCGATATCGCTCGAAACATAAAGGGCGCCTCGCCGATAGCAAAGGGGAATAATCGGCGTTGCCCGATCGAATTCCTTGGCAAAAGCCTTCAGGCTGCCGCTGCCGCTGCGATAATCCGCCGCCGCAGCCTCCAATTTTTCAAAGGCGGCGCCGCTGAAATGAATGGCGCTGCCCTGCGCAAAAAGGGCGGTATTCAGGCTACGGCCGGTACGAAGCTCGCCCAGATAGAGCTGATACTCCCCTGCGGCAAGGCGGCGATCATATTCCGCCCGCTCCACCGCCTCAAGCTTGAGCTTTACGCCCGAAAGCGCATAGCTATCCACCAGCGCTGCCGCAACCTCCTGATGCACTTCGCTCTCCTTTATCAGCAGCAGCGAGAAGCCGACCGACTTGCCCTTGGCATCCAGCAGCGCCTTTTCGGTAAGCTGATAGCCGATCTTTTCGGCGCGGGTTCGTTTTTCGGGGGCATCCCATGCAATCTCCCGATAAAACTCCGCCGCCCGATACCAATTGGCGCGGAAGGGATAGCAGGTAGCCTCCGCCAAACCCAGCAAAACGCTCTCCGCCAGCTTTTCCCGATCGGGCAGCCCGTTTAAAAAGCCGCGCAGCCCCGCCGAGGAAAGCCGCTCATCCTTGCAATTGATCCCAAGGAACAGCAAATTATCGGAAGGATAGCTTTGAACCTCATAATTTTTGCCGCCCGAAAAGGCGGTTTCGCTTTCGGCATTCTCAAAATAAACATCCAGCAGCCCCACCGAAAACATATTTTGCCGCTCCTTTTCCGAGCGGGGCTTTTTCAGCCGGATCAAATCGATATAAGGGGCGGTAAAATAATGCTTATTAGGCACCAGCACCGTCTCACCGCTTTTTTTGGAAAAGCAATAAGCGCCGCAGCCCAGCCCTGTTTCCCGCTGAACAATCGGAATATCCAGGCAGCTTTCAAAATCCACATCCGCCTCCTTGAGCTTAAAGCGGATTTTTCGCGCGCCCTCGGCCGTAAAATATCTTACATTTTCAAGCCTGTTATAATAGGGGGAAGAGGGATTGCGCTGCACCGTTCGCAGGCTATCGGCATAATCGGCGGCGGTTACCGCCTCGCCGTTGCTGAATTTCAGCCCCTCCTTCAGCGTAAGGGTTACTTCATCCCCTTCCGCAGCAATGCTCTCTGCCAATACCCGCTGGGGATAAAGCCCCAGATCCAGCCGGACCGGCGCGCTGTAAACCAATTTCAAAAGCTCATGGTTTTCGCTGTTGGTCGCTGTAAGCGGATTGGTATCCATATCCTCATAAAATACCATGGATATGGAATCGCGGGCAGGGATGATCTCCGTTTCCTCTTCATTACGGCTATAAGCGCCCAGCTGATGAGCCCCGCTATCGGGCAGCTCCGCGCTGCAGCCTGCAGCCGATAGCGCCATTACCGCCGCTAAAAGGCCGCAAATCCATCTTTTCTTCATTTCTTATTCCTCCAAGGCAATGGCCGCAACCATGTTGCCGCGCCGTCCGTTTGTATACCGATGGGAATAAAACAGCGAATTATTACAGAACGTACAAATTTCTGCCGTAAAAATATGGTTTTCCGCCAGCCCTGCACCCTGAAGCACCAGCCGATTGGCCTGCCAAAGATCCACCATGCTGCGCCCCTCATTTACCGAAGGCTTTTGGGGCAGCGCTTCGCCGAATCGGGCGGTAAATTCCGCCTGAACCTCGGGCCCGACCTCAAAATGACAGGGGCCGATAGAGGGGCCGATGGCGGCGAAGATATTGGCAGGGGAGGCGCCCAGCGCCGCCATTTTTTCCACCGCGCGGGCGGAAATTTCCCCGATTGTGCCGCGCCAGCCTGCATGGACCGAAGCAACCACCCGATTTTGGGGATCCGCCAGCAGAATGGGAACGCAATCGGCGGTGAAGCAGCAAAGCCCCAAACCCGCCGCGGCGGTAACCAAGCCATCGGTATCCCGCAGCTCCCGATATCGACCCTGCCCCCGCAAGGAGCCCTCCGCAACGGCAACATTCGCGGTATGGGTCTGATGGGTTAAAACAAGGCTATCAAAGGGAAGGCCGCATGCGCAGCAAAAGCGGCGATAATTCTCATCCACCTTTTCCGCAGCCTCCCTGCTATATGAAAAGTTCATCCCCGCCAGATAGCCCTCGCTAACCCCGCCGATGCGGGTAGAAAAGCCATGGCGAATGCCGCCGCATTCCTCCAGCGGGCGGCAGAGGAGGGTCTGAACCCCATTTTTTTCCTTAAAATAAAAATCGGCCATAAAACCTCCGATGGGCCATATTGCCCCATATTAGATTTATTATAATATAATTTCACGCCACATTCAACTCTTTTTTCCGGATCTCTTAAAATTATTTACATTTCTGCCCTTGCATATTCCGCTGCATCTGTTATAATTAAGGTAACTATAATAAAGGAGAGTTTTCCGATGCTTGGTAAATTACCCCGCGGAATGCGGCCCGCAATTGTTGTTTGCGCCGTTTTTCTGCTTTTTCTTATAACCCTTTTGATTGTATCGGCGCTGATGCCCAATAAGGATCCCGCCCTTGCCCCCGATATTACCGGCGTTACCGCCGATGGTAAAACGCTGCGCTCCCTTTACGATCTGCCCGAGGAGAAGGGCACCCTGCTGATCTTTTTCGATTGCCGCAGCAAAAACGCGGTAAAAGCCATGAAGCTGATCGGGGAGATTGCGCCCGATTACGATGTTAATCTGATGGCGGTATCGGAAACCGGCGGTGAAATCAAGGCCCAGCTCGCCTCCATGAAGGAGCTGGAAATCCCCTTAGCGGAGCATACGGTCTTTGATGTGAAGGGCGAAATGGCAAAGATCTATAATGTGAAGAACACGCCTGTCATTTATTTTATCGACAAAAATAAAGAGGTGGAGGAAGCCTTCATTGCCGCAATCAGCGAGAAATCCCTGAAAAAATGCCTTAAAAAGATCGCATAATTTCGTCAAAAATAAAACCCCTTGTCGGATAACGGCGAGGGGTTTTTCTTGCTTTTTTACTGCAAAAGGGCGTAAAATAAAGGCGAACTCAAGGAAAGGGGAACGGCATATGGGACGAATAAAGCAAAAAGAAGGGCTGATGATGATCCCCTGCGATCAAATTCACCCGGCGACCCATCAACCCCGCACCCTTTTCGCCAAGGAGCCGCTGGACGAGCTTGCCGCAAGCATTGCCGCCCATGGAATTTTGCAGCCCTTGGTTATTACAAAGGAAGGAAATGATTATCGGCTGATCGCCGGCGAGCGGCGGCTGCGCGCTGCCAAGCAAGCAGGCCTTTCAGAGGTTCCTTGCCTGCTGACGGAAAAAACCGCCGCCGAGGCGGCAAAGCTTTCCCTTATCGAAAATTTACAGCGAGAGGATCTTTCCTTTTTTGAGGAGGCAGCCGCCTATCGGCGGCTGATGGAAGATTTTTCGCTGAGCCAAGCCGCCATCGCGCGGGAGATGGGGCGAGATCCCTCTACCATCGCCAATAAGCTGCGGCTGCTCCGCCTGCCCATCAGCGCCCAGATATTAATTCAGAAAAACAGCCTGACCGAGCGCCATGCCCGCGCCCTGCTGCGGATTGAAGACGGAGATCAGCTGATGGAGCTTTTGGAGGAAATCATTGATCAGGAAATGAATGTTACCCAAGCAGAGGCCTTTATAGCAGCGGCTTTGACCCCCAAAGAGCGCAAATCACGCCCCCTGCGGCGCGGCGCGGTCAAAGACATCCGCCTTTGCATCAACACCTTAAATCATACCGTTGCAACGCTGAAACAAGCGGGTATCAAGCCGCAAACCCGGATTCAAGAGGATGAGCGGTTTGTTCAGTATATTGTTTTGATACCCAAAACATCCTAATCCCCTATATGCAGAAGAGAGAGTGTGCTTCCCCGGCGCATTCTCTCTTCTCATTTTGTTTCACGTGAAACATTTTGCCTGCGATTGTTTCACGTGAAACATTGCTTTTTTGTTAAATTTGCAAAAACTCTTCCATTTTGGGGTGTTATATGGTACAATAGTGGGCATAACAAAGATAAAAGGAAGTTTAAATGTGAGCAAAATTGTTTCAATTACCAATCAAAAGGGCGGCGTTGGCAAAACCACCACCGCAGTCAGCCTGACCTATGCGCTGGCGGAGGAAGGCAAAAAGGTTCTTTTTGTTGATATCGATCCTCAGGCCAACGGTACCAGCAGCTTCGGCATCAATAAGCGGGCGCTGGAAAATTCCGTTTATGAGCTGCTGGTCGGGCTTTGCGATGTAAAAGAAACCATTATTCCTACAACCTATAAGAATGTTGATATTCTGCCTACCAATATGAATTTGGCAGGCGCGGAAATCGAGATGGTGGCGCTGGAAAATCGGGAAAGTCTTTTAAAAAATGCCCTCAATCAGGTAAGGCATCTTTACGACTTCATTATTATTGACTGCCCGCCCTCGCTCTCCCTGCTTACTTTAAATGCTCTTACCGCCTCCAATAGCGTCATTATTCCGCTGCAGCCGGAATATCTGGCGCTGGAGGGAGTATCCCAGCTGGTAAATACCATTAAGCTGGTAAAGGGAAGGTATAACCCCTCCTTATATATAGAGGGCGTTTTGCTGACCATGTATGACGGGCGGCTGAATGTTACCCTGCAGGTGGCGGCAGAAATTAAAAAATATTTTGGTGATAAGGTTTATAAAACCGTCATCGCTCGCAATGTTCGCCTTTCGGAAGCGCCCAGCCATGGGATGCCTGTTCAGGTTTATGATCGCTATTCCAAGGGCGCTCTCGCCTATCGGGAGATGGCGCGGGAGTTTATGGCAAAAAATCAATAATTTCCGAAAAAGGAGTTATTCAGGATGAAGAAAAAAGGATTGGGAAGAGGGCTTGACGCCATCTTCGAAGAAAACACATTGAATTTAGAGGAGGCACCGCAGGCAGAGGCCACTTTGCGGATTGCCCAGATTGCGCCGGATAAAAATCAGCCCCGCAAGCATTTCGATGCGGATGCGCTGGAGCAGCTGGCAGCCTCAATTAAAGAGCATGGGCTGATTCAGCCGATTATTGTTACCCCCGATGGCGGCGAGCAATATCGCATCATCGCGGGCGAGCGGCGCTGGAGAGCCTGCCGGATGGCGGGCTTGGAGGAGGTTCCTGTTATCATCCGCGAATACAGCGAGCAGCAGATCAGCGAAATCAGCCTGATCGAAAATCTCCAGCGAGAGGATTTAAACCCTGTTGAAGAAGCGCTGGGCTATCGTAATCTGATGGATCGCTATGGGCTTACCCAAGAGCAGATTGCCGAGCGGATTTCCAAATCCCGCTCCGCCATTGCCAATACGCTGCGTCTTTTGGCGCTGCCTGAGCAGATCCTCGACTTTTTGAAAACAGGGGAGCTTTCCTCCGGCCACGCCCGCGCCCTCTTGGCAGTAGAAAGCGATGATACCAAGCTCGCTTTGGCCAATAAGATTATTACCGAGAGTCTTAATGTGCGCCAGGCGGAGGCGCTGGTAAAGAAGCTCAAAAAAGAGCCCCGCGCCGTTGAAACTCTTGATCCTGCTGTTGCGCAGGCGCTCCGCGAGCTGGAAACCCGCGCCTCCCAGCAGGTAGGCAATAAGGTCAGCATCCATCATAAGGCCGATAATAAAGGCAAGGTTGAGATCGCCTATTATTCGGTGGCGGAGCTGGAAAAAATTATTGAAATTCTTGAAGGAGCCGGCAAATGAAAAACGAAGATCAGATCTGGATTGATGAAGTCCTGAAGGCCGGCGGCCAAAAGGAAGAGCCGAAGGACGCCCCCGCGGAAGAAGCGGCCGCGCCCGAGGAGCAGGAGGTGCCCGAAGCGCAGGAGGTGCCCGAAGCGCAAGCAGCGCCCGAAGCGCAGGCGATGCCCGAAGCTCCGATTCCGGATAAAAAAGAGAAAAAGAAATCAAAGAAATCAAAAAAGAAAAAAGCAGAAACCGATCATACCGCCAAAAAGAAGGATATTAAATTTCTGGTTCTTTATACCATTGTTTTCGTTATTGTTATCGGCGCGCTGCTGGCAGGCAGCTATCTGATCAGCTCCCGCATCCAGCGGCAGATGGGAGAAAGCAATGCCGAGATTGATACCCATCAATCTACCCTGAAAAATATCCAGAGCCAAAACGATAAGCTGAAGGAAGAAAACGCCAAGCTGAAAGCGAAAAATGAGGCGCTGCTCCAATCGGAGCAGGATGCTACCCAGCTGCTGGACGATGCCGGCGCAATGGTTGAGCAGGATGCGCTGCTGATGGCAGCGCAGGCCGCCTATCTCCGCGGCGATACCGAGGAGGCGCGCTCCTTATTCAGCGCTATCGAGCGGGAAAGCCTTTCCATCCCCGCGCAGCAATATTATGATCAATTGAAGGAGCGGCTCTGAGCATGAAAGAGGTTTTTCTCTATTCCGATGGAGCCTGCAGCGGAAATCCCGGCCCCGGAGGTTGGGGATGTATCCTTGTATACAAAGGAAAAGAAAAAGCCATGAGCGGCGCCGAGGCGGCAACAACCAATAACCGCATGGAGCTGATGGGCGCCATCGCGGGGCTGGAGGCGCTGGTAGAGCCCTGCAAGGTAACGCTGATCAGCGATTCCCGCTATCTTTGCGAAAGCATCCGCCAAGGCTGGGTCTATCAATGGCAAGCGCGGGGCTGGCGCAAGGCCGATAAAAAGCCCGCGCTGAATGTGGACCTTTGGGAGCGAATCTTAGTTCAGCTCCGCCGCCATCAGGTGGAGCTGCAATGGGTAAAGGGCCATGCAGGCCATCCCTATAATGAACGCTGCGATCAAATGGCGGTTGCCGCCTATCAATCTATTAAAGCCTGAGAATTGGCAAGTAATTTTTTAAAAGCCAAGAAAGAAAGGACCGCAAGATGAAGAAAATTGCATCCATCCTGCTTTGCCTGCTGCTGATTTTGAATGTCGGCGCCTGCAAGCCGGATAATATCACCTATCCCAAGCCGATCATCGATCCCTCTGCGCAGGAGCAGCAGGAGGAGGCGCCCGCGGTGAAGGACGAACCGGCGCAGGATCAGCCTGCCGCGGATCAGCCCGCTGAGGAGCAGCCTATCGAAGAGGAGCCTGCCGAGGATCAACCTATCGAAGAGGTGCCCGCCGAGGAAGCGCCTGCAGAAAATGAAGCCGATCAGCAAGATGCCGCCGAGGAGGAGCAGCCTGAGGAGGAATCCCCCAAAGAGGAAGCGCCGATTCAAAATCCGCTGGCGGCAGAGGGCTTTGCCCCCTCCCAAGCGGTTGGCAGCAGCCTGCCCCTTTCGGGCCTTACCAAGAAGGAAGATCTTCGGATTTTAAGAAATCGCACCATCCATCTCTTTACCGCAGGGGAGGATCCCGCCTTCCATTATGTGGATGAAAAGGGCAACGTTATGGACGAGCGCCAATGGATGGAGGCGCTTGCCAAGGAAAACAGTTTTATTTTGAAATACAGCATCAAGAAAGAATCCCTCTCGCTGCGGGCGCAGCGGATCGCCCTTTGGGCGGGCAAAAAGCTCAGCCTGATCCAGATGCCGAGCAATGCCGCAGCCGATGGGCTGACCCTCAGCCGCTCGGCGGAGGAATATCTGGATCTGAATGCCGAAAGCTTCGGAATCAGCAAGGCGGTATTGGAGCAAAGCGGCTATCGGCTGCTGGCGCCGCGAGGAATGGTAAAAACCCTCTGGTATGATCCCTCGCTGCTGCCCGAGGGCTATGACCCCGCCAAGCTGCAGGAGAGCGGCGAATGGACGGTTGAAAAATTCAATGCGCTCTGCGCCGCTACCGCAAAGGAAGTAAAGCCGCTGGAGCTGCAGGATCTTCTGGCCTGGGGCGCTTTAGGCGAAAAGAGCCCGCTGACCCTTTTGGAGGGCAAGCTGGATAGCAATATCAATGCAATGAAAACCCGCCCCGCCTGGGAAGCTTATGCCGAACTGCCCGTTTTTGAGGAAAAGGAAGATACCGATTATTCCCAAAGCGCAGGCAATCTGCTGATGGACTATACCGAGCAGCCCAAGGCAACCAAGGATCGGCCGCTGCTTTATGCGCCGCTGCCCGCGCTGGAGGGGGAAGGGCATACCGCCTCTACCTTCTGCGGCACCTATCTGGCACTCCCGAAATACGGCATTTCGGGCGAGGCCGCCGAGGCTGCGCTGCTTTTTGCGGAGCTTTGGTGTAATCGCTATACCGAATGCCGCGCAAAGCAGCTGATGGATGCAGGCGTTTCGGGCGCCGAATATGAGGCCTATTGCGCCGCCGCCGAAGAGAATGGCGTTTTAATTCTCTATTGCCCCGCAATCGAAGCGCTGATGGCCCCCTATTTCGAGGCAATCGCAACGCCCGATGCCGATCTGCAAGCGGTTTATGATCCGCTGCGGCAGCCGCTTTTAAGCCTGATTGCCGCCCGCAATCTTTATTATTAATGTATAATCGCAACGCTCCTTTCGCAAACTATAGTCGAAAGGAGCGTTTGTTTTATGGAATTAAAAGGAAGCAAAACCGAGGCCAATCTGATGGCAGCCTTTGCGGGGGAATCGCAGGCAAGAAATAAATACACCTATTACGCCGCCAAGGCCAAGCAGGATGGATATGAGCAGATCGGCGCCTTTTTTGAGGAAACCGCCAATAATGAAAAGGAACACGCCGAAATCTGGTTCCGCTATCTCAGCGGCGGTCCCGCCGCCACCGCCCCCAATCTTGAGGATGCCGCCAAGGGCGAAAATTATGAGCATACCGAAATGTATCCTACCTTCGCCAAGGAGGCAAGGGAAGAGGGCTTTAATGAAATTGCCTATCTTTTCGAGGCGGTCGCTGCCATTGAAAAGGAGCATGAGGAGCGGTTTTTAAAGCTGAAGGCCAATCTGGATGAGGGCTTGGTCTTTGAGCGCGAGGGGCAGCAAATCCTTTGGATCTGCCGCAATTGCGGGCATCTGCATATCGGCGCGGCTGCGCCCAAGCATTGCCCGGTTTGCAAAAAGCCGCAGGCTTATTTTATGATGAAGAACGAAAACTATTAACGGTTCGGCTTATAAATCGGCGTCTTTTTGTAATATTAAAAAACCTGCAGAGATCGCATCTCTGCAGGTTTTTCATTATTGGGGTATTAGGATAATTCAAGTTCAATGCCGCGAAATCTCTTAAAATGGGATGAGATTTTCGTTTTCTCTTACCGAAGGCGTATGTCGATACGGCGAGGGAAGAAAAACGGAAAGATCGCCCATTTTACAGATTTCGCTGAACACACATCTCTTGGAATTCCGAAAGCGTCATCAAAACCTGCCGCGGCTTGGAGCCCTCAAAGGGGCCGATCACGCCCAATTCATTGAGCTGATCAATAATCCGCCCTGCGCGGGAATAGCCCAGCTTCAGCCTGCGCTGCAGCATGGAGGTGGAAGCCATCCCCATTTCGATCACACATTCGCCCGCCTGAACAATCAGATCATCATAGCCGCCCGCCTCATCGCTCTCCTCTGAGGCGTTGCTGCTCTTATTGCCCTGCATGGCCATGGTTTCAATATTGGAGATGGCGGATTGATCGTAATCAGCGCCCTTGGAATTATTCTTCACATAATTGACCACCGCCTCAACCTCGCTATCGGCAACAAAGCAACCCTGCACCCGCAGCGGCTTATTGGCGCCGATGGGCTTATAGAGCATATCGCCGCGGCCCAGCAGCTTTTCGGCGCCGCTTTCATCCATAATAATGCGGGAATTGAGCGCGTTATCTACCGTAAAGGCGATGCGGGAGGGGATATTGGCCTTGATCAGGCCGGTAACAACATCCGCCGAGGGACGCTGGGTGGCAACAATCAGATGGATTCCCGCCGCTCTGGCCTTGGCGCAAAGGCGGCAGATGCAATCCTCCACCTCCTTGGAGGAAACCATCATCAGATCAGCCAGCTCATCGATCACAACAACGATGCGGGGCATCGGCTGATAATCGGGATGATTTTTGGTATATTCATTATATCCATCCAGATTACGGGTCTGAGTATCCTTCATTACATCATAGCGGCGATCCATTTCGGTGCAGGCCCATTGCAGGGTGCCCGCCGCCTTTTTGGGATTGGTAACAACCGGAATCAGCAGATGGGGGATGCCGTTATAAACATCCATCTCCACCGCCTTGGGATCCACCAAGATCAGCTTCACATCCTCGGGGGTCGCCTTATAGAGGATAGACATCAGGATGGTATTGATACAGACCGATTTACCCGAGCCGGTAGTACCCGCCACCAGAAGATGGGGCATCTTGGCAACATCGAAGGTGATCAGATTGCCCGCAATATCCTTGCCCAAGGCCGCGGTAAGGGGGCTTTTTCCATCGGTAAAGCCCTCGGAGGCCAAAACCTCCCGTAAAAAGACGGTGCTTGCGGTTTTATTGGGAATCTCGATGCCTACCGCCGCCTTGCCGGGGATGGGCGCCTCAATTCTTACCTGCGTTGCCGCAAGAGCGAGGGCCAGATCATCGGAAAGGGCAGCAATTTTGCTTACTCTTGTCCCTGCCTTGGGCGCCAGCTCAAAGCGGGTAACATTGGGGCCTACCGCAATTCCGGTCATGGTGGCTTCCACTCCGAAATCCCGCAGGGTTTGGATCAGGATTTCTTCCTTTTCCCGCAGCTCTGCCTGGCCGGTGCCGCCGGTCTGGCGGCCCTGCTTTAAGAGGGTCAGGGGCGGGAAATTATAAAAGGAGAGCTGCTCCGCCTCCTGCGGCGCCTCTTCCTTGGCGGCCGCGCGGCGGGGCTTGCGGGCGGCAGGCTTTTTGGGCGCCGCCGGCTCTAAATCGCCGATCTCGGCGGGATCGATATAGCCCTCGGGGGTTACATCGTCATAAACGAATACCGGAACAACATCTACAATCTCTTCCGGCGGAGTAACATCAACGGGCGGCACCCAAACAGGCTCCTCCTCCCGCTCCTCCTCCGCCTTCAGATCCGAGAAGCGGCGGCGGATCTTTTCCTGCTCAACATCGTCTACCAGCCGCGGCTTTTCCCGCTTTTCCTTTGCCGAAGCAAAAAGCTTGCGGAAAGGCCATGCCAGCTGATAAAGGGTAAGATCAAAGAAGAATAAGACTGCGATCAGGGTTACCGCGATCATCAATACCGCAAAGACCCAGCGCGACATCAGCGCAATCAGCGGGCAGGCGATCAGGCCGCCCATTACCCCGCCCTGCAACGCTTGGCCTTGCTCCCAGAATTGGGGGATGCCTTCGGTAAAGAATTCCTTAAAGGAATAGCTGCCCGGATACCAGAAAAGATAGCTGATCGCCGATACAACGATGGCCAAAACAAGGCCTGTCCATACCTTAACAGCGGTGCTGTATTTCTTTTCCTTTTGCAGCAGGTCTACCCCGAGCCAGCCCAAAAAAACAGGGAAGAGGAAGGTAGCAAAACCGAAAAGCCCGTAAAGAAAATCCTTTACCAGCCAATCCTTCAGCGGTACCCGAATGGGTGTATAAATATAGATGGCGAAAATCAGCGCCAGCGCAAAGAGGATTACCGCATAAACGCTGCGGCGGGTAGCCGCCTTGCGATCCTGCTTCTTTTGCTCCGCCTCCAATTGTTTTTTCGTTTTTCTTGCCATGAGAAATCCTCCGGATTAAATGTAATTCATAATGATCGCTGCTATGCCCGCGGCAAGGCAAAGAAAGCCCAGCCAACCATAGCGATCCTTTTTCACAAGCCATCGCGCAAAAAGCAGCGCTGCGGCGCCAAACAACGCACTGCCCGCCAACATCATCCAATAAAGCGGCTCATCAAAGACCGCCTCGCCGGTGCCCCGCAGGGCCATGCTGCAAATCATTGCGGGAATTCCCGCAATCATCGAAAATTCAAAAGCATCCTCCCGCTTGAAGCCCATATTACGCCCCATCGTTAAAAGGATGGCGGAGCGGGAAAGCCCCGGCAGGATGCAGGCAACGGCCTGAAAAAGCCCCAGCTTAAAGGCATGGCCGCTCTTCATATCCTCAATGCCCCAATTTTTGCAAAGGCTATGGCTGCCGATATAAAGGGCAGCGCCATTGAAAAGAAACATGATTCCGATCATCAGCCGCCGCCCGCTGAGATCAGCGGTCAGCCCCGCATAATGGCTGATCAGCATCAGCGCAACGGTCGGCACCGCCGCCAGCAGAGTATAAAGCAGCAGGAGCTGATCGCGATTGGCTTTTTTCAGATGAAAGGTTCCCGAAAAGCTGCCCGCCAGCATCCTCCAGCCGCCGATCAGCATCCGATATAAGCTGCGATGATAAAGCAATATCACCGCAATCAGCAGCCCCAGCTCGGGCATCAGCCGATTGGGATCCCAATAAGGCTCCGCAAGCCGCTGCAGGGCGGAGGCGGAAAAGGGCAGTATTTCGGCAGCGCCCCAAATTCCGCCGCTCAGGAAAAAGCGTATATATTCCAAAGGCATTTTAATTTCCTCCGTTGGGGCGCAATGGCCCAGAATAATCTTATTACCCTTAATTATAACATTATTATTAATTTAATGCAACCGCGAATTTTCCCTTGACATATTGCCTTATTTAACCTATAATATTGAATGGTGTATTAGTATATTTTTACGAATAAATATTCTGATATTTTCCCCGCGCGAAGGCGCGTAATTCAGTTAGGAGGCGATTTTTTATGACAGTTCCCGTATGGGCTGTTGTCGCCGTTGCTATTGCTGTTGTTATTTTATGCTTTGTTATGTTTATTGCCGGCTTCCTTTATCGGAAAAAATCCGGCGAAAAGCAGATCGGCTCCGCCAAGGAGGAGGCAAAGCGGATCATCAACGATGCTGTTAAAACCGCTGAAACCCGCAAAAAAGAAGCCTTGCTGGAAGCAAAGGAAGCTTTGCTCCGCGAGCGTACCGAGCAGGAAAAGGATTTAAAAGAGCGTCGAGTTGAAGTAACGCGGCAGGAAAAACGGCTGCAGCAAAGAGAAGAAATTCTCGATAAAAAGTATGATAACATTGACCGCAAGGAAGAGCTTCTTGCGGAACGTCAGCAAAAGGTTGAAGCCTTGCAGGCAGAGGTCGAGGAAATTAAGAAAGCTCAGATCGCTGTTTTGGAAAAGATTTCGGGCTATACCGCCGAGGCGGCAAAGGCCGAGCTGCTCCAGCTGATGGATTCCGAGCTGGAGCATGAATATGCTCTGCGGATCTCCGAGCATGAGGAGCATTTCAAAAACGATCTGGACGAACGCTCCAAGCATCTGCTTTCGCTGGCGATCCAAAAATGCGCTGCGGATCATGTTGTTGAATCCACCGTATCGGTTGTTGCGCTGCCCAGCGATGAAATGAAGGGCCGTATCATCGGCCGCGAGGGCCGCAATATCCGCGCATTGGAAACCATCACCGGTGTTGATCTCATCATCGATGATACCCCCGAAGCCATTACGCTCTCAAGCTTTGATCCCATTCGGCGCGAGGTTGCCCGCCAGACTCTGGAGAAGCTGATCTCCGATGGCCGCATCCATCCCGCCCGCATTGAAGAAACCGTTGAAAAGGTGCGGCGCGATCTTGAGATCGCCATGAAGAAGGAGGGCGAGCGCGCCACCTTCGAAACCGGCGTTCACGGCCTGCATCCCGATCTGATCAAGCTGCTCGGTCGCCAAAAATACCGCACCAGCTATGGCCAGAATGTTTTGAACCATTCCATCGAGGTTTCCCAGCTCAGCGGCCTGCTTGCCGCCGAGATCGGCGCCGATGTTACCCTCGCCAAGCGCGCAGGCTTGCTCCATGATATCGGCAAGAGCGTTGATTTCGAAATGGAAGGCTCTCATATCCAGATCGGCGTTGATATCGCCAAAAAATATAAGGAAAATGAAACGGTGGTCCATGCCATTGCGGCGCATCACGGCGATGTTGAAACCATCAGCGTTTATGATGCCATTGTTCAGGCGGCGGATGCCATTTCCGCTGCCCGCCCCGGCGCCCGCCGCGAAAACCTTGAAAATTATATCAAGCGCTTGGAGAAGCTGGAGGAGATCGCCAATTCCTTTGCCGGCGTTGAAAAGACCTTCGCCATCCAGGCCGGCCGCGAAATCCGCATTATGGTCAATCCCGAAAAGATCAGCGATGATAAGCTGGTAATTCTTTCCCATGATATCGTAAAGAAGATCGAATCGGAATTGGAATATCCCGGCCAGATCAAGGTGCATCTCATTCGCGAGAGCCGCGCCATCGATTTTGCAAAATAACAGAAAAAGAGTTCCTCGAGGGAGACACTTCGTAAAGAAGTTGTCTCTCTCGATTTTTTATCTTAACAAAAGACACTTTGCACAAGGATTGTGAAAGTGTCATAGTGGGTTACGTACTTTGAAAAAATATTACTTGCCGAAAAATAAAAGGTGTTCTGCTCGGCAGGTAAAGTGCTATTGCAAACTATCGTTTGCAGTGATATTTTTGCCTAAAGGCAAAAGTGATATTGAAACCTTACGGTTTCAGTGGTATTATATTCGCCCGCAAAACTGCCCGAAGGGCAATATAACTATGCGAAGCATAATATCACTGCGAAGCAATATCACTCGCCGCAAGGCGAATATAACTGAGGCGCACTTCCTTACGGAGTGCGCCTCGAGGGGAGTCTTTTTTATTTAGCTTATTGGAAAAGCGCTTTCATGATCACCGCGATCTGCGCGCGGGTGGCGGTGGTATTGGGAGATACGCAAAGCTTCCCATTCTTATTCATTCCGCTGATAACGCCGTTGGCAACCGCCCATTGGGTGGCCTCCAGCGCCCAGGAGGGAATCTCCGCCTTATCCTTAAAGGATTTCAAATTATCACGCTTTTCATTGGCAATTCCATCCTTCTTGACATAGGCAAAGAGGATGGTTACCAGCTGGGCGCGGGTCAGCTTGCCGCTCGGCGCAAATTTGCCGGCGCCCATGCCCGATACATAGCCCTGATCGGCGGCCCAGAGGGTGGCATTATAATACCAATCGGTCTTTTTGATATCATTAAAGGGATTGGCAAGGCCCTTGATGGAGGGCTTCCCTGCGCGGCTGTAAAGAATCGTTACAATCTGCGCGCGGGTCATTTGGGTATTCGGGCTGAAGGCGGTCTCGGAGGTGCCCTGCATCAGCCCTAAGCGATAGCAAAAGAGGGTGCCGGCATAGAACCAATCGGTCTTCTTCACATCCTTGAAGGGCAGCGCCGCCAGAACGGTTACCTTGAAGGAGGTTGTTTTGCCCTGATAGGTAATGATAACCTCCTTCTCGCCCGCTTTGGAAAGATCGACCTCGGCTTCATAATCGGTAACGGGGGTATTGGTATTATTGCTGTAATGAGCAGTAACAATCAGCCCGCTGAGATCCAGCGCCTCGCCCTGCTCATAAATGGTTTTTGCAGGAGGATTTTCGATCGTAATTGAGGTCAGCGCAGGGGCATATACCAGCAGCTTGAGGGTTACATTCAAATCCATGAATTGCAGCGTGACGGTGGAGCGTCCCACGGAGGTATTATCAAATTCGCCGATAAGGATGCGCTCGTCTGTCATCGGGATGGTAAGGGGAGGATCGGTTTCCTTGGTGGTGGAGAGGCGATAGCTCAAAACGCCGCCGCTGAGATCCAGCGTTTCGCCGATCATATAAGTGGTTTTGGCGGGGGGCGCGGAAATCTCAAGATCGGTAATGATGGTGCGATTGCCTTCCTTGGAGAGGGTATCCATCCATTCGGCAATAAAGGGCGAAAGCAGATCGTAGCCCGCGGAATTGGGATGGAGATAATCGTTCATATAGGTGGTGGTATCCACCTTCAGATCGGCGGTAATGCGGGAGTTATGATACATATCAAAGAAGCGGATGCCCCATTTATTGCATACCTTTTCCGCAACCGCATAATAAGCGCTCATATTGTGAACATTGGTGGTACCCTGATAATTAGGGGTGGGGAAATTCATAATGTAGCCGATGGCGGCCTGATCGCCGAAATGATAGAGGGCGTTATAGATCAGATCCTCCAAGCCGCCTGCGAAGGTGGTAACATCGAAGGTAGAAGGA
Organism: Eubacteriales bacterium; assembly: GCA_045546895.1. Classification (GTDB taxonomy): domain Bacteria; phylum Bacillota; class Clostridia; order Oscillospirales; family QAKW01; genus QAKW01. The sequence continues at coordinate 5,871 of JAZQDS010000107.1, read as the reverse complement.
TCAAAGCTTGCGGTAACCTCGCCAACAGGCGCCTGCGACCAGGCATCGTTGACGCCGCCATGGAGGATAACATAATCGAAATCGCTATCCTTCTGGGTCAGCATCTGATCAACGATGGTGCCGAAGGTTTGCTTACGGGCGGTGGAAATCGAGGTGCCGGAAAGGCCCTTATTGACCCAAGTCATATCAAAGGCAGTGCCGATCCGATAGGCCCAGCCGTGCCAGCGGCCGTAAACAGAATCCTGAGTGCCGTCTGTAATGGAATCGCCAACAAAGAGGGCGGCCTTTTCCCAAAGGGGAGAATAGGCGAAATAGGCGGCGCGATCCTTTTCCGAGAAGGGCTGATTGCGGGTAAGGATAAATTCATCCGCTACCGCATTGGCAACCGGCACCCGCAGGTAATTTACATTTTCGGGAACGGTAAAGGAATAGATGACATAGCCATCGGCGCGGGTTTCAACCGTAGTAAGGCGGGAATCGTTTTTCACAATCCGCCCCAGCCAGGTAGATTCCGCTTCGCCGCTGAAATAGGCAAGATGATAGCTCTGATTGGGATCGCAGGGGCCCATATAGATGGTTTCGCCCGCCTCAACCTTGATGGCGCGGGAGGTGGAGAAGCCGGCAACGGTCGAGGGTGTAGCAGAGTTATGGACCACATTCCCCTGCGATTGGAAGAAATCATAGCGATTGATCAGATGGCTCGGCTCGGTGGGGATTTCAGGCTCTTCGCTCTCGCCCGCAAAATAAGCCAGCCGCTCCGCATTGGTAAAGGGGCGGTTTTTGGTCAGCAGGAAGGTATCGGGCAGGTTGGTGCCGAGGCTCAACTGAATGGTTACCCGAATATAGGCCACATTGGCGGTATTGATGGTATATTCATAAATGTTGAGGCCGCCGCTCAGCGCCTCTTTCACATTGCCCTTGGGGCGGGCGATAACGGTTTTGTTGCTATCCAGCAATACCAGATGATATCCCTGATCGCCCATGGCGCCGAAGGTAATGGTATCGCCGTTTTGGGCGGGGATATAGTCGGTAGAGAGATAGGCATTATTGGCGGAGGCGCCATTATTATTGTAATAAACCTCGTAGGTCGCCTTATCGGCATCAAAGAGATTGACGATCTCGCCCGCAAAATAAGCCAGCCGCTCCGCATTGGTAAAGGGGCGGTTTTTGGTTACCAGCAGCTCATTTTTTTGGGCGGTGGGGGTAGAGATGCGCAGGTAGGTAGCAGAGGCATTATTGATGGTATAGGAATAAATGCCGTAGTTGCCGCTTACGGTCTCTTTTTTTGTGCAGGCTGCGGCAGAGGGGCGGGTAAGCACCGTTTTATTGGCATTTGTTAATACCAGATGGTAGCCTTGCCCTGAATCGGCAGGTCCGAAGGTAATCACATCGCCGTTTTGAATGGGAATATATTCGCTGGTTGTCCAGGAAGAGGAACTCTGGATATTGGTATCGCCGTAATATACATCGTTGTTGGCCTTGGTAACATCAAAAAGATTAACGATGGGCTCGGCAGCAGCTGCCGGCAAGGCGATGGAGGCAATCAGCGAAAGCAATATTGAAAATATGCATAGCGCGCTGACGATTTTCTTGCGATTCATCATAGCAGATTCTCCTTTTTAAAAAATGGCGGAGCTACCGAGCAAACGATAGCCCCGCCTGATTATATTTTACTTGTTGCTTGCAACAATGTCAATTGTTCAGTGCGCCGATTCAGGCAATTTCTTCCTCTCTTTTGGCAATAAATTCAACATTCCAACCATTGAGCTTTTGCAAAATGAGCTGAACATCGGCCGAGGTCAGCTGATCATCGCCGTTGACATCGGAAGCATAGGGGTTCACAACCACACCGCTCGCCTGAGCAGCTCCGTTAATTTCCCGAAGCAGGATAACCGCATCGGCGACATTGAGCAGATGATCGCCGTTTACATCGCCGAGCATGGATCCATCCAAATCATCATAGCTGTTGCCGCAGTCGCAGGCATAAGGGGTATGGCCGTCTTTTGCGGGAGTGGGGGCAACATATGCGCCCGCCTTGAAATCGCAGGGCTCGGAATCGGTAATGCCGCAATTGCGCTCGCATACCAGTGTATGGGTATGGGTGCCTTCGATGGGATCGCCGATTGTCCAGATATGTTGCAGCTGCTCGGTTTCATTGGCGGTATAGCTATGGGCGGTGCCGGTAACGGAGCAGGTATAGGTGGTGTAGCCGCCTGCAAGGCAGGTCGGGGGCGTAACAACCTCGCTGTAATCGCAGGTCAGGGTTTCGGTATGGCTTGCATCGTTGCCGCAGGTGCGGGTATGCTTATTGGCATCCGCATCGTGGACCCATTCGCCCCAAGCGTGGCCAAGGGCAGCTTCGCCCGCGGCGGTATAGCTATGGTCGGTGCCGGTAACGGAGCAGGTATAGGTGGTGTAGCCGCCTGCAAGGCAGGTCGGGGGAGTAACGACTTCGCTGTAATCGCAGGTCAGGGTTTCGGTATGGCTTGCATCGTTGCCGCAGATGCGGGTATGCTTATTGGCATCCGCATCGTGGGCCCAATCGCCCCAAGCGTGGCCGAGAGCGGCTTCGCCCGCGGCGGTATAGCTATGGGCGCAGCTTTCTACCTTGCAGGTATAGGTGATGAAGCCCGCGTTCTCGCAGGTTGCATCGGTGGTAACAGCATTATAATCGCAATCAACAATCATGGTATTGCTGCAATCCGGGCAGGTCTTTTCATGCTGCGCGGGTGCATCGGCAGGCGCATTGGCAACGGTCTGATAGTCGCCGCCGCAGGGAAGCGCCTCGCCAATCTCCAGCTTGCAATCGGGGCAATAGGAGATATGGGTATCGATCTCTTCGATATGGCGGAAATAAGCGTTGGGATGGAGGCAAACATCATCGGCAACAGTAACGGTTGCTTTTGCTGCGGTAACCTCGAAATTATGAAGCATATCATCGGTTGCTTCGGCGGCTGCAACGCTGATTTCAGCGGCGCCCACCTTCTTGGCGGTAAAGATGATTTTTACAAGAGAGCCTTCCTTCGCGCTAACGCCGACATCGGATATCATCGAAACCATCGCGGGATTTACATCGGTCTTTTCGATACCGACAAACATTCCAAAGGGCAGCTCGCCTGCGGTAACATCCGCAACATCCTTAATTTCAAGAATTTCATCGTCATAAGCGATGCTCAGCAGCAGGCCGGTAATGGGATAGGAATTCTCCTTGATTTCGATAATGACCTCAACCGTATCGCCGATGGTAACCTCCTGATCCTCAAGAGCCAGCTTTGCGGTCTTGGGCGCCTTGATGGTTACCTCGAAGGTATCGCTGAAATCGCCGAGCTGAACGGTAATGGTCTGAGCCCCTTCGATGGAGCTATCGAAGCCCGAGAGGATATAATCGGTAACAGGGGCGGTAGTGCCGTTATTATAGGTGGCGGTAACAATAAGATCGGAGAATGCGGCCTCTTCTCCCCATTCATAAACGAGCTTTGCAGGAAGCTGAGTAATTTCAATGCCGGTGACGCTCTTGGCGGCAACCGAAACATCGAAGGTTGCTTTTTGCAGATGATAATTGGCGGTAACCGTCTGGTTGCCGAGTTTTGCCGCATCATAGCCCGAGAGGGTATAATCGGTAACAGGGGCGGTAGTGCCGTTGCTATAGGAAGCGGTTACCGCAAGGCCGGCGGTATCGAGGGGCTGGCCTTCGATATAAGCGGTCTTATCGGGTTCTTGGGTAATGGAAAGGCCCGAAACAACCGCGCGGTTGTTTTCATTGGAGAGGGTGCGCATCCAGCCGGCGATGAAGGGGGAAAGCAGATCGTAGCCGGCGGAATTGGGATGGAGGTAATCCGCCAGATAGGTGGTGGTGTTTACCTTCAGATCCGCGGTAATGCGGGAGTTATGATACATATCAAAGAAGCGAATGCCCCATTTATTGCATACCTTTTCCGCAACCGCATAATAGGCGCTCATATCGTGGACATAGGTTGTGCCCTGATAATTAGGGGTGGGGAAGTTCATAATGTAGCCGATGGCGGCCTGATCGCCGTAATAGCAAAGCGCATTATGGATCAGATCCTCCAAGCCGCCTGCGAAGGTGGTAACATCGAAGGTAGAAGGATCAAAGCTTGCGGCAACCTCGCCAGCAGGCGCCTGTGACCAAGCATCGTTGACGCCGCCATGGAGAATAACATAATCGAAATCGCGATCTTTCTGGGTCAGCATCTGATCAACGATTGTGCCGAAGGTTTGCTTGCGGGCGGTGGAAATCGAGGTGCCGGATAAGCCCTTATTGACCCAATCCATATTGTTGGCAACGCCGATCCGATAGGCCCAGCCGTGCCAGCGGCCGTAAACAGAATCCTGAGTGCCGTCTGTAATGGAATCGCCCACAAAGAGGGCAGATTTGCCCAGCAGCGGATTGATCTCAAAGAAGGCGGCCCGCGCCGCTTCATCGAAGGGTTGATTACGGGTGAGGATAAAGTCATCCGCTACCGCATTGGCAACCGGTACGCGCAGGTAATTTACATTTTCGGGAACGGTAAAGGAATAGATCACATAGCCATCGCTGCGGGAATTATCTACGGTGGTCAGCCGGGAATCGTTTTTCAAAATCCGGCCCAGCCAGGTAGATTCCGCTTCGCCGCTGAAATAGGCAAGATGATAGCCCTGATTGGGATCGCAGGGACCCATATAGATGGTTTCGCCCGCCTCAACCTTGATGGCGCGGGAGGTGGAGAAGCCGGCAGCGGTCGAGGGTGTGGCAGTATTATGGATCACATTGCCCTGGGATTGATAGAAATCATAATGATTGACCAGGGTGGCTGCGGTTTCCGCTGCAAAATAAGCCAGCCGCTCTGCGTTGGTAAAGGGGCGGTTGATGGTCAGCATCAGCTGATCCTTCAGGGCGGGGGTGGTGGAAATGCGCAGGTAGGCCGCGCTCGCGTTATCAACGGTATAGGAATAAATATTGTTGCCGCCCAGGTCTTCCACCAGAGTGCAGGCAGCGGCGGCAGGGCGGATAAGAGCCGTTTTATTGGCATCGGCGATAACAAGATGGTAGCCCTGGCCGGAAGCGGCGGGGCCGAAGGTAATCACATCGCCGTTTTGAATGGGGATGTATTCGCTGGTCCACCAGGAGGCGGAGCTTTGGATATTGGTATTGCTGTAATATACATCATTATTGGCCTTGGTTGCATCAAAAAGATTGACCAGCGGATGGAAGAAATTGATCCGCTCCGCATTGGTAAAGGGGCGGTTGATGGTCAGCAGGAAGGTATCGGGCAGGTTGGTGCCGAGGCTCAACTGAATGGTTACCCGAATATAGGCCACATTGGCGGTGCTGATGGTATATTCATAAATGTTGAGCCCGCCGCTCAGCGCCTCTTTTACCGTCCCCTTGGGGCGGGTGATGACAGTTTTGTTGCTATCCAGCAATACCAAATGATATCCCTGATCGCCCATGGCACCGAAGGTAATGGTATCGCCGTTCTGAGCGGGGATATAGTCGGTAGAGAGATAGGCATTATTGGCGGTGGCGCCATTATTGTTGTAATAAACCTCGTAGGTCGCCTTATCGGCATCAAAGAGATTGACGATATCATCGGTTGCCGCCGTAACAGGCAACGCAATCGATGATAAGGTGGCCAGAAGCATCGTTACGATGCAAAGAATGCTGAGTATTCGCTTCATAAAATTTCCTCCTTAAAATATTGTTTAATATAACCATTATATATAAAATGGGGGGGGGGGGTGTCAAGGGGATTTGGTTGAAATAACCAAATCCGGGCGTTTTTTTCGTTGTAATCAGCAGTTGTAGCCGTTGGGGTTGTTCTTTTGCCAGTTCCACGAATCGCGGCACATTTCCTCCAAGCCGTATTCCGT
>JAZQDS010000106.1:0-8955 GCA_045546895.1 Eubacteriales bacterium | reverse complement strand
GGGATAGAGGTTTTCGCCGCCGCGGATGATCATATCCTTCAGGCGGCCGGTAACCTTATAATAGCCATCGGGAAGTCGGATCGTAGCCATGTCGTTCTGTGAGCCAAGGAGTTGGGTCTAGTCATTGTCTTCCTAAGACCGCTTGGCCTCCGACTTGGGATAGAGGTTTTCGCCGCCGCGGATGATCATATCCTTCAGGCGGCCGGTAACCTTATAATAGCCATCGGGGGTACGGCAGCAGATATCGCCGCTATGGAGCCAGCCCTCGGCATCAATGGCCTCGGCAGTCGCTTTGGGCATCTTATAATAGCCCTTCATAATATTGAAGCCGCGGGCAACAAATTCGCCGTTTTCGCCGTCCGGCAGTTCTTCGCCGGTTTCGGGATCGATGATCTTGCATTCAACGCCGGGAAAGGCGCTGCCAACGGTTTCTACCCGATGATCGATATCCTCATTGACCTCGCCCATTGTGCAGCCGGGGGAGGCTTCGGTCTGGCCGTAAACGCTGATGATTTCTTTCATATTCATCTCATCGGCGGCGCGGCGCATCAGATCGGCGGGGCAATTGGCGCCTGCCATAATGCCGGTACGGATATGGGAAAAATCGGTTTTTGCAAAATCTGCATGGTTAAACATCGCGATAAACATGGTAGGAACCCCGTTAAAGCAGGTAATCCTTTCATCGTTGATACAGGCCAGCGAGGATTTCGGCGAAAAATAGGGCATGGGGCAGATGGTGCCGCCATGGGTCATCAGATTGGTCATGGAAAGCACCATACCGAAGCAATGGAACATCGGCACCTGAATCATCATCCGATCGGCGGTAGAGATATCCATCCGATCGCCGATGGTCTTGCCGTTATTGATGATATTACGATGGGTCAGCATAACGCCCTTGGGGAAGCCGGTAGTACCGGAGGTATATTGCATATTGCAAACATCATCGGGCTTTACCATTGCCGCAAGGCGGCGCACTTCTTCGCGGGGAACCTCTTTGCTGCGCGCCATAAATTCATCCCAATCCAGGCAACCATCCATTTTAAAGCCAACAGTAATGATATTGCGCAGGAAGGGAAGATTTTTGGAATAGAGCGGCGTGCCTGCGGCAGTTTCCTTCAGCTCGGGGCAAAGCTCTTCCATAATTCCCTTATAATCGGAATCTCTGCAGCTTTCGATCATAACAAGGGTATGGGTATCCGATTGGCGGAAAAGATATTCCGCCTCATGGATTTTATAGGCGGTATTTACAGTAACCAAAACCGCGCCGATTTTGACTGTTGCCCAAAAGATGATGAACCATTGAGGAATATTGGTGGCCCAGATGGAAACATGATGGCCGGGCTTTACGCCCATGGCGATCAGCGCCGCCGCCGCCCGATCAACATCATCGCGGAATTGGGTATAGGTACGGGTATAATCAAGGGTGGTATATTTAAAAGCGTATTGATCGGGGTAGCGCGCCACCATCTCATCCAATACCTGCGAGAAGGTAATATCTAAAACCTCATATTTCTTCCAAGGGAAAGTGCCTGTTTTGGCGCGGTTATAATAAATCTCGCGGGGCTTTTGCTCGAGGGGCAGATTGCCTGAAAGGAAGCTCACAAAATGGGTAAGGACGATATCGGGATCGGTAATCTCATCGTTCCAATCAACGCAGAGCCAGCCCTCATAATTCAGGGAACGCAGTGCATTCATAAAATCGGAAATCGGCAGCTCGCCATCGCCCAGCAAAACATTCTTACTGCCGCTGCGATCGCCGATCCGAACATAGTTGATATACGCACCGAGGTTTTGGATGGTAGTATCGGCTGATTCGCCCGCGTCAAAGAAGGTTTCGCGGATATTCCAGCAGGCGCCGATGCAGGCAGAGCCGAAAATGCCGATAACTTCCAGCATCTTTGGGGTAGAGGCCAGCGGGCCTGAGGTTTCAAAAAGGATGCGGATGCCGCTTGCCTCCGCCTCGGCAATAGCGGGGGCAAAAATTGCCCGCAGGGCATCGGGATCGGAAATTTCATCCAGCCGAATCAGGATGCAATCGGCGGAGGCACGCGCCGCCAGCCTGGCATAGCGGCTGATCAGCATCGGATCGGTAGCTGCATTGATTGCATCGGGCATTGCCAGCGCGGCAACACCGATATGGCGATTGATCAGCTTGCGCCGCGCCGCAGCATTGACGGCAGAGCGCAGGATACTATCGTTATGGGCTTCCTTTTCGGCAATGGCATCATAAAGCTCAAAGCCATCGAAAGCATATTCGGCGGTGCGGTTGCAAAGCTCGATATAGCTTTCCGCGGCCACATTTTTAGTTGAAAATACAAGTTTCATTTTGGTTAATCCTCATAAACGATCTTATTCAGGGCATTTACATAGGCACGGATGGAAGCACCGATGATATCGGTAGAAACCCCGTTGCCGGAATAGAGGCGGCCGCCATTGCGCAAGCGGATCAGCGCGGAGCCTACCGCTTCGCGCCCTTTGGTTACGGCCTGAACCTGAAAATCATCCAGCTCATAATGGTGACCAACAATTTGCTCAATGGCATGGAAGGCAGCATCGATCGGGCCATCGCCGGTAGAAACGCCGGACATTTGCTCGCCGTTTTTTTCAAGAGTAACATTGGCGGTTGCGGTAATGATATTACCGCTGTTGATAACATAGCTGATTACATGGAAGGTGGAAGGAACCTGCATGGCAGCGCTGGCAATAATAGCTTCCAGCTCGCGGGCGCCGATGGATTCCTTTTTGGCGATGACCCGCTTGAATTCATTATAAACCTTGCCGTTGTCTTCCTCCGAAAGATCGTAGCCTAATTCCGTAATTACAGCGACCAGCTCGGGCAGTGTGCAGCTTTCATCCAGCAGGGTGCCTTCATTTTCCTTGATGGCAGGCGCGGCGGGAGCAGCAGGACCCGCTTCGGTAATGCGGGCGGTGAGATTATGAATCGCAGTGCTGTCCAGCCCGGAGGAGGCCTTCAGCAGATCGGCTTTGGCGCGGAAGATATCCGCCAGCAGATCGGGGCTGAGATAGCAGCCGCAAACCGCGGTTTTGATTCCGTCTGCCCCCGCCTTGATGGCCTCGATGGCAGCGGCGGCTGCCATGGAGAGGGCGTTGGAGGGCTGGAAGTATACCTGCATATGGCAGGCGGCTTTGGCTTCCGCAACCAGCTTTGCAGCATCGGCGGGGAAGAGCAGGCCGCTTTCATCGCAAAGAGTAATGGCAGAGGCGCCGTTTTCCTCCGCTATCTTGCAGCAGGCGGCGATAAAGCCTTCTTCGGCGCGGGATGCATCCTGCGCAACAAATTCAACCTCGGCGCCGTTATCGGCAGCAGCCTTGCAGAGGGCGGCCAGCTTTTCCAGCATCTTAGGCGCTTTGAGATGATAGAGATATTCCATCTGGACCGTTGAGGTCGGCAAAACGACCTGCAGGCGGGGCTGGGCGGTTTCCTTAGCACATTCCAGCGCAGCCTCCAATTCCTCGGCGGTCATGCCGATGGGGATAGCGATGCGCGCATTTTTCAGCGCGGCTGCAATGGTGCGGCAGATAACTGCATCCTCTTTATTGGAAATAGGGAAAGGAAATTCTAAAACATCAATTCCTGCAGCATCCAATAGCTGAGCGGCGTTTAGCTTCTCCCGAAAGGAGAGGGCGCTGCCTTGCTCCGCATAGGCACGCAGGGAAACATCGGAAATAACAATCTTTTTCATACTTTTGATCCTTTCTTCAAATCATTAAAAAATCCCGCAAAGAGAAATCTCTTTGCGGGATGATCAAACATGACCACGGTACCACCCGACATTGCTCCCCAAAAGGGAAGCCACTCATTGAGCTCCATCAAGCTCTTGATCTGTTACGGGATCACCCGGAATCTCTTACTGAAGGGTTCGGAGATTCTGCTCCGATATGAGGCAGAGCATTGCGTTGCCTGCCGCCTCACACCAACCGGCGGCTCTCTGAAAGAGCATTATCGCAATCTCTTAATATCATCTTAGCATTTTTAATAGAACTATTTTAGCGCAGGAAAACGCGGTTGTCAACAGTTTTTTAGAAATTTTTTTGAAGAATGCGCTCGGCATTGCGCCATGCAATCTTCTCTCGTGCATCATCGCTCATGGGCAAGCTCATAAAATATTCAACCTCTTCCTTGGGATCCCAAAGAGGGAAATCAGAGCCGAAGAGTACACGATCTGCGCCATAAAGATCAATGTAATGGGCAAATTGTTCCTTGCTCATAAATTGGCGGGAGCTGGAAAGATCAACCCAGCAGCGGGTATCCTTTAAAAGAGGCCAGGCCTCCTCCTGAACTCCCCAGCCACCGAAATGAGCGCCGATTACCTCAAGGCGGGGAAAAAGCTGCATGATCCGCAGCAGGCGGCGCGGATGGGAAAAATCATAGCGGGGATCGCCGGTATGAAGCATCAACGGCAGCTTGCCCTGCATGGCATCGTAGAGCGGAAACAGCCGCTCATCATCAATATTGAAAAGCTGAGTATCGGGATGGAGCTTGATGCCCAAAAGGCCGGATTTTTCGATGAAATCCAATTCGCCGAGCAGATCCTCCATAGAGGCATGAACGGTACCGAAACCATAGAATTCCGGATGGATCGCGAGCGCATCCAGAATGGTTTGATTGATATGGCGCACTTGCTGCGGCTTGAGGGCAACCGGCAAAACAAGGTATTTTTCAATGCCGCATTTTTTGCCGCGCTCCAGCAAGACCTCGGCGCTGCCATGCAGCCCGCCCTGACCCATTTCATAAAAATCCCTTACCGCCTGCGTTGCTTTATCGGCAATGGGATCGGGATAGATATGGGTATGAAAATCGATAAATTTCAACGTTTGTCACCTGATTTTTCAAAAGATTTTGAATTGAGTTTACCACGTTTTAAAAAAGAAGTCAACGGAAACCTTGACAAATCATTTTTCTTTTGTTATACTAACTATACTTTTAATATGAAAGGAACAGCAACAACTAAAATGGATAGCGATAGTAGCAGCGATAGTGATAACCGTTGCTTTACCGATTTTAATAAGCATATCTGCAGCTGATGGTGCAGGTATGCTTTTTTGCGCCCATTTTTCTTTGATTGCGTTCAAAAAGAAAAATTATTAAGGAGTTTTTGAAAAAATGAATCCTACCGCTGACGACCCGTTTCCTTTATCGCTGTATATTCTTTTTATGGTCCTTTGCCTGATCGGCTCCGGCTATTTTTCGGCGACCGAAACGGCTTTTTCCTGCATGAATAAAACCCGCCTGAAAACGATGGTGGAGAAGGGAAATAAGCGCGCTGCGCTTGCCCTGAAGCTTTCGGATAAATATGACCGATTGATCTCTACCATCCTGATTGGAAATAATATTGTAAATATTACAATATCCTCTTTGGGTACGGTTTTATTCCTGCATTATAATCCGATCAACGGCGCTACCATTTCCACTGTTGTTGTTACCATTGCGGTTTTGATTTTCGGCGAGATTACGCCGAAGAGCATTGCGAAGGATATTCCCGAAAAATGGGGGATGTTTGCGGCGCCTTTTTTGCAGCTTTTGATCTGGGTGCTTACTCCGCTGAATTTTGTCTTTTCGATGTGGAAGAAGCTTTTGTCAAAGCTTTTGAAGGTGGAAGAGGATACCAAAATGTCGCAGGAAGAGCTGCTGATGCTGGTGGATGAGGTTGAGCAGGAGGGCAGCATTGATGAAAATGAAAGTACTTTGCTGCGAAATGCAATTGAATTTACCGAGCAGCGCGCCGAGGATATCCTGACCCACCGCACCGATATTGAGGCGGTGGAGAAAAATGAAGAAAAGGAAGAGATTTCCAGACGCTTTTATGAAACCCAATTCTCCCGCCTGCTGGTATATGAGGAGAGCATTGATAATATCGTTGGTGTGATCCATCAGAAGGATTTTTATGGCGAGAGCGGCATTACGGATAAGAGCGTGGAAGAGATTATGACCCCGCCGCTCTTTATCCAAAGCTCTGAGAAGATCAATGATCTGCTGCAGCATCTGCAAAAGAATAAATCCCATATCGCTGTTGTTTTGGATGAATACGGCGGCACCTACGGGATTGTTACCATGGAGGATATTCTGGAGGAGCTGGTAGGCGAAATCTGGGATGAGCATGATGAGGTTGTTGAGGAATTCAAGCAGCAGGGCGAGGATCTCTGGCTCGTTGATTGCATGGTTAATTTTGAGGATTTCTGCGAATTCTTTGATCTTAAGCCGGAAGAAACCGAGGCCGAGAGCGTTTCGCTGGGCGGCTGGGTGATGGAGCAGCTGGGTGCCGATCCCGAGGTGGGCGAAAGCTTCAGCTATGAGCATCTGGAGGTTAAGGTGGCCGAAACTGATTTTCATCGGGTGGCCTTTGTTGAGGTTCACCGCAATCCTCTGCCGGAAGAATTGGCAGAAAATGCAGAATAACGCGATAAATCACCTGTCTTATCAAAAGAAAGAGAATCTTAAAAGCGGCTGAAAACCAGCCGCTTTTAAAATTCTTCAATATTTTTCAAAAAAACCCTTTACAAAAACAAACTTCTCGGCTATAATATTGAGGTATTCGCTTGAATACGCTGCTATAGCTCAGGTGGTAGAGTGCATCCTTGGTAAGGATGAGGTCGCCAGTTCAAATCTGGCTAGCAGCTCCAGAAAAAGAAAAGACACGCGAGAGCGTGTCTTTTCTTTTTCAATGAAATTCGCCTACGGCGAGTGAAATAGCTTCGCTATGAAATACGCTAACGCATATGAAATATTTGCTTCGCAAATGTTAAGAGGCGAATTTTATTTCACATTTTTGCGATAGCAAAAATATTTCATAATCCGTAAGGATTATTTCATATGGCGGCCGCCATATTTCATTACACACAATGCTTTGCATTGATTTATTCGCGCTTTTACGCCATAAGAATAAGCCGTGAATATAATATTCACGGCTTATTTTTGTACATTGGGGTTATTAGTTCTATCGAGCAGATAATCAATACTAACCTTGTAATAATCAGCTAATTTTATCAAAATCTCTGCAGTCAGTGAAATTACACCTGTTTCGTATTGTGAATAGGTGTTTTGAGATACATTTAAATACTTTGCTATATCTTTTTGTTTTATATCTTTATCTTCTCTGATTCCACGCAAATTTTTGAATTGCACAATAATCACCTCATAATTATTATGCAATATCTGTAATAAAGATGTTGACATTTATCTGTAATACAGATATAATATGTCTGTGAGTGATTAAAGTTATGCTTTTTTCGCTTTGTGCAAATTTTGTTGCACATACTTTATTGTTTTGGAGGAAAAGAATATGAAGAGAATTGTATCACTGATTTTATCCTTATCGTTATTAATATGTCTATCGGCTTGTGGTAGTGATACATCGACAAATTATGAATCGAATAATGACTATGAATCGAATAATGACTATGAGTCGAACAATGACTATGTGTCGAACAATGACTATGAGTCGAACAATGACTATGAGTTGGATTATAACTACAATACATCATCTCAACATAGTGGTGCAGAAAATCCAAATTATATTGAGCCTACTCAACCAAGTCACACACACTATTATTCGTCAAGCGTTACAAGAGAAGCAACTTGCGGTAAAGAAGGTGTTAGAACTTATAAATGTTCTTGTGGGCATTCATACACTGAAAGCATAAGTAAAAATAGTTATCATAACTGGGAATATGCTACATGCACAAAGCCAAAAACTTGTTTAGATTGTGGAAAAACAGAAGGCGCCGCCGAGGGACATTACTATTTTTCTGACGGTAAATGTAGTTGTGGAGCAGTTAATCCAGTAGTGGCTCAAACATTAGCAAAATGCTCACTTACCATTCCTTCATTGCCAAAAAGCGTGTCTTATTACGGATATAATGATGAATTGTATACAACGGTATCGGTAACAAATATTACATATAAGTTTGAATGTAATAATGAAGGTCAAATTGAATTGGAATTATATTTTTCTGGTAAAAAAACCTATGATTATAGGGGTGCCGGACAAAGTGATTCTTGCAAAATAGGTTGGAAGTTATATAGTCCAAGCGGTGCAGTTGTAGAGAGTGACACGTTCTATTCTCCGAGCGTTGCTATGGGTGAGTCTTTTTCAAATCAGAGGGACTATGCCTTTGATACATATGATAATCTACCGGCAGGAAATTATCGTTTAGAAATTAGTGATGTAAACTGAGTTTTAAAGTTTTTGTATAAAAATCCTCGGTTTTCGAACAGTTCTTTTTCGGACACGAATGACAGAAAAAAAGAGAGCAAGTCTTTTGACTTGCTCTCTTTTTTCAACGAAATTCGCCTACGGCGAGTGAAATAGCTTCGCTATGAAATACGCTAACGCGTATGAAATATTTGCTTCGCAAATGTTAAGAGGCGAATTTTATTTCACATTTTTGCGATAGCAAAAATATTTCATAATCCGTAAGGATTATTTCATATGGCGGCAGCCATATTTCATTTTATCTTGCCCCTCCGCCGCTTTTATGCTATAATACACTCAGGGCGGTGATTTTATGAAAAAGTCATCAATTGTTTTTATGTGTTTGGCGATTATCTTTTCTTTAGTTGCTTGCTCAAATAATGTTGAGTTTACGGAAATCGAAAATAAAACTATTGTAGCAACCGACGGTACGGAATATACTTTTGTCGGTAACGAGGGCAGAGTTTGGTGCTTTGGAGAATGGGAGTTCATCGGTCACGTAAAGGGAGAGAAAAAGACCTTTGTTCATCTTACCAATAAGAAAAAAACAGGTATGTATTCTGTTAATGATAGTCAAGATGTGTTAGTAAGATATTTTCCAGACAATGAGTTTTCCGCTGTGTATGTAAAGTCCGAATTGCTGAAAACGGAAGTCTCCCTTGATAATTGTATTAGATTTGAGTTTGTAAAAGGTTCTCTTTTTAATGATAAGATAACAACAATCTCAAACAAAGGAATTACT
>JAZQDS010000105.1:0-14994 GCA_045546895.1 Eubacteriales bacterium | reverse complement strand
CGACTTGAAGCATTGCGGGATTTTTAATTATTTGGTTGGCAGCCAGGCGGCAATCAGGGTATCCCAATCTTTGCCTGCGCTGGCGTAATCAATGAGCTGGAATTTTTCCCCCTGCCGATCGGTAAATTCAAATTTCATCAGGCAGGGAATTCCCGCAATAATTTCATTTTTACAGGGCTTGGCAATCGGCTCGAAATCAAAGATCGAATCGGCGCTTTTTCCGCAGCGGCTATCGGCCGCTAAAACGATGGGGCCGCGGGTAAGGGCAACATAATGATCATCCTTGGGATGATGCACCACCTTCTCGGCGGCAGCCGAGGAATAGCCCATGATCTTTTTCGACATATCGGTATAGATCACATCCTCCTCCCAGCGGATGGGAAAATGCTGCTTGATCTCCATCGGGATTTCGAAGGCGATGGTATCGCTTTGCCATTCCTTTTCATAGCAGCGATAGCCGCTCGCACCCTCCGCATAGGCCGGGTTGCGGATCTTTAAGCGGAAGAAGGTCGGCGCGGCGCAATCGATCTTGATGCGGATAGCGCCGTTTACGGGATAATCGGTTTCAACCGAAAGGCAAACCTCCTGCCCGCGGATGGAAAAGCAAAATTCACCTTGCTCAAAGAAATTGAGAGTAACGGTATCCTCCTGAATGACCAGCATATTTTTTATAAATACACCCAGACCCGCTGCGCCGATGCGGGCGCAGCAGCCGTAATAGCTGCCATCGGATAAGAATTGATTGCCGCCGACCTTTCTGCCCCGCTTCAGGGGGATCAAGGGCGAATAACTATCGAAGGCCAAAAAGCTGGAAACAAGCTGAACATCAATATTTCTTTGCTCGATTTTTTGCTGCATATAGCCGCTTTCCGCCAGCTCGGTATTCACAGCGCCGAGATAGGCATTATAAAAGGATTGCTCCATCGCATCGGCATAAATACTCTCGCCGGTCAGCTCCAGCAGGCGGGAGCAGAATTTCATCCAGGTAACGGTAACGCAGGTTTCCTGAATGATATCATAAGGAACGGTTTGGCGATTTTTAGTGTGGTCAAAAAGCTCATGGGTAATGCCGCTGCAGCCGATGATGGAAATCTCGGAGCTTAAAATTCCCTTAGAGAAATTAATAACGGCGGTTTTATATTTTTCAATGCCGGTAGCGTAATAATATTCCAAAAGCCCCTCAAAGCACGACATCACCTCATAGGCTTTGGGAACGCCGTATTGATAGGGGAGTAGCTCATTTTTATAGGCCGCCTCAAAAAGATCGGTCCCCTCTGCGGCACCGCAATCAATGATATGGCGGGCGAAATCCAGATATTTTTGCTCTTTGGTCAGCCGATATAATTTTACCATCGGCTCCAAAATAGAGGAGGAATTGGCCCCCATCCAATTACCGGAGGCTTTGGTAATCTTAATTTTGCCCTCGCCGATATGGGCAAGGATATCATCCGCAGCGCGGGTAAGGAAAGAAAGGATCTGCTCCTGCAGCGCTTCATCGCGGCAGATTTCAAGGAAATATTCCAGCCCCAGCAAAACATATTTGCGGCACCAAAGATCCCAATCGGTAAAATCTTTTTCTTTTTTATAGGAAGATACTCTGCCGTCTGCTTCGGCAACGGTAAGCAGATCCCGAACGGTGGCCTCAAGGATCTGATAAAGCGCATCGCTTTGGCAATATTGATAAACCAGAACGCCGCCGCGCATCATCTTGCCCCAATATTCGCCGCGCCAGCCTTGATTATCGCTATCCTGCTGAATGCGAAATTGATCGACAAATTTCGCCCAAAGCACAGCATCCGAAAGCTGATACTTCACCAAAAATTCTGCAGTTTGATTTGCTACTCCATGTAATCTCATTTTTTTGCCCCTTTCCCTTGATGAAAGAATTATGCAATAGTGCTATAACAAAAGTAAAGAGTAGAATTAATTTTTTGGTTTACAATCGGAAGGATATGCGGTATAATAAAGAAAAAACATTTTCAGGATCGGGAGATTGCTATGAAAAAAAGATGGATTTTATGGATGCTGGCGATTTTGCTTTTGCTGGGCAGCTGTGCCCCCGCAATAACGATGGAATATTTCGTTTTGGAGGAGGATGAAGTTACTTATTATTCCGCGGCGGCGGTTCGCGAGGCGGTATTCGGCAGCAAAATGAATCGGGCCTATCGGGAACTGAAGGAAAAGACTGTATTGGAAGGGTCGATGGATATCAAGCTGCCTCGTTTGAATTGGGAATATATTTTGGTGGATGGCGAAAAGCCCATCGCCGAAAGCGAAAGCTATCAGATTTTTGCCGATAAGCTGAAGGCGGAAAAGATTGAGCAGGGGATCATCGAAAAGATCTCCTTGGCGGAATATTATTCCATCAATGATCGCCGCCCGATGGATGAGCAGAATAAGAAGATGTATCAGATGCTTTATCCGCAGCTGAAGGAAGCGGATCTTTCGGATTGGACCGTTCGGGATCAAGCAAAATTTGATGCGGAATTTTTCCTCAAGGCGCAAAAAAATAAATATTCCAAAGAGCAGCTGAAGCGGCTGGAGGAGATGGGAATTAAGGAGCATGATCTTCCTTACCTGCTCAAGCAGTTTGACAGCGCATCGTTGGATAAAGCCACCGATGCCCAGCTGAAGGAAAAGCTGGAGAGCTATTATGCCGAGCAATTCGATCGCCTTTTCGGCGCAGGCTCTGCCGAAAAATATTCAAAATAAGAGAATAAAAAACCTGTGTGCTGCGGCACACAGGTTTTTATTTTTATTTGGAAAGATTGGCAGGGGAGCCGCAGCACTTTTTATATTTTTTCCCGCTGCCGCAGGGGCAGGGATCATTGGGCCCCGGCTTTTTATCGGCCTTTTGAGGAGTCTTTTTGGGGGTGGTTCCATCGGAGCCGCTGTTGGTTCCGGTTTCTTTGGCCACCGCCTCGCGCTTAACCTCCTCTTCCTTGCGCAGCCGCAGGGAAAGAATGCCGCGAACGGTATTTTCCTTGATGGTGGCTACCATGGCATCGAAGATGTCGTAGCTTTGGAATTTGAATTCAACAACAGGATCCCGCTGCCCATAGGCCTCAAGGCCGATGCCTTGGCGCAGATCGTCCATATTATCGATATGCTCCATCCAATTGCGGTCAACGCTCCGAAGCAAGATTACCCGCTCGGCTTCGCGCATGGTTTCCTCGCCCAGCTCCTGCTCCTTGGCGGCCATCGCTGCCTCGCCGCGCTCGAGCAGCAGGTCTAAAACATCCTGCGGCTCCAGCTTCATCAGCTCATTCTGCGAATAGCGCAGATCCTCAGGGCGGAGCATCAGCCCATCCAGCTCCTGATGGAGAGCATCAAAATTCCAAAGGGTTGTATCTTCACCGGCGAGATGGAGCCCGACTTCGGCCTCCAGATATTCCGCCATCATTTTATGAACAGTTTCCTTCAGATCGCTATCGTCCAGCACCTTCCGCCGCTGATCATAGATCAGCTCGCGCTGCTGGTTCATAACATCGTCATATTCCAAAACATGCTTTCTGCGGGCAAAGTTGACGCCCTCAACCCGCTCCTGGCTCTTTTCGATAACGCCGGTCAGCAGCTTGGCTTCGATGGGCAGATCCTCGGGCATCCGCAGGGTGCTCATCATGGCATGAACCCGCTCGCCGCCAAACCGCCGCATCAGATCATCCTCCAGCGAGAGATAAAAACGGGTGGCGCCGGGATCGCCCTGACGCGCTGCGCGCCCGCGCAGCTGATTATCGATTCGGCGGCTTTCATGCCGCTCGGTACCGAGGATATAAAGACCGCCCGCGGCCCGAACCTTTTCGGCCTCCTCGCGGATGGCTTCCTTTTGCGCCTCCAGCGATTGCCGGTAGAAGGCGCGCGCCTCCAAAACCAGCGCATCATTGGTTTCGGCATAGCCTTTGGCATCGGAGATGACCTGCTCCTCATAGCCCTTTTTACGCAGCGCTTCGGTGGCTAAGAATTCAGCGTTACCGCCCAGCATGATATCGGTACCACGGCCCGCCATATTGGTGGCGATGGTAACGGCGCCGTATTTACCCGCTTGGGCAATGATAGCCGCTTCCTTTTCATGGTGCTTGGCATTAAGAACATGATGGGGAATGCCCTTTTTGCGCAAAAGCATGCTTAAAAGCTCGCTCTTTTCAATGGAGATGGTGCCCACAAGCACCGGCTGCCCCTTGGCATGGCATTCCTCGATCTGCTGCAAAACATTGAGGAATTTACCCCGTTCGGTCTTAAAGACGGCATCGGGATAATCGATGCGGATATTGGGGCGGTTGGTAGGAATTTCAACAACATCAAGGGAGTAGATATGGCGGAATTCATCCTCTTCGGTGAGGGCGGTACCGGTCATACCCGAGAGCTTTTTATAAAGACGGAAATAATTTTGAAGGGTAATGGAAGCGAGGGTTTTGCTTTCCTTTTCAACGGTCACATTTTCCTTGGCTTCGATTGCCTGATGGAGACCCTGATTATAGCGGCGGCCATACATAATACGGCCGGTAAATTCATCAACGATCAGCACCTGACCCTCTTTAACAACATAATCGATATCCCGATGCATGATGCCGCGGGCGCGGAGCGCCTGATTGATATGATGGCTGATCTCCATATTGGCGGGATCGGCCAGATTTTCAAGATGGAAAAAGCTTTCTGCCTTTTCAATTCCGCGGGCGGTCAGGGTAACGGTCTTATTTTTTTCCTCGATCAGGTAATCGGCGGTTTTGAGCGCGGCGTGCTGCTCCTCGGTAAGATAGCGGCCCATCAGGAATTCCTGATATTCCATCTTGGCATATTCATCATAATCGGCCTTATCATCGGTGCGGATAACCTTGAAGGGATTGAGCGCCTTAACAAAATTATCCGCCAATTTATAAAGCTCGGTCGATTTTGCGCCCTGACCGCTGATGATCAGCGGGGTACGGGCTTCATCGATCAGGATGGAATCCACTTCGTCAACAATGGCGAAGGCATGGCCGCGCTGGGAAAGATTTTCCTTATAGAGCGCCATATTATCTCTGAGGTAATCAAAGCCGAATTCATTATTGGTGCCGTAGGTAATATCGGCGGCATAGGCTTCTTTCTTTTCCTCGGGAGTCAGGCCGTTGATAATCAGGCCAACCTTCAGGCCGAGATAGCGGTAAACCTTGCCCATCCATTCGCTATCGCGCTGGGCAAGATAATCATTGACGGTAACAACATGCACCCCATCGCCGGTAAGGGCATTAAGATAGGCGGGGAGGGTGGCAACCAAGGTTTTACCTTCGCCGGTCTTCATTTCGGCGATCCGGCCCTGATGCAAAACAATGCCGCCGATGATCTGAACGGGATAATGCTTCATTCCCAATACGCGCCAGGCGGCCTCCCGGATGGTGGCAAAGGCCTCAGGCAGAATATCATCAACACTCTCGCCCTGCGCCAGCCGCTCCTTTAAAAGGGCGGTCTGACCCTTTAATTCTTCCTCACTCATGGCGGAATAGGTATCCTCCAGCGCCAAAACCGCATCAACGATCGGCTGAATGCGCTTTAATTCCCGCTCGGAATGGGATGCAAATAACTTAGAAAATAAACCCATTTTTTGCTCTCCTTAGGTGTAACATACTTAACATCTATACATTATAACACGATTTCGCGCGTAAAACAATGAATTTTCGGTGAATTTATGAAAATAAAAGGATTGCAAAAAGAGTAAAATAATGTTAAAATAAATTTTGGTAAAAAATCATATTAAGATATAAGGAGATTTAATGTTATGGCTTACAACAAAAAGACTGTTGACGACATTAACGCCAAGGGCAAAAAGGTTTTGGTCCGTTGCGACTTTAATGTGCCCCTGAAGAACGGTGTGATCACCGATGAGAACCGTATCAATGCTGCGCTTCCTACCATCAAGAAGCTGATTGCAGACGGTGCGCAGGTGATCCTCTGCTCCCATCTGGGCAAGCCCAAGGGCGAGCCTAAGCCCGAATGCAGCCTTGCGCCTGTTGCTGCTCGTCTTTCCGAGAAGCTGGGCAAGGAGGTAATCTTTGCTGCGGATGATAATGTTGTTGGCGAGAATGCCAAGGCAGCCGTTGCCGCGATGAAGGACGGCGATGTTGTGCTGCTCCAGAATACCCGCTATCGCGCCGAGGAAACCAAGAATGGCGAGGCCTTCAGCGCCGAGCTGGGTTCTTTGGCTGAAATCTTTGTTAACGATGCTTTCGGTACCGCCCATCGCGCTCATTGCTCTACCGTTGGTGTTGTAAGCTATGTTAAAGAAGCAGTTGCCGGCTATCTGATCGGCAAGGAGCTGCAATATTTGGGCAATGCGGTTGATGCGCCCGAGCGTCCCTTTGTTACCATTCTGGGAGGCGCCAAGGTTGCCGATAAGCTGACTGTTATCGAAAACCTGCTGAAGAAGGCGGATACCCTGATCATCGGCGGCGGTATGGCTTATACCTTCCTGGCTGCCAAGGGCTATTCTGTTGGTTCTTCCTTGCTGGATGAAACCAAGATCGATTATTGCCGCGATATGCTCAAGCAGGCGGAGGAAAAAGGTGTTAAGCTCCTGCTGCCCGTTGATTGCGCGATTGCAAAGAGCTTCCCCGATCCCATCGATGGCGAGATCGATATTGAGATTGTTGATGCCGATAAGATCCCCGCTGATATGATGGGTCTGGATATCGGCCCCAAGTCTGCCGCGCTTTTTGCTGAGGCGGTTAAGAGCGCCAAGACCGTTGTTTGGAACGGCCCCATGGGCGTATTTGAAAATCCCATCCTTGCCAAGGGTACCATGGCGGTTGCCGAGGCAATGGCAGAGACCGATGCGGTTACCGTTATCGGCGGTGGCGATAGCGCCGCTGCGGTAAATACCCTCGGTTTTGGCGATAAGATGACTCATATCTCCACCGGCGGCGGTGCTTCCCTTGAATTCCTTGAGGGTAAGGAACTGCCCGGTATCGCTGCGCTGAACAATAAGTAATTTTACGGCTGCTGCATATGGCGCCGAAGCCGTTTTTTGCCCCTCGGTGTATCGACATACGCCATCGGTTCAAGAAAACAACTTCTGCATCCAAATGCAGCAGCCTCTTTTTCGTAAAGTAAAAAATGAAGGAGTAAAGAAAAATGAGAAAGTATGTAATTGCAGGCAACTGGAAGATGAATAAGACTCCCGCAGAGGCTGCCGCCCTGATCGAGGAGATGAAGCCGCTGGTAGCAGATGCGAAATGCGATGTTGTTCTTTGCGTTCCCTATGTTGATATCGCTGCTGCGATGGAGGCTGCCAAGGGCTCCAATATTAAGATCGGCGCCGAAAATGTTCATTTTGCGGCTTCCGGCGCTTATACCGGCGAGATTTCCGCCGAGATGCTTACCGCTTGCGGGGTTGAATATGTTGTTATCGGCCATAGCGAGCGCCGCCAATATTTCGGCGAAACCGATCAGACGGTAAACCTGCGCACTCTGGCTGCGCTGAAGGCGGGGCTGAAGGCCATCGTTTGCGTTGGTGAGACTCTGGAGCAAAGAGAGCTTGGCTATACCGAGACTCTGCTGAAATATCAGACCAAGATGGCGCTGACCAATGTTACCGCCGAGCAGCTGAAGAATGTAATCATCGCTTATGAGCCTGTTTGGGCGATCGGTACCGGCGTTACCGCCACCGATGATCAGGCGGATGAGGGCAATGGCTTTGTTCGCGCTGCGGTTGCCGAAATGTTTGGCGAGGCTGCTGCGGATGAAATTACCGTTCAGTATGGCGGCTCGATGAATGCAAAGAATGCGGAAGGCCTGCTGGCTAAGCCCAATGTTGACGGCGGCTTGATCGGCGGTGCTTCTTTGAAGGCAGAGGATTTCTCTGTTGTTGTGCATGGAGTGAAGTAAGATGAGTAAAAAGCCTCTTGTACTTTGTATTTTAGATGGTTTTGGCAATAACCCCGCTACCGAGGGGAATGCAATTTATACCGCCAAGACCCCCAATATGGATGCCTTGAAGGAATCCTGCCCCACCACCGCTATCGGCGCATCCGGCATGGATGTTGGCTTGCCGGACGGCCAGATGGGCAATAGCGAAGTCGGCCATACCAATATCGGCGCCGGCAGAGTTGTTTATCAGGAACTGACCCGCATTACCAAGAGCACCATCGATGGCGATTTCTTTGAAAACGAAGCGCTGATGGGCGCCATGAATAATGCAAAGGCAAAGGGTACTGCCCTGCATTTGATGGGGCTGATGAGCGATGGCGGCGTTCATTCGCATAACAGCCATCTTTGGGCGCTTTTGGAAATGGCCAAGAAAAACGGTCTTTCCAAGGTCTTTATCCATTGCTTTTTGGATGGGCGGGATGTTCCCCCCGCCAGCGGCGCAGATTTTGTTGCAGAATGTGTTGAAAAATGCAAGGAGATCGGCGTTGGTCAGGTGGCTACCGTTATGGGCCGCTATTATGTTATGGACCGCGATAACCGCTGGGAGCGGGTAGAGAAGGCGTATGCCGCTCTTTGCTATGGCGAAGGGGTTGAAAATGCCGATCCTGTTGCCGCGATCAAGGCTTCCTATGAAACGGTAGATGCCGAAGGCAAGAATGTTACCGATGAATTTGTTTTGCCTACCGTTTGCTTGAAGGATGCTACCATCAATGAAAATGATAGCGTTGTTTTCTTCAATTTCCGCCCCGATCGCGCCCGCGAAATTACCCGCACTCTGGTGGATGCCGATTTTGATGGCTTTGAGCGTAAAAAAGGCTTCTTCCCCCTCTATTATGTTTGCATGACCCAGTATGATGCTTCGATGCCCAATGTTCAGGTGGCCTTCAAGCCCCAATCGCTGGATCATACCCTCGGCGCTTATCTGGCGGAGCAGGGCAAAACCCAGCTGCGCATCGCCGAGACTGAAAAATATGCGCACGTTACCTTCTTCTTCAACGGCGGCGTTGAGACTGTTTCCGAAGGCGAGGATCGCGAGCTGATTGCTTCCCCCAAGGTTGCAACCTATGATCTCCAGCCCGAAATGAGCGCGCCTGAGGTTTGCGAAAAGGCGGTTGCGCATATTGAGAGCGGGAAATATGATGTTGTGATCCTCAATTTTGCCAATTGCGATATGGTTGGTCATACCGGCGTATTTGAAGCCGCGGTAAAGGCGGTTGAAACGGTGGATGCTTGCGTTGGTAAGATTGCGGATGCGGTAAAGAAGATGGGCGGCGCCCTCTTTATTACCGCCGATCATGGTAATGCTGATCGGATGGTGGATGTGGATGGCTCTCCCTTCACCGCCCATACAACCAATCCGGTTCCCTTCATTGTTTATAATTACGATTGTAAACTCCGCGAAGGCGGTAAGCTTTGCGATATCGCGCCCACCATGCTGGAATGGCTGGAGCTGCCGATCCCCGCAGAAATGACCGGTAAGAGCTTATTTGAATAAAAGAAAAATAGCCTTTTGCGAAAGCAAAAGGCTATTTTATTATTTTAAAACAGGGGTCTTGCGCGTTTTAATGAGCTTTGGAGCGGTGGCGCCATAGTGCTCAAAAATTTCGATGGTATTTTCTTCCTTCAAAAGCTCGCCCGGAAGGTAGAGCGTTTTTTGAGGACCGATCGACCAATATCTGCCCAAATGAAAGCCATTAACAATAACAAAGCCCTTTTTAAAATTACGCAGATCTAAAAAGGTATCAATCCCCGGCTCTGCGCGGAAACAGCCTCGCAGCAAAAGCGGGGTTTTGGCAGGGATAAAATCCTCAAAAGGAGCATCGATATTCTCAAAGGGGAGAGGTATATTTTTCCAGCCAAAGAGCTGAACCTGATGGCGGGCGGCAACGATAACGCTGCCCAAAATCCCCTTTTTTTCTCCAAGCTTCGGGCCATAATTGATGCGGCCCATATTTTCGCAAAGGATACTGATTTTCGCGGTTTTCCCTTTGGGGATATTCAGGGAAACCGAGGCGGGCGCGCGATCGCGCATCAGCGCGCCTGCATATTTTTGATCGACCCAGATATCCGCCCGATCCCGAAGCTCGGTAATGCTCAGCTGCAGAGGAAGGCCGCATCCGGTCAGTGTTGTTTGATAGAGGATATAGCCGTAATCCTGCCCCAGCGCTTCCATAGAGAGCGGCCGCTCGCTTTCCACCGCCTTGAGCTGCTCTGCCCATTGGAAAAGGGAGGCGGATTTGGATAGAGGAATCGGAGGAAGCTCTTGGACGGGGCGCGCGTAATCGGGCATTGGCGGCTCGGGCAGGCCGCGATGCTGCCAAAGCACCTTGCGGCATGCAAAATATTTTTTGGTTGGCAGCCCCTGCTCATTCAGCAGGGCGTCTTCATCATAAGTAGTAGTATGGGGAATATAGCGCGGAGGCGTACCCTTCGGGGTACTGAAGGAAAGGCCGTAGTTGGCGCCGTTCATAAAGCCAAAGTTTGTTCCGCCCGCGAACATATAGAAGGTGGGCAGCCCGCCGCATTCCAAAGCTGCGCGGAAGCCTTCGGCAACCTCGGAAACATTACGCTTTTCATAGGGCTCACCCCAATGGATGGCACGGCCCGACCAATATTCACCGATCAGGGCGGGCTTATTCTTTTGACGGCTGCGCAGGCGGGAGATGGCCTCGCGGCTTTCAATGCGGTAATTGACCCCCGCCCAAACATCGGGCAGGGTGCCGTAAAAAAGATCGGTCATTTCATGGCCGTCGGTCGTATAGAGAGGAACATCAATCCCGCCTTTCAGCAGCAGATCCCGCAGCGCCTCCAGATAGGCGCGGTCGTTGCCGAAGCTGCCGTATTCATTTTCCAGCGCCACCGCAATGATGGGGCCGCCGTTAGAAGCCAAATAGGGGAGAAAGCGAGGAATGAGCGCTTGATAATAATCGGAGATATGAGCTAAATAGCGCGGATCGGAGGTGCGCAGGGCGACTCCCTCGCGGAGCAGCCAAGGCGGCAGGCCGCCCAGCTCCCATTCAGAGCAGATATAGGGAGAGGGACGGAGCAAAACTTTAAGCTCCAGCTCGGCGCAAAGGGCAAGAAAACCCTCTAAATCACAGAGGCCATTAAAGCAAAACTCCCCTTTTTTCGGCTCATGGAGATTCCAGGGGACATAGGTCTGGACCGCGGTAAGCCCAAAGGCTTTCATGAGCTCCAGCCTTCGGCGAAGCCCGCCGGGATAGATTCGGAAATAATGAATATCGCCGCAGATCAGCTCAAAGGGTTTGCCATCGATATGAATTTGATTGGGGGATAGGGTGACCTTAGCCATTTTATTCGCCTTCTTTTATTTTAAAGATTTTGATGGGTTTATTTTTCTTTTTGCAATTTTCGATTACAAAGCGGGTACCGGGCGAGCTGCCGTCCCAAAAGGCAACCACAAGATCGCTGTAATCAATAATATCAAGATTGCGGATCAGCGGCGCGCTGCGGCCATGCTGATCATAATCGGGAAGAAATTCCTTCAGCTTCAGCCCTTGGCGGCAGGCATAGCGGCGGGCGCAGCGATCGATGCCGCGGGCGCCGCCCGAAACGATCTCGGTAATTTCGGCGGGCAGATAGGGGGAAAAATCTTCAATTTCAAGCTCACGGGAGCCGATAATCGCAACGCGCATCTCCATCATCCTTTCTGAATATTCTGCCTTTATTATATCATATCAAAAAGGGAAAGAAAAGCCCTTTAAAAGAAAAGAAAAAGCTTGGTAAGCAAAAAAGCAGCAAGGCCGCAGGCGGGGAAGGTAAGCAGCCAGGCCAGCAGCATGGAGGCGGCGATGCGGCGATTCAGCCGCTCCCGCCCGCCCGCAGCGGCGGCGCCCATCAGGGCGCAGGTCTTGGCATGGGTGGAACTGACAGGCAGCCCCTGCAGGCTATTAAAAAGAAGGATCAGCCCGCCCGCCAGATCCGCGGCAAAGCCCTGCTGCGGATCGATCTTTACCAGCTCGCTTCCTACCGTATCGATAATTCTGCCGCCGCCCAAAAGCGTACCCAGCCCCATTAAAAGGCTGCAAAAAAGCGCCGCCCAAAAGGGGAGCCGAAAGGCGGCGGTTTCGGCAGAGGCGGCCAGCAGCAGGATGGAGGCGAATTTTGGCGTATCCTGCAGGCCGTGAGCAAAGGCCATCAGGCCCGCCGCAAGGCATTGCCCCTGCCGCCAGCGGCGGGCGGGCAATCGAAGCTGCGCCAGCCATTCGCTGAGCAGCCAACCGCCGAAATAGCCCGGCAGCATCGAGAGCAGCAGCCCCAGCCCGATCCGCCCCAGCGCAACCCCTGAAAGGCTGCCGCCTGAGGCCAGCGCAGCGCCCATCAGCCCCGCCATCAGCCCATGGCTTTCGCTGGTAGGGATTCCGAAGCGCCAAGCAAAAATTGCCCAGCCGATTACCGCCAGCAGCGCTGCGGAGAGGGCGGGCAGCTTATGGGCGGGGGAGAAGCTGCCGATATAATAGACTGTTTCCGCCACCCGCGCCGCCAGCATCAGGGCGAAAAGCCCGCCCAAAACATTCATAACAGCCGCCAATAGAATGGCGCGCCGCTTGGAAAGAGCGCCGCTGCCGATGGCGGAGGCAATGGCATTGGGAGCATCGGTCCAGCCGTTAACAAAGAGAACGCCCAGCGCAGGGAGCAGGATCAAAAGGGATGCGGGCGCGGCGGAAATCGCCTCCAAAAAGGAAGATAATTTCAATGGGGATCACCTCCTTGAAATTATATGAGCGCGCCCCTTTATTTTTGCATCATTTGATCCAGAGAAACCAAGGTATAGCCCTCTGCCCGCAGCTGATCGATCAGCGCGCCTAAAATGGAGGCATTGGTGGCGGAGGTGGAATGGAGCAACAATACGCAGCCGTTATGCATACGGCTCATAATTTTTTGCAGCGCCGCCGCGGGCTGCGGCTGATCCTGCTGCACCCAATCGTAATAGGCAAAGCTCCAAAAAACGATGGTCTGATCCAGCCGCGCAGCATAATCCAGCGCCCGCTCGGAATACCGCCCGCAGGGAAAGCGAAAATAACCGCTCGGCGCAATTCCCAGCGCCTGCAGCTCCGCCTCCCAGCCCTCAATTTCGGCGCGGAAGGCGCCGAGATCGGTAAGAGCGGTCATATCGCTATGATGAAGGGAGTGATTGCCGATGATATGGCCATCGGCAGCAATTTCCTTTACCAGCGCGCCATTTGCTTTTAGAAAGTTGCCGTCAAAAAAGAAGGCGGCGGGCGCTTTCTTTTGGCGCAGAGTTTGGAGGATTTCGGTATGATGTCCGTTATCATAGCCTGCATCAAAAGTTAACGCAACCTTTTTTTCCTCTTCGCTGCCGCAATAGAGGACAGGATAGCTTTCCAGAGGAATGGATTGATTCACCTCGGGGCGGCGATGCTCCTGATTGGGGGTAAAATACCAATCGGTAGGAGCGGTTGCGCTGATGCTGCCGCCCGCGCTCATCAAAAAAAGAAGGCTGACGATCAGCAAGGGCGCCGCCAGCCAGACCATTAAATCTTTTCCTTTTATCATATTTTTTCTCCTTTTCATATATTGTTCGTTTTTGGCAGAGAAAGATACGGAATTTTGGCAAAAATAGATATGGAAATTTGCACCATGAACTGCTATAATCTATAATGTAATTTTTTGTTTTGAAAAAGAAGGAATTTTAATGAAAAGAGAAGATTTAAGAAATATTGCCATTATCGCTCATGTTGACCATGGAAAAACAACGCTGGTAGACGAAATGCTCAAGCAGGGCGGCGTTTTTCGCGATAATCAGGCGGTTGCCGATCGGGTAATGGATAGCAACGATCTGGAGCGGGAGCGCGGCATTACCATCCTTGCCAAAAATACCGCAGCGCATTGGAAAGGAACCAAGATCAATATTGTTGATACACCGGGGCATGCTGATTTCAGCGGCGAGGTGGAGCGTATTTTGAAGATGGTCAACGGCGTTTTGTTGCTGGTGGATGCCTTTGAGGGCGCCATGCCGCAAACAAGGTTTGTTTTGCAAAAGGCGCTGGAAATGGGGCATCAGATCATCGTTGTTGTTAATAAGATCGATCGCCCCGATGCCCGCCCGCTGGAGGTTGTTGATGAAGTATTGGAGCTTTTGATCGAGCTGGGCGCCACCGATGAACAGCTGGATAGCCCCATCCTCTTTTGCTCCGGCCGCGAGGGGACCGCATCGGTTACCCCTGATCAGCCCGGAACAGATCTTGCCCCTCTTTTTGATAAAATTCTGGAGCAGATTCCTGCCCCCGAGGGGGAGGAGGAGCAGCCGCTGCAGATGTTGGTCTCTTCCATCGATTATAATGATTTTGTTGGCCGAATCGGCATCGGACGAATTGAGCGGGGCGTAATTCATCAAAATGAGGAGCTCGTTATCTGCAATTACCATGAGCCCGATCAGATTCGCAAGGGGCGGGTGCAGGCGCTTTTTGCCATTGAGGGCTTGAACCGTGTGCCGGTTACCGAGGCGAAGGTAGGCGATATTGTTTGCTTCTCGGGCATTGAGAATGTTACCATCGGCGAGACGCTTTGCGCCGCGGATTCGCCCGAGCCGCTGCCTTTTGTTAAGATCAGCGAGCCGACACTGGAAATGAATTTTATGGTTAATAACAGCCCCTTTGCAGGCCGCGAGGGTAAATATGTTACCTCCCGCCATCTGCGGGATCGGCTGATGCGGGAGCTTTTGAAGGATGTTTCCCTGCGGGTTGAGGAGGGTGAGACCGCTGATACCTTCAAGGTGGCAGGTCGCGGCGAGATGCATCTTTCCATCCTGATCGAAACCATGCGGCGGGAAGGGTATGAATTTGCTGTTTCGATGCCCCATGTTCTTTATAAAGAGATCGATGGCAAGCGCTGCGAGCCGATTGAGCGGGTCTTTATCGATGTTCCCGAGGATTGCGTTGGCTCGGTAGTGGAGCGCTTGGGCTCCCGCAAGGGCGAGATGCTTTCGATGGAGCCCAATGGCTCGCGAATGAAGCTGGAATATCTTGTTCCCGCGCGCGGCCTGATCGGCTATAAGAGCGATTTCCTTACCGCTACCCGTGGCGAGGGCATTATGAACAGCATCTTCCATGG
>JAZQDS010000104.1:0-15702 GCA_045546895.1 Eubacteriales bacterium | reverse complement strand
GCCTTGCAAACTCAAAAATCCGCTCCCTTAAAATTCTTTGACCTGAAAATGAGCAGAATTTCGGATCATTTTTGGTGCGAAGAAGGTTTGTAAGGCTGGCGCCTACAAACCTTCGACAAGCCGAAAAGCGCCGAAATTCTGCCATTTTAGGCAGGTTCGGATGATTCGTGTTTGCTTATCCATCCAATGGCGCGCATTGCCGGGGCAGGAGGGATTTTCCCGAAAGAAGCGGGGCATTTTCAAGTTTTTTTGATCCTTGGCGATCATATTGAAATGATAGACCTTTTGGAAATGGCCGGTGCCGCGGGTAATATCCTGCTTGATGGCAACCTCATAGCCATGCAAGGCAATGAAATCAGCATCGCAAAGGGCTGATTGATCCAGCAAGACCTCATGGTCGGTAAAGCAAACCGCGGAATAGCCCTCTTTCAGATAGGCGGCTTTGATTTCTTCGGGGCTATGATGCCCATCCGAAAGATTGGTATGGCAATGAAGATTGACTTTATAAAATTCCCCCTCTTCGGGAAGGAGATAACGTATCATTTGTAATTCCACCTTTCATCCAAATTATTTTAATATAAAAATAATGAAAAGTAAAGTTGACTTTTAGAAAAATAGTGATACAATCTAAAAGGATTATTTTTTACAGCTTTGACATATGGATTATTCTTGTTATCTTAAAGGAGAGATAAAAATGCAGATATTATTAAGCTTATCGGTGGCGCTCTTTGCGGGGCTGATGCTTTCCCGCCTGGCCAAGAAGGTGCAGCTGCCGGCAGTTACCGCCTATTTGGTGGCGGGTATTTTGGTAGGCCCCTATTGCTTGGGGGCGCTGGGGCTTCCGGGCCTCGGCTTTAATTCCATGGGGGATATCAAGACCTATGCGCTGCTTTCGGATGTTGCGCTGGGCTTTATTGCCTTTTCCATCGGCAATGAATTTCGCCTCAGCCAGCTGAAGCAGACCGGCAAGCAGGCAACGGTAATCGGAATCATTCAGGCGGTGGTGGCCACCCTTTTGGTGGATGCCGCGCTGATCGGCTTCCATTTCCTCTTCCCCGAGAAGCTGCCGTTGCCCTCGGCGATTATTTTGGGCGCGGTTGCTTCCGCTACCGCCCCTGCCGCAACCTTGATGGTTGTTCGCCAATATAAGGCCAAGGGCCCCCTTACCTCCATCCTGCTGCCGATTGTTGCGCTGGATGATGCGGTAGGGCTGATCCTTTTTGCCGTTTCTTTCGGCATTGCCAAGGGGCTGCTTTCCGGCAAGGTGGATCTGATCTCCATTTTGGTGGAGCCGCTGCTGGAGGTTGTTCTTTCGCTGGCGCTGGGCGCGCTGATGGGCTTCCTTTTCAGCTTTTTCGAGCGGTTTTTCCATTCCCGCTCCAAGCGGCTTGCGATGTCGGTTACCTTTGTTTTCCTGACCGTTGCCCTCTCGATGATGAAATTCAATATCGGCGGCGTACACATCGCCTTTTCCTCTCTTTTGGTTTGCATGATGCTGGGTACGGTATTTTGCAATATCTGCGATTTTTCGGAGGAATTGATGGATCGTATCGATCGCTGGACCGCCCCGCTTTTTGTGCTGTTCTTTGTAATCAGCGGCGCCGAGCTGGAGCTGGCGGTCTTTAAGGATCCGCTGATTGTTGCGGTAGGTATTCTCTATATCATTGCCCGCTCCGCAGGCAAGTATTTTGGCGCCCGCGGCAGCGCAAAGCTGGTAAAATGCGATCCCAATATCGTAAAATATCTTGGTATTACCCTCTTGCCGCAGGCGGGCGTTGCGCTGGGGATGGCCATTAAGGCAGAGGCCATCGGCCCCGAAGGCGCGATTGTTGCCAATATTACCCTCTTCTCGGTATTGATCTATGAGCTGATCGGCCCCTATCTTACCAAGATTTCTCTGATGAAGGCGGGCGAGATTAAGCCCGAGGGCAAGACCTCCGCGCGAGAGCAGCATCTTTTGGAAAAAAAGAGTAAAGGAGAATGATGCAATGAAGCTGGCCAATACAACCGGTGAATTGATCAAATTTGATTTAAGCGATCCGCAGCGGGTGCGCCTTTTGCGGGAGCATGGCTTCCGATATATTGATCTGAGCCTTTATGACGGAACAACGCCCGATTGGCGCTATCTTCAGCCCGATTGGGAAGATCAGGTGGCGGAGCTGGCAGCGCTGAAGGATGAGATCGGGGTGGAATATGTTCAGGCCCATGCGCCCGGCCATCATCCGTATAAGGATCCGATGGAGCTGATGGTGGCGACTACATCGCGCGCCATCGAAATCTGCGGAAGGCTGGGGATTCCCCAGATCGTTTATCATGCGCTGTTTCGCAAGAATAGCAGCATCAAGGAGCATTTTGCGCTCAATCGCAGCTTTATTGAGGCGCTGATTCCCGCGCTGGAGAAGGCAGGGGTAAGCCTTTGCCTGGAAAACAGCTGCTCTACCCATGGCGCCTTTTACCGCTTCTTTGACGGCGGCATTATGCGGGAATTTTTGGAAGAGATCAATCATCCGCTGGTGAATGCCTGCTGGGATACGGGCCATGCCAATATTGAGGGGCATCAATATGCCGATCTTTTGGCGCTGGGTCCGCGGCTGAAGGCGGTGCATATCCATGATAATTTCGGCAAGCTGGATGAGCATTTCCTGCCCTTTTCCGGTACGCTGAATATGGATGAGGTCATGCACGGGCTGATCGATGCCAAATATGAGGGCTATTTTACCTTTGAATGCGATAGCCGCCATATTACCTCCGGCAATTGGCTCCATAAGCGTAATCGCTTTGAGGGCGATAGCCGCCTGCTGGAGCCGAGCCTGCCGATGTATCTGAAATCGATGGAATTGATGAAGGAGATCGGCGCGCATATCCTGAAAAGCTATGATCTTTATGAAGAATAAAAAAACACTCGGCTCAGCCGAGTGTTTTTTTTATTTAATTTCGGGGAGCAGCTTCGGCTCCACCAAAACGGAATAATGCCCCTCATAAACCACCATACCGGGGCGGGCACCGTTGGGCTTTTTAACATGGGAAACGGGGCAATAATCCACCTCCACCTTGGGGGCGTTTTTTCCCTTGCTGAACCAAGCGCAAAGGGCGGCGGCCTCCAAAATGGCCTGATCATCAATCTCCCGCCCGCCGCTTTGGATCAAAACATGGGCGCTATGGATGCCTTTGGTATGGAGCCAGAGATCATCCTTGCGGGAGAGCTTGACGGTAAGCAGATCGTTTTGCATATTATTCCGCCCTACCAGAATGGAAAGCCCCGAGGAGGAGCGGAATTGCCGCGGCTTTGAGGCGGCGGCGCGGGGCGCATTTTTGCGGCGATTTTTGGAAAAGCCTGAGCGGATCAGTTCCTCGCGGATCTGATCCACATCTGCGGTCGATTCGCAATCGCAGAGCGCCAGATAAACACTTTCCAGATAGGAAAGATCCTCCCGATCCTTTTGGATCAGCTCGGCCACCACCCGCGAGGAGGTTTTGGCCTTATTATACTTTTTGAAATAAAGCTGCGCATTTTGCTGGGGAGATTTATCCGCCCGCAGGGGGATGGTAAAGGGGGCGCAGTTATCATAATAATTTTCAACCGTTACCGCGGTCATGCCGGTTTTTGCGCGGTGGAGATTGCTTTGCAAAAGCTCGCCGCAGATGCGATAATGATCGGCTTTTTTGCCCTCCTCCAGCTCCTTTTGGCGAACCCGCATGGTGCGCTCGATTCGCGCCATGGTACGGGTAATCAGCTGATCTACATCGCGGGTTTTTTGCTTGAGGCGGGTGTCCTCGGCGCTTTTTTCATAAAAATCCTCGATCAGCGCAATGGCAGAGGGATATTCCGTTGCTTCAGCGGCGCTGCCGTATTGCCCGATGGGCAGAAAGGCAAAATCGATCCATTTGCCGCTTTCCTTTTCTCGCAGAGCGGTAGGAACGCAGCGCCCTTCCTGCAGCCGCAGGGCGGCCTGCTCCAAGCCTTCTCTGAGGGCATTTTTTTGATTGGGAGTCAGCGCATCGGCGGGAAAATCGATCCTGCCCGCGCTTTGATAGGCCAGCTCGCGGGCGATGATGGGAGAGATGCCGCTATACTGATCCATCAGCGCATTCCAAAGGGGCTTTTCGATGGCGAATAGGGACTCCAGATCAGCGGCAGAGGCCTCAATAAAGGGCGTTTTATCCTGCGGCAGGATCGGCTCATAATTCAGCCCCGGCAAGACCTGCCGCCCGCCTGAGGCGAGATCGATATGGCGAATGGCTTCAATGATCCGTTGATTTTCATCGATCAGCATCAAATTGGAGGTGCGGCCGAGGATTTCAAAGATAAGATATTTTTTGACCGGTTCAAAGAAATCGTTTTTGGCGGTGAATTCCAAAAAGACCGCCCGCTCGAAGGCAGGCATATAGACCCGCTCCAGCCGCGCGCCGATCAGATGCTTGCGAAGCACCATGCAATAAAGGGGCGGCTGAGCGGGATTTTCTGCATCCTTTTCGGTAAGGGTCATGCGGGCGCAGCCGGGGGTGCAGCAAAAAAGCAGGCGGAAGCGCGCGCCGGGCGCGCGCAGATGCAGGATCAGCTCGTCCTTGGCGGGCTGATAGATTTTCTCTACCCGCGCCCCCGCGGTTGCTTCGCCGATCTCCTGCGTAAGATAGGTTAAATAACAAGCGTCTAATGACATAATTATAATTGCTCCAAAACAGCTTTGCGGGGGGCAAGAAGCACCTCCGCTTCGGGGAAGGCGGCGGAAACCGCCGCCTGCAGCGCGGAAAGGGAAGCATATTCTGTTTCATAATGGCCCAGCATCAAGAGATTGATGCCCTGCTCCCGCGCCAAAAGGGCGTGATCGTGTTTCGCTTCTCCGGTAACAAAGGTATCGCAGCCCTCGGCAATGGCGGCCTCCAGCATACTGCCGCCGCTGCCGCCGACAACCGCCACCCTCTTAACCGCCTCATGGCTTTTAACTGCAAGGCAGGTTTCGGCGGGCAGCGCCGCCTTTAAGCGGGCCGCCAGCGCGGAAAGGTTGGTATCGGTATCGCCGATGCGGGCAAGCCCGCCAAAGGCGCGCTGATTTTGCAGGCCGCAAAGATCGGCAAGGATGCAATTAACGCCCCCTTCGGCTGCATCCCAATTTGTGTGGCAAGCGATATGGGCGATGCCGCTTGCCGCCAGCCTTAAAATTCGCCGCCCGATGGGAGCATCGGCGGTGATTTGGGCGGGGGCGGAAAACATCAGGGGATGGTGGGTAAGGATCAGCTCGCAGCCTTGGCTTTCGGCAAGCGCAATGGTTTCAAGATCGAGATCCAGCGTGATCAAAATCCGCCGCACCTCCCGCGCGCCATCGCCGAGATTGAGGCCTACATTATCCCATTCCTCCGCCAGCTCATAGGGGCAGAGGGTATTAAGAAAATCATAAATATTACGAACGGTTATCATAGCATTGCCTTTCTGATTTTTTGAAGTAGCAGCTCCGCTGCCGCGATGCGGGCAGGCTCGGGCTGCCTGGCGCGGGAAAGCCCCTCCAGCGCGGTAAGGATTCTTTGCTCCTCCCGCTGCAGATAGGGAAGAAAGAGGGGATCGCCACGATGCATCTCAAAGAGCTCCGCGGGATAGGGAGCGGCGCCCGGCTCCACCGCATAGGCACGGTAGAATTTATCGCCATCCTGCGCCAGCGCGGCGGCTTTGATCCGCCAGCCTGCCGCGGCAAGGAATTCCAGCAGCTCATAAACGGCGCTCATCGGCTGCAAAACCCAAAGGGGCGGCGCCGCAGGCGCTTTTTCCATAATCATTTGGATGACTTCACCGCCCATCCCCGCAACGGAAACGGCGGTAACCTCCGCCAAAACCGCGGGAGGGATTTTCGCCAGCCCATCGGAGAGAAAGAGGGGGATTTGCCCCTCCAGCCCCAGCGCTGCCAGCTGCTTGCGGGCGGCATTGAGCGGCCCTTGGCGGATATCCGCCGCATAAGCCTTTTGCAGCCGACCGCAAAGCAGCCCCTCGGCGGGCAGCTTGCAATGGTCGGTGCCGATATCTAAAAGGATGCTGCCTTCAGGGATCAGCGAGAGAACCTGCTGCAGCCGTTGGTCTAAAATGCTCATTTTTGCTCCAATTCGTTTAAAATATCTTCAATAACGCTTTCGGCATCCTTTTCCAAAAGGATTTCATGGCGCATGGCGGGGAAAAGGCGGGCGGAAACCCGATAGCCCTCCCGCTGCATCCGCGCCACCGCGCGGCAGAAATTGCGGATGCCGGTATGGCAGGGATCCTCCTCGCCCGAAATGAAGCGAACCCGGCCTGCTCCTGCGGGCGCGGGCTTGCCCTTGGAATAGGTTTCCCGCATCAGCTCCATCAGCCCGCGAAAGCCATTGAGGGTAAAGCAAAAGCCGCATTGGGGATCGGCATCATAGGCGCGAACATTTTCCTCATTAAAGGAAATCCATTGATGGACCGAGAAAGGCTCGGGAATCTTTTTATTGAAAGCGCCCGAGACCATATGATCGATGGTACCGGAAAGGTAATCATCCTTATGCCAAAGGATTTTCAGGGCGATAAATGCCCGCGCAAAGCCGATCAGGGCGGGGGGCGCATAGGGCGTGCCGCAAACGATCAGCCCCGCATATTGAAGCGGATCGCGGCGGAAGCAGCATCGGGCAACAAGGCTGCCCATGCTATGGCCGAAAAGATAGAGGGGCAGCGCGGGCAGCCGCTCCTTGGCCAGCGCGGCTACCTTAAAGGTATCGGCGAGCATTCCCTCGGCGCCCGCATCGCCGAAATGGCCCTGAACGGGGCAATTTCCATGGCCGCGATGGTTATGAATGACCGCGGCATAGCCTGCTGCGCAAAGGGCCTCCATAAAGCCGATATAGCGCTCCTTATGCTCTGCCATGCCATGAACGATCTGCAAAATTCCGCGGGGATTTTCGGGGATCAGGAAGGTTCCCTCAATGCGATAACCATCGGCAGGGGAACGAAATTGAAAATCTTCTCTCAGGAATGTCATCATTATGCCTCCATAATAAAGAATGGGGATCTTTCTATTTATATTCTAATCAAAATATTGGAAGAATGCAAGTTTTTATTGCATTTACGCGCTTAAGATGTTATACTTACTTAGATAGAAAGTTTTTTAAAAGAAAGAGGAGGGGGAGGAAATGACGGTTTCTGTTTTGGGTCTGCCGATTCAAAATGTTACCATGGCAGAAGCAATTAACGACGTTTCTTCTTTTTTCGAAGCGCGGGAAAGCCGTATCGTTGTTACCCCCAATGCCGAGATCCTGCAAATGTATAAAGAGCAGGATGCGGTAAAGGAGGCGCTGCAGCAGGCAGATTATATCGTTCCCGATGGGGTAGGCGTTTTAATGGCGGCTAAAAAGCTGGGCCACTCCCTGAAGGAAAAGGTTGCGGGCGTTGAGCTGGCGCAGCATCTGCTGGCGCGGGCGGCGGAGCAGGGCAAGCGGGTTTATTTCCTCGGCGCCAAGCCGGGGGTTGCTGCCCTTGCGAAAGAGAATCTGGAAAAGGATTATCCCTCCATTCAGATTGTTGGGCAGCGGGATGGCTATTTCAAGCCGGAGGAAGAGGCTGCGATTGTGGCGGAAATCAATGAGCTGGATGTGGATCTGCTCTTTGTGTGCCTCGGTGCGCCCAAGCAGGAAAAATGGATGGCCGATCATAAGCAGGAGCTGAAAATCGGCGTTATGCTGGGCTTGGGCGGGACCTTGGATATCCTTGCCAAAACCATCAAGCGGGCGCCGAAATGGATGATTCGCTGCCGCTTGGAATGGCTTTATCGCGTGATTAAGGAACCCAAGCGAATCGGGAGGATCTTCAGCCTGCCCTTCTTCTTGATGGGGATCAAAAAAGAAAAATAAAACCAAGGGGCGCGATAACGCCCCTTTTTTAAAGCGGGAAAAGGAGTGTGTTTTTAAAAATGGGAGAAGCAAAATTGAGAGTTCGGCTGCTGGCGCATACGCCGGATGGCGAAAAAATGATTGCCGCTGCGGCAAAGCTTTGCTATGCCCGCTCGGATATTGATTCGGTAATGGATGGGTTGACCCCCGAAAAGACCGAAAGCTTTTTGGATATGCTGGCCTCGCTGGGCCATGAGAGCCCCATTGAGCATATTACCTTTACCTTCGGGATCGAAAATGTTTCCCGCGCGCTGCTGGCGCAGATTACCCGCCATCGCATCGCCTCCTTCAGCGTGCAGAGCCAAAGATATGTTGCGGAGGATGGCTTTGAATTTATCCTGCCGCCCGCCATTGCGGAGCATCCCGAGGCCAAGGCGCTTTACCTTGAAACCATGGCGGAGCTTTCCGAGCGCTATACCAAATTGACCGAAATGCTGATGGAAGGCACCGAAGGTGCCACCGCCGATAAAAAGAAGGCGATTGAGGATGCGCGGTTCATTCTGCCCAATGGCTGCACCACCAAGATGATGGTAACGATGAACGCCCGCAGCCTGATGAATTTCTTTCGCCTGCGCTGCTGCTCCCGCGCTCAATGGGAGATCCGCGAGCTGGCAACGCAGATGCTTTTCTTGGTAAAGGAAGTCTGCCCGACCCTCTTTAAGCTGGCAGGCCCGCCCTGCGTTGCGGGCAAATGCCCCGAGGGCAAGATGAGCTGCGGGAAGATGAAAGAAATGAAAGAGAAATTTTTAGGAGCGGAGTAAAATGGGAAAACTGATCGTAATCGATGGGCTGGACGGCAGCGGAAAGGGAACCCATTCCAAGCTGGTAACCGAGCGGCTCAATGCGCTGGGCCATCCCGCAATGCGAATCTCCTTTCCGGATTATGAATCGCCCTCCAGCGCGCTTTTGAAAATGTATCTGCAGGGGAAATTCGGCGCCCATGCCGAGGATGTAAACGCTTATGCCGCCTCGGTATTCTTTGCGGCGGATCGCTTTGCGGGATTCCGAACAAAATATCAAAAAGCCTATGATGAGGGCGTTATTTTGGTGGCCGATCGCTATACCACTTCCAATATTGTGCATCAAATGAGCAAGCTGCCGCAGGAGGAATGGGATGGCTTTATCGAATGGCTTTCGGATTTTGAATACGGCAAGCTGGAGCTGCCTCGCCCCGATGCGGTGATTTATTTGGATATGCTGCCTGAAATCTCGCAGCAGCTGATCGAGCGGCGGTATCGCGGCGATCTCAGCCGTAAGGATATCCATGAAGTGGATGTAAGCTATTTGGAAAACAGCCGCCGCTGCGCCCTTTATGTTGGGGAGCAGTTGGGCTGGCATATGACTCCGATGTATGATGCGGCGGGCAAGCCGCGCAGCAAGCAGGAGAATTTCGAGATTATTTTTGAGAAGGTAAAAGAAGTTTACGATGACCTTGGATTATAAAAAACCGGAGCTTGCCCAAAAAAGCTTGGTGGATCAAGCAGGGGTAAAAGCGGAGCTGATGGCCTGCGATCAGACCTTCGGCAATGTTTTTTGCTGGGCGGCGGTAACGGATGCCCGCATTGCGGTTTATAAGGAAAGCTATGCGGTAAGATGGGGAAAATATTACAGCCTGCCCACCGGCCCTCAGCGCGGGGAGATGCTGGAGCAGCTGCTTGCCGAGGGGATTACCCGCATCGGCGGGATCGATGAGCGGGGGCGCCAATGGATGGAGCAAGCCTTCCCCGATCGTTTTCAGTTTAAAGAAAAGCGCGATAGCGCCGATTATATCTATTTGCGGGAGCGGCTGGCCTCCCTGCAGGGCAAAAAGCTTGCCGCCAAGCGTAATCATATCAATTATTTTGAGGCTCACCATCAATGGGAGTGCAGGCCCATTACCGCTGAGAATATGGCGGAGGTAATGGCCTTCAACGAATGGTGGTGCAACCGCAACGGCTGCCCCGAGGAGGCTTCTTTGGAGCGGGAGGGCTGCGCGGTGCGCCGCGGGCTGCGTCATTTTGAGGCGCTGGGCTATCGGGGGCTTGCCCTTTATGCGGATGGGAAAATCTGCGCCTTTACCTTCGGCGAGCCGATGGGCAAGGGCGGATTTTGCGTTCATGCGGAAAAGGCGGATGCCGAGCTGCGGGGCGCTTATCCCATGATCAATCGGGAATTCGCCAAAAGTTTGCCGCCCGAAATCCAATGGATGAATCGGGAGGATGATACGGGCGATGCGGGGCTGCGCCGCGCGAAGCTCAGCTATGTACCCGATATTTTATTGATGAAATATGAAGCGGAGTTGATCAAATGATCTATGTATTATTAGCCGAAGGCTTTGAGGAATTAGAGGCGCTGGCGCCGGTCGATCTTTTGCGGCGGGCGGGCGCGCAGGTGGCAACGGTTGCCATCGGTGCCGAGAAAACCGTTTGCGGCGCAAGAGGCGTAAAGCTGGAGGCCGATCTCCTTTTATCGGAGCTTTGCTATGAGGAGATGGAAATGCTGGTATTGCCCGGCGGCTATCCCGGCTATGAAAATCTTGAAAAATCCGAGGCGGTGATCGCGCTTTTGAAAAAAGCGGCCGCCGATCAAAAAAAGATCGCTGCCATTTGCGGCGCGCCCTCGGTTCTCGGTAAATTGGGCTTATTGAAGGGCCATTCCGCCACCTGCTATCCCGGCATGGAGGCGCTTTTAGGCTGCGAGGTATCCGATGCCAAGGTGGTTGAGAGCGGCTGCTTTATTACCTCCCGCGGCGCAGGTACTGCAATCGATTTCGCGCTGGCGCTGGTGAGCGCGGCGGTATCGGCGGAGAAGGCGGAGGAAATTCGCAAGGGGATTATTTACGAATGAGCGGCGCGAAGAAAGACATTTCAAAAGGAATTTCCGGCCTGCTGCTGATCATTTTGGTCTTGCTCTTGGGGCTCAGCCTTTGCAGCCAATGGCTGCCCGCCTTTGATACGGCGCTGACCCTTCTGATCTATCTGATCGTTTATATCATTCCGATGGCGGTCTATCTGCGGCGCAGGCGCTATAAAATGCGCTCGGCGCTGCGGCTGAAATTTGTGAAGCCGCGGTATTGGCTTTTTTTGCTGCTGTTTAGCCTTTCGGTCTGCATCCTTTGCAGCCTGATTAATCTGGGCTCCTCGGCGCTGTTTCGCAATGTTTTTCATCTCTCCTTCCGCGATGGGATTGTTGATCTTTCGGGTACCGGCGCCGGCACATTAATGATGACCTCGGTATTGCTCCCCGCCTTTTCGGAGGAGCTTTTGCTGCGAGGGCTGGTGCAGGGGGAATATGAAAAATACGGCAAAACGATCGGCATCCTGCTGACGGCCTTGATCTTCGCCCTTTTCCATACCAATCCTGTTCAGATCCCCTCTCTCTTTGTTGCGGGGGTTTGCTATGGGGTGCTGACCAATCTTTTTCAAAGCGTATGGCCCGCGGTTTTCGCTCATGCCGTCAATAACGGTATCGCTGTTTTTCTGACCCGCGAAAATGAGCTGGTGCGCTATCTGATGCAGGATCGGCTGTTTATGATTATGGCGATCGTTGCCTGCTTCCTGATCTTGATCTTTACCCTTAAAATGCTGGAGCGGGTCATCAACGAGCTTGGTAAAAATGCACGCACCAAAGGCGGCAATCGCGCTCTTGCTTACGGCGATCCGTTGCTGAGCCCTTGGCTTTGGCTGTTTTTTGCGCTGTGTGTCGGCAAGATTATATACAACTTCTTCATATAGCATAATGAAAGGCTGCAAAACAAATGTTTTGCAGCCTTTTTTGTTGTGTGCAATTATTAAATTTTAACGCTGTGTTTTGAATGCAGCGGCTTTGTTTGCGGATCGCTCCGCGGTTTTAACCGGCTGCCTGCGAAGGGGCTCCCGCCGAATTTTTCGATACTCCCCTTTCCTCGTCGCCTGCCCATCCTCGAGGGATCGCCTTGAATTGCAGGTCGGGCGCTTTGAATTTTCCTTACTTTTTACCTCCCTGAATGACCAAAAGTATAACATTTTAGACCAAAAATGTCAATACCATTTAGAAAAATAAAAAACAACCCGATAACCAAGCGTCCTTCAGAACACTTGGCTATCGGGTTGTTTTATCTGCATTCATCAGCGATTATAGAGGGTGGAGAGCCGCCGATAAACGGCAGGCTGCAGGGAGGCAAAGGCCTCTTCGGTAAGCCGATAGCTCCAATTCCCCTCGGCAACGCCGGGGCGGTTCATCTTCGTATCGCCGCCATAACCCAGCAGATCCTGAATCGGGGCGATAACAAGATTGGCAGGGGAGGCCCAAAGGGTACGCAAAATGGCGCGGATGGCGGGATTTTCGGCGCCGCCGTCCTTCCATTCTCCGCCGCTGAAGCCGCAATAATCCAAGCAATATTGCCGCTCCTCCGGGGTCAGCTCCCAAAGGTAGCCCAGCAGGGTGTTATTATCGTGGGTGCCGGTATAGGCAACCGTTTCGGGCTGATAATTATGGGGAAGATGCATGCCGTTATCCTGCCCTAAAAAAGCAAATTGCATGACCCGCATTCCGGGTAGGGCTGTTTCCTCCAGCAGGCTTTCCAGCTCCCGATCCCTTACTCCGAGATCTTCGGCAATGAGGCAGCTGCGATCCAGCGTTTGGAAGAGGGTATCAAAGAAATCCATACCGGGGCCGGCCTTCCATTGCCCCTCCTTGGCGGTTTCGGCCTCGGAAGGGACCGCCCAATAGGCGGAAAAACCGCGAAAATGGTCGATGCGAATTTGATCGAAAAGAGAATTTGCATGGCTGAGGCGGCGGATCCACCATTCATAGCCATCCTTTTTCATCGCCTCCCAATTATAAAGGGGATTGCCCCAGCGCTGGCCGTTTTCGCTGAAATAATCGGGCGGTACCCCCGCTTCCTCGGTGGGTCTGCCTTGGGCATCCAGCGCAAAGAGGGCGCGATTGCCCCAAACATCCGCGCTTTCATAGGAAACATAAATGGGAATATCGCCGATGATGGAAATGCCGCGTTCATTCGCATAGCGGCGGATGGTAGCCCATTGATCGAAAAAGAGATATTGCAAAAAGATTGCTTGCTCCATCGGCTCCCGCAGCCGCGCCCGCGCTTCTGCCATGGCTTTCGGCTTTCGATCCCGCAGGGCGGGCTCCCAATCGATCCAATCCTTACCGCTTTCCTGCTGCAGGGCGGTATAGAGGGCATAATCCTCCAGCCAGGGATGATCCTTGCGCCATTGCTGCAGCTGCTCCTTCATAGCGGGGGTGCGGCGGCGGAAGGCGGCGGCAAATACCGCGGCCCGCTGCTCCTTTAAAAAGGAATGATCCACCGCATAAGGGGAGGCGGCGCGGCAGCTTTCCAGCTCGCCTTGGGAGATCAGCCCTGCCGCATAAAGCTGCTCGGGATCAATGAAATTGGGATTGCCCGCAAAGGCGCTGATGCTTTTATAAGGGGAATTCCATTGATCGGGGATGGAAAAAGGCAATACCTGCCAGGCGCGAAAGCCGGCTTCTTTTAAAAAATCAATAAATCGCAGCGCGTCCCGCCCGAAACAGCCGGTGCCATAGGGACCCATCAGCGAGGAAATATGCAGCAAAACTCCGCTGCTTCGTTTGCTCATAACGATTGTTTCTTCCTTTCATTCTTTGAAAATCATCTGTAATTTAGTATAGCAGAGTTGCCAAAACTATTCAACCGAAAATCAAGGCAGGTGTTGAAAAAATCGAAAAAAGCAACATTGTGTTAAATAAATACAACATTGCGACATACCACCTTGAATAAAATAATGATATAATGTTATTATCTGAAAATATCCCACCAAGATTTTCCGCCGTTAAGAGGCGGCAAGGAGGCAAAGTATGTTCATGAAAAAGTGGATGAAATATGTTGCATTGGCAATGGTAGCAATGCTTGCGCTTTCGATGGCATCCTGCAAGTCGGGCAAGACTTATGATGATGCTGCGGGCGCCAGCGGCTCGATCAATGTATTGAATAAGGTGTCCCCGCAGAAGGTTCCCTATGCGGGCGAGACAATTCTGGTCCCTGTTGAGACCGATGATCCGCAATATAATCCCAATGGCGGCGGCGATATCGGCGGCAATGAGCAGGGCGGCGGCAATGAGCAAGGCGGCGGCAATGAACAAGGCGGCGGCAATGAACAAGGCGGCGGCAATGAGCAGGGCGGCGGCAATGAACAAGGCGGCGGCAATGAAAACGAGTTTAAGGAAGAAGAAGAGGCTTATAAAAATGATGAAAGCGGCGTAAAGCTGCGCCTCTTTACTCAGAATGTTTGGTTGGGCGGTTATACCGGCGGTCTTGATGATCTCGCCAAGAGAATCAAGCGTTTTAAATATTTGATTGATAAATATCAGCCCGATGCCGTAGCGGTATGCGAGGTTACTCCTCTTTGGGAAGCGGAGTTCCTTGGCCTTTTGGGCAATGAATACGGTATTTACTATAAGATGCGCGCCGAGGATAAGAGCGGCGGCCGCGAAGGGACTGCGGTCCTTTATAAGAAATCTCGCCTGGAGAAGCTCAAGGAAGGTCATTTCTGGAGTTCCGAGACCGAGGATGTTTCCTCCTCCTCCTTTGGCGATCTTTCTGCGCCTGCCCGCGTTGTTACCTATATGCAGCTGAAGGATAAGGCCACCGGCGTTGAATTTATGCTTTATTCTTGCCATTTTGGCTTGGATGGTTATAATGGCGGCCCGAAGGATGTTACCCTGAAAGCGGGCTTGCAGATGAGAAATAAACTGAAGGCTTTGCCTGCCGGCAGCTATGCCTTTGTTCTGGGCGATCTGAATACCGCCTATAACGGAAACCATTACAATGAATTCTGCGATTTTGCCAATATGGTAGATACCCGCGTTTTGCTGGAAGAAATGCAATATTATGAAATCGGCGAATTCGGCGAAATGGGCACCGGCACGATGAACGGTTTTAATGAAAAGAATGAATTCGGCGCAGGCTCCTATATCGATCATATTCTTGCCAAGCCCCATACCCGCATGGCGGTAGAGTATTACAGTGTATTGTTTGAGCAGCCCGGAATTCCTGAGGAAGGCGTTGAGCCCTATTTCGTATCGGACCACTTCGGCGTTATCGCGGATGTTCGCTTGAATACGGATATTTCCTATTCCGAATTCTATGTTCCCGGTACTCCCGGTAAATAATTTGAGATGAATAAAAGGCTTTTGCCCGTTTGGGCAAAAGCCTTTATTTTTTAAAAAAATCGAAAAAATG
The DNA here is from genome assembly GCA_045546895.1 of Eubacteriales bacterium. Classification (GTDB taxonomy): domain Bacteria; phylum Bacillota; class Clostridia; order Oscillospirales; family QAKW01; genus QAKW01. The sequence continues at coordinate 614 of JAZQDS010000104.1, read as the reverse complement.
TTCATTTTCGGCAGCGAAAGTCCGGTTTTTGGTACAGACGGTTTGCTATAATAAAGCCATCAAAGAAAAAAGAAAGGGACGATGAAAATGAATGTTTTAGTTTATGTTGCAGTTTGTGTTGTTTATTTTTCCATCTCCTTCAGCTTGATGGCGAGAAAGGAAAATAAGCGTTTGCGCCAAAAACTTGCTGCCGCCAAGGAGCCGGAGCCGATGATTCAGCGCAATTTCCGCTCCATTCAGGCTTAAGCAAACACGAAAATCCGCCCCTTGAAATCAGGTTCGGATCATTCGTGTTTGCTTAAGCGATATGCTGACTAAAGTCAGCGTGATATTTTCTTTTGAAAAAACCTCGCCCGTGGCGAGATATTTCCAAAAGAAAGTGATATTGAAGCCTTGCAGCTTCAGTGATATTCTATTCGCCCATAAACTTGCGAAGCAAATATCACTCGGCGTAAGCCGAATAACACTGCGTAGCAATAGAACTCGTCGTAGGCGAATAGAGTTGCGTGATACTCCGCTTGGAGTATCACGCATATGCGTTGGGGCATTATTTATGCATTTTCCACTGCGGTCAGCGCATTCTCAAGGGCATCGGTGTTCACCGTCTCCATAAG
>JAZQDS010000103.1:0-12173 GCA_045546895.1 Eubacteriales bacterium | reverse complement strand
AGTTTAGCAACTGCTGCCCGCGCAAGGATGATCGCCTTTTCGGTGCCTTCAGGGATATCCTTATGGATCCAGGAGCATTGCTCGCGGATATTGGCGATTTCTACCATATAAGGATTGAGGCCTGCGGTAACCGCGGTCTTGCGGAAGGTGGCTTCGTGCATACGGGGAGAGCAGGAGCAAACAACGATACCGGAAAGATTATATTCTTTGATGGCATCGCGAATCATCGCCTGCCCGTTTTCGGAACACATATATTGATAATCGGTACTGAACGCAACACCGGGCTCATTTTTGAGCGCTTCGGCAACCGCCTTAACATCAACGGTGGCTGCAATGTTGCTTCCGCACCAGCATACGAATACGCCGATTTTTTGCATAATCTGATCTCCTATTATTTATTATATTTGCGCATGACGCTTACAAGCGCCTGCTGAGGCATTTCCTGATCCAGCTTTGCGGGCAGATCATCGGGCTTCATATAATTGACACCCTTCTGACGCAATACCGCAACCCTGATCGCTTCGATCAAGCGGGAGGGCTCAACATTGCGGGGGCAGCGCTCCGAGCAAGCAAAGCAGGAAAGGCATTTATACATTGCGTTGGATTCCATCAGCGCGCCGATCTTACCTTTGCGCACCATCGATGCGAATTGATGGGGATGATATTCCATTTGATCATATTCGGGGCAGGCACCGGAGCATTTTCCGCATTGCATACATTTGCTGGGATCTACTCCGCTGATGCGCAGAATATCTTCTTTGGTTACCTTATTGGTCAGGCTCATCAGATTTCCTCCTTTACGCCGAGCGCTTCCGCCAGCAGCTCCGTGAAGTACATTACGGGCAGCTCCTTTTGGGAGGCGTTCGCATTGAGATTATACATACAAAGGGGGCAGGCGGTGATGATAGTATCCGCGCCCGCTGCTTTGGCAGAAGCAAGAATGGCATCAACCCGCTTGGTGGCCGCCGTTTTATCGTCCAGCGCGATGTAGCCGCCGCAGCATTCATTACGCTGAGAATATTTTACAGGCGTTGCACCGAGAGCGCGGATGAAATCCTCAATGATCTTGGGATCCTCGGGATCATCAAAGGCCATCTCGGCGCCGGGGCGAAGAAGCAGGCAGCCGTAATAGGCAGCAATCTTGCGATCCTTCAAAGGATTGGTGACCGCCTTTTTAAGCGCATCAAAGCCGATTTCGTCCCGCAGCATTTCGAGGTAATGGATGACTTCCGCCTCGCCGGTATAGGGCGCATCCAATTGGAGATAATTATTGGCGCGCAGGCAGATATCGGGATTGCGCTTCAGATCGTTATTAACGCGCTTGAGCACATGATGGCAGGCCGAGCAAAGAGTAATCAGCTTTTGATCCTTTTCCTTTGCGGCGTTTAATGCGCGGATGGCGGAAAGCTTTGAGGCGATCTCATCCTCCGCCTGCGGATATACCGCGCCGCAGCATTGCCAATTTTCAATTTCTTCCAATTCGATGCCCAAGGCTTCGGCGGAGCGGCGTCCGTAGCGATCTAATTCCTTGGCTTTTGTTTTGAGCGTGCATCCGGGATAGTAACTGAATTTCATAATGTCCCCCTAATTTGATAATATTGAATGATGAACAATTGAATAATAAGCCATTTTGACGCAAAAAAGCGCAACAAAAAAGAGAGGCAGACTGCCTTCTTTTTGCTGCGCACTCTCAATCATCTCATGTGCTGTATTGATATTTCAATTATAATTAATTATAAGAATTTTGTCAATAGAAAATATGAAAAACTTCCTATATGAATTATAGAAAATGGATTTCATAAAAAAATCCGGTATAAATTACAAAAAAATCTAAAATTCTCTTGACAAAGCAAAAAAAAGCAGTATAATAATATGCAGTTAGCGAGCGCTAACTATATTTTGAGGCAAACAGTTAGCAAGAACTAACTTTTTAATGATTTGGTGGTAACGGCTATGAATTTAAGAGAAGCAGAAGAAGGAAAAGAATATATCATTCGGGAAATCAATACCAATGATGAAGAATTGAATGCTTTTTTGTTTTCGCTGGGCTGCTATAGCGGCGAGGGCATTACTGTTATCGCCCGCCGCAGAAGCGGATGTACTGTTTCAATCAAGGATGCCCGCTATAATATCGATAATCAATTGGCGGAGGCCATTATTGTTTAAAAAAATAAGCAAGCGCCTATTTTTTTACTTTGTAGTTAGCGGATGCTAACTGCCGATTTTGTTATTTATTGAAACGGAGGATAAATCAAATGAGAATTGCTTTGGCAGGCAATCCGAATTCCGGCAAAACAACGATGTATAATGCTCTTACAGGCAGCAATGAGAAGGTCGGAAATTGGGCGGGTGTTACCGTTGATAAGAAGGAGCATCCGATTAAGAAGGTGTTTGCGGGGGAGGAGCAGCTGATTGCGGTTGATCTTCCGGGCGCATATTCTATGTCGCCCTTTACCGGTGAGGAGAGCGTGACAAGCGATTATGTAAAAACTCAGAATCCGGATGTTATCATCAATATTGTTGATGCGGATAATCTGAGCCGCAGCCTTTTCTTTACAACGCAGCTTCTGGAGCTGGGGATTCCGATGGTGGTTGCCCTGAATAAAAGCGATATCGGCAAGAAAAAGGGCAATAGAATCAATGCGGATGCCCTTGCGGAAAAGCTCGGCTGCCCGGTTATTAAAACGGTTTCCACCTCTGCAGACGGCCTGAAGGCTTTGATTGATGCGGCCATCAATCAAAGCGGAAAGGAGCAGCTTTCTCCCTACATACAATCGAAAATTGATCTGACCGATAAGGCGCAGGTAGAGGCGGAGGATCGCAAGCGCTTTGCCTTTGTAAATAAGATCGTTCGCGAGGTTGAGCGCCGCAAGGTCCTTACCAAGGATAAGAATTTCGGCGATAAGATCGATGCGGTTTTGACCAATAAATGGCTCGGTATTCCCATTTTTGCCGTTGTTATGTTTTTGGTTTTCTATATTTCACAAACAACGCTCGGCACCTGGATTGCCGAAGGGGTTGAGATCGGCGATACCTTCATCCCCGGCTTGGTGCCGCTTCTTGAGATCTTCCAGGGCTGGGTCGGCGGCCTGCTTGAAAATGCAAATCCTTTGATTTCCGCGATTTTGGTGGATGGTGTGATCGGCGGCGTTGTTGCTGTTGTTGGCTTCCTGCCGCTGGTTATGGTAATGTATTTCCTGATCGCGCTTTTGGAGGATTGCGGCTATATGTCCCGCGCGGCAGTCGTTCTCGATCCAATCTTTAAGAAGGTAGGCCTTTCGGGCAAATCGGTGATCCCCTTTGTTATTACCGTTGGCTGTGCCGTTCCCGGCGTTATGGCCAGCCGTACCATTCGCAATGAGCGCGAGCGCAGAGCTACCGCCATGCTGGCGCCCTTTATGCCCTGCGGCGCTAAAATCCCTGTGATCGCTCTTTTTGCGGGCGCCTTTTTTGAGGATGCCTGGTGGGTCAGCGCCTTGATGTATTTTGCAGGTATCGCCCTGATTTTCCTCGGCGCTTTGCTGATCAATTTGATTACCGGCTATCGCGCGCGGAAATCCTTCTTTATTATTGAGCTGCCCCAATATAAAGCGCCTTCGCTTTGGGGTGCATTCAAATCGATGTGCAGCCGCGGCTGGGCATATATTGTTAAGGCCGCAACCATTATTCTCCTTTGCAATATGGTGGTTCAGCTGATGCAGAGCTTTACCTGGAAATTTACGGTGGCGGAAAGCGCCGATGCTTCGATCCTTGCTTCGATTGCATCGCCCTTCGCTTATCTTTTGGTGCCGATCGTAGGCGTTCTTTCATGGCAGCTGGCGGCGGCAGCCATTACCGGCTTTATCGCAAAGGAAAATGTTGTTGGTACCTTGGCGGTCTGCTTTGTCGGCCTTGAAAACCTGATCGATACCGAGGAGCTTGCCCTGATGGAGGGGGCGGGGGCCGAGGCTGCAGGTATTATGGCCATTACCAAGGTGGCGGCTCTTGCTTATCTGATGTTTAATCTTTATTCCCCGCCTTGCTTTGCGGCGATCGGCGCAATGAATGCCGAAATGAAGAGCGCCAAATGGCTTTGGGGCGGCATCGGCCTGCAGCTCGCGGTAGGCTATACGGTTGCATATTTCGTTTATACCATCGGCAGCTTGATTGTTGGCGATCCCTTGAATATCGGCGCTGCCCATGGCGGCTTAATTGCAATTATTGTGATGGCTTCTTTTATTGTAACCTTGATTCTTCGTTCCAATAAAAAGATTAATACTAAATAATTTTCAGGATTTGTTATGGATAATATTATTCTTGTTGTTGTTTTGGTCGCTATTGCGGCGGGCATTATATGGTATTTGATCCGCGCCAAAAAGCGCGGCGAGAAATGTGTTGGCTGCCCCTATGCCAAGCAATGCGGCGGTCAATGCAGCGGCAGCTGCTCCGGCGAGAAAAGAAAATAATTTAAAACGGATTTCCGAGGTTTGAGCTCGGAAATCCGTTTTTTTATAATTGATTATGCGATAGATTGTTTTTATGCTTTGGAGTGTTGTTATTGATGAATGTAGGCCTTATGGGCAATCGTTGTTTCAATGGCGGTGTAGTTGGATTCAATAAAATTATTATAAAGAGCAGCATCGTCCAAATGAGCAATAAAATCCTCCCATTTGGCTTTGGTTTCAAAAAGAATGATCTTGGGGTGGTTTTCGGTAGTATCCTTAAAGATCTCATTGGCAAAGGTGCGCTTTGCCGCATCATCGAAGCGGCCGTTTGCATAGTAGAAATAATTGGATGCCGAAAGCCGCTTGGATTTATAATATGAGGTGGCGGCAACAACGTCGCCGAGCACCAGAATGGTATCATCCGAATCGGAGTTTTCGGTAATGAAATTTTTCATTTGCATCTGGGGAGATTGCAGATATAAATCGGTGCCGTCTTGCTGGTTTTTAAAAATCAATGTTCGTAGTTGCACAACAGAATCGATAGAAAGGGAAAAAGCCAAAGCTGCAATAACGGCAACCGAGAGGAAGCGGCGGGGTTCAATTCTTGCCAAGAGGGAATGTAATCCTTTGGCAAGCCAAACAATCGGCAGAAGCATTACCGGTATAAAGCTCATAAAATAATGCGGATGATAGGCGCCGGAAACGGAGTTGCCGATTAAGGTGGCAAAAAGGCCGAAATAGCAGATGATCAGTAAGGATTTCAGGGGACTTTTTTGTTTTTTACAGGTGTAAAGGTAGAAGGGGAAAATCAAAATAAAGAGAATAATTACGAAAAAGCCGCCCGAAGGAATAAAATCAAGGATCATCCTTGAAACGTTATCTGCAATCTGCATAAAGGTAAGGGAAGTGAAGGAGCCTAAAACGCCGAGATATGCTGTCTTTATGCAAGAAATAAAGCAGTTATTTGCAATCAGATAAATGCAGAAGGGGAGGGTAAAGGCAATAAATCCGATGAGTGCATACCAAAATACGGCAAGAAGTGTTTTGATTTTCTTCTCATAAATTAAAATGATAATGATAGAAAGAACGGCGACCGCAATAAACATAATAATATTCAGCCGCAAAAGAATAATGGCGGAGATACATACGCCCAAAAACATCATTTCAAGGCGCTTTAGCTGAAAGCCGTTTTGAAAGAATTTGGCAATAAGATAAAAGGCGATGGCGGTAAAGGGAAGGGCCCATTCTTCGGATAGGTTCCCGCCTTCTAATGTTGCGGTAAGGGGCATGATCGCAAGGATCGCGCAGATGACTGCAATATATCGGGAGGTAAAGAGGCGGGCCGTCTTATACATATAAAAGAGGGTAAAAAAGAGGGCAATAAACTCCAATAAGAAGATGCCGTATCGGTAGTTGATAAGAATCCCCAGCGCATTGATAAAGTAAAGGAGCGGCCCCTTATTATCCCAAGCGCCGGTATAGAGGGGGACGCCTTTGGTCAGAGCATAGCCGATATGCGCGAAGATGCCTGCATCGTGGCCAAAGGTCTCCTTTGAAAAAGGTGCAAAATAAAGGGTTAGCGAAAATAAACCGGTAACCCCCAAAAGGATCAAGATGGGTAAGGCATGGTGCTTTAATCTTTTCATTATAGTACGAGGCTCACTTTCTTTTGGAATATCGCAGTTTCGCAGCGGTAGAGAGGCTTTTCTTCATGGTTTTGAATACCTGCATCTTGCTTTCGCCTTTTTTATTATCATAGCGAAGCTCAAAGCCGACTTCCCCGAAAACAGCGCCAACAAGATAGAGTTTATACAAAAATTCCATCATACAAGCAAAGCTTTTTTCTTGGATCGGCTCTGCTCCGAATTTTTCTACCAGCGCCTGTATGATTTTGTAATTATAAATACGATAGCCGCAGGTATAATCCTTAACATCGGGAACGCGCAGCATAAAGCTATAATATAATTTTGCCATATCGCTCATGAATTCACGATGCGCAGCCACACCAACGATATTGGAGGACTTGCAATAGCGAGAAGCAATAACGCAATCCTTGTTTTCTTTGATCATTTTGGAAAGCATACTATGAACATACATCGGATTATGGGTATTATCTCCATCCATTAAAACCATGAGGTCATCATGCGCACCATTCTTCAAAAAATAAGAGATTGCTGAATTCAATCCGCCGCAAAGCCCTTTGTTAACTTCGTGGGGAAGAAGGAAAATGTTATCATATTGCTTGGCTTTTTCGAGGATTATTTCCTTTGTGTTGTCGCGGCTGCAATCATCGATCGCAACAATATAAAGGGAATAGCCACTCTCTTTTAATAATTCCTTTTGAAGATTCCATTCATCAATCAACGGGGAGATATTGAGCGCTTCATTATAGCAGGGTAAAATAGCAAAAATACGGTTCATTTTTTATTCTCCTTGGTTTCGTTATGGGGCATAAATTTTTTGCGAAGAAAATACATGAGGAAAAAGGGGAGGACAATGGAAACGCCCTTGCTGACCAAAAAAGCGAAAGCGTGATCGGCACCGTTAAAAACAAAAACGCGAAAGAGGTAAACAATGGCGTTTGCAAATATCAACCCCACAAAAAAGGTCCATAAAAAAACAAAAAAGGATTTATAATTATTCTTGTTATAAATATGGCGAACGGTAAGAAGATACTGAATGATAAATCCGGTAATGACGCCGATCGTATTCGCCACTACCGAGGAAAATACGATTTCTCCGATTCTGCATACGGCGATGTCGATCAATGTAACGAATACACTGATCAAACCGTATATAATAAATGCACGATGTTGTTTCAGCTGTTTTTTAATAAATTGGATCATATTGGCTCCCTATTAATAATTCCGCGGTGGAGAGGACTCCTTGGGATAAAAAGATTATATTATTTATGATATCATATAATACGAGAAAATGCAAGGTGACGAGCATTTTGGATGTGGGAGCAAAAAGGAAATAATAAACGGATTTCCGAGGATTGCTCTCGGAAACCCGTTTTTTCATTGGATAATATATGGGAAAATCATTTATATTTAAATAACGCCTTCATTTAAATATTCATCATCGATAAGAATGTAGTTTACATGATGGAGCTGCGCAAGCCTCAAAACCTCCGCATTGTCGTTTAAAACGCTTTCGATGGTGCAGCAGGTATCGTCTAAACGATGCTCGATGATATTTGCATATCTTTTAATGTCTGCAAAGTGTTTTTTGATATATGCCTCGCTCATAATGAGACAATGATATTGAATGTGGTCAAGATATTCCTGCTCAAAATCCTTGGCCCAATCGAAGGGAATATAGCAGCCCTCTAAAATTAAATTTTGCTTGTTTTCAATGGCGGTTTTGATGATTTCGCGAAGAATGGGCCATAAGTACGCGGTTAATTCGCTATCATCCGCCGGGGTAAGCTTTGTGTATCCGCTGCGAATAAGACCCATTTTCAGATGGTCAATGGATAAATAGGGGTATTTATATTTTTCAAGCAGCCGCTGGGCAAGCGCGGTCTTGCCGGTGTGGGATGCCCCTGTGATCAAAATAATCATTGTTTTTAACCTTTTTGAATCATTTAGTGTGAATTATCGTTTTGTTTTCTCTAATGCCTTATTAAACATATTCAGGATCTCCTGCATCATTTCCTGATTGATCTCGCTATATAAAGTATGGTCAACGCCATTGCAAAATTCGCTCAATTCCTCCTGCGTAAGCTCCCGATCGTATTCCTTTTTCAATCGTTTCAACTCTTTTTCGACCTTCTCTTGATAAGCAACGGCGCGCGGCGAATGTAAGATAGTATTATGCCCTGCATGGGCGCCGGTGCCAATGTAATAGGTTACATTCCTTTTTCGAATTTCATCCCGATGGGAAATGACGGATTGATGGCCGAAGCTGATAACGAAATCGCGGTTGCCGTGGGCAATATAAACGGGGATGTTGGTACTGTTGATCCCATCAACGGCATTGTATTTTATATAATCTTTGAACAACAGCGCTTGATAGGTATTCAAAAATTCCTCCGGAAAATCGATCTTCAGCATATCCGCGAAAGGCGCCATATATTGCTCGCCCTTTTCCAAAAAGAGCGTATAGCCGCTGTTAAAGGGCGCAACAGCAGAGCATCCGCGGATATTTTTATGGATCGAAAGTACCGAAGTTGCCGCATAGCCGCCCCAGGAATGGCCGAATAGGAACAGCGGATATTGGGACAATAGTTTATCGTTTTTTATATAGGTTAATGCATGATCCAGATTTACCAAGGGTGTGCACATCCCGACAGTAGAATTGCCCTCGGATGCGTAGGTGCCTTGGCAATCGTAGGTAAATACAGCGTATCCGTTGCGCACAAAATACTCAATAAACGGAATGTAATCATCTGCGCCGGCATGCATGCCGTGGCAAACAACAACCATGGCTTTTGCGCCGGGGCAAGGATAAAAATAGCCCTGAAGCTTCCAGCGACCGCAGGGAAAGAAAAAAGTGGTCCGCGGCAGCCGTTCCTCAACCCTGCTATAATCGAATTCACCGAATATCGTATTGATATCCCGTTTTTCATATCGTTTAAAAAAGGTATCATATGCAGCCTTCGCCCCAAGAATCGTTCCCGCTTTCAAGCCTGTACGCAGCGCAAGCCGGGCAATCGTTTTTGCATCGTTGATTAAGCGCTCGTTCGAATCTTTCTTTTCCAATCAGCACCCTCCTTTATCCCAAATTTCGTTTGATCTTTTCCTGCTTACAGTTTAACATAGATTTTTGCTTTTTTCAACGGGAAACGAGTCGAAATCTCGGGCGAATAAGACAGAAGGCCGTAAGTTCAAAGTCCGCCGCAACCCAAAAAGAAAAATCCTCACTCCCGAATGGGATTGAGGATTTTTTTTGCGCGTCTCACCGATTTAGATATCGCAGTATTCTTTTAAAATATTGTCTGCAATCCATAGATTGACTTGCGGGGTAAAATGCACCGCATCCTCAATAAACAAACCGTTACCGCGAATGTTTGGGACATATTGCGGAGCATTGCGAACATCGAAAATCGAGACATTTTCATATTGATTCTGCAATGTATCGAAAACGCTGTTGATATAATTCATGTTTGCAAGATTTTTTCCCGTTGGGTCCATATCGTTCATACGATCAGGACATACAATTTTATGCAACACAATCGGCGGGGTATTTAGAAGGGCGTTAAAAGAATCAAATAACTTTGTATAAATGTTTTTGAAATGTTTCGCTAAATATTCATCTGTTGCAGTAACATCATTTTCTCCGCCGCGCCAGTGAAGAGCAATTATCTCGTATTCCATCCCCACTTTTGAAAAACTATCATCAAGTAAACTAAAAATATGCTCACAAAATGGAAAAAGCGAAATATCTACTGTACCAAGTTTGCCGGGAACAAGTTTTTTCTCTCGGTCGGGGTGCCACATATACCCATCAGTAACCCCCTGTGCACCAATTGCAATCTGAATAATATAAAGGTTGGGCAAATTCGCTTTGTTCCCCTCGTCAATATGTTTTTGCCAAAGTGCAGCCAGGCAATTCACGATAGAATAGGTGTGGTCGTGCTCTTCCGCAAGATTCATACCAAAGCTTGTATATCCGCTCCAGGAGAGTTCGGTATTTTCAAAAGATTGATTATGGCTTCTATCAAGACCAAACACATTTTTTAAGGGTGTATTAATTTTATCCTCTTCCTTCATGGGAATACCGTGACCAACAGCGTTTGATTGGCCCAAAAGAATAAATACTGCCGCTTTTTTATTTTTCATAGCTGCATGTCCTTTTTTGCAACATTTTTTCATTATCAGCATAATTATATCATAAACGTCTGGATTTTTCTATCTATATTTCCTTGATGTTTAGTACATTTACTCCTCGAAATTCCATTCGGGGTCTAAGCTTCAAAACGCGCCGCAACCCCAAAAGAAAAATCCTCACTTCTGAATGGAAATGAGGATTTTTTTGCGCGTTGCACCGATTTGGATATCATTTTAAATAAAAATATTATTAAGAAAAAGTCGGAAAATGCTTTCTTTTGTCGAAAAAATGTGGTATAATAATTCACTGTTGCGAAAAACATATTAACTTACAGGAGTGTAATGGAATATGACGGATAAACCTTGTTACAATTTAAGCCTCTCGCAAGACGTGGCATATATGCAATGCAAGTACAGTTTATATAAAAGAGTGATCAACATCCTTTCCTCCATCACCATTGATGAGGAATTGGATTTTGAGCTTATGGATCAGGCCTTCAAGCTTTTGGTTAAACGAAATGACTGCCTCAGAATTAGGTTCTTCAAAAAGAAGGGAGATCTGATGCAGTCCTTTGGTGATCCCGAAAAGAATATCAAGAAGGTGCCTGTTTTATCCTTTGAAACCAAAGAACAGCAAGACGCCTTTATCGATAAGGTTAGAAAAAAGACCATTAACTATATGAACGGCGTTGTTATCGAACCTTATTTTATTCATACTTACGACAATCGTTACATGGTGTTTTTTAAGATTTGTCATTTGGTTTCTGACCTTTATGGAATCAACGTCTTGTATATGGATCTTATGAACGTGTATAATGCGCTGAAGAAAGGCGAATCGTTGCCTCCCGCCCCTGAAAGCTTTGAGGAGGTTATCAAAAAGGATATCGAAAAGAACTCCAAAGGCAATTTGGAGGAGAAACATTTGGAGTACTTCACCAATCTACTCACAAATAATCCCGAGCCATTCTACGCCGGTATTCACGGTCCTAATAATCCCATTTGGCAGAAACAACTCAAAAAACACCATCGGAGCATGCCTATTTTCCTTGTCCGTAACAACACTCAGACCTACCGTTACAAGATTGAAAAGGATTTGGTAGAAAAGGTGCTGACCTATTGTCAGAACAATCGATGCTCACTTGCAAATTTACTTTTCTACACAAACTCTATAGCCTTGGCCAAACTAAACGGAAACCTCAAGAACATAATGCCCATAGGGCTTTATAATTGCCGCAATTCCGCACCGGAAAAGCGCTGTGCAGGCCCTAAGGTGCAAAGTGCTGCTTGTTATACCAAGATTGATTACTCCCTTTCTTTTGTGGATAATATGAAGGCGTTCTCAGTTGCGCAGAATGGTCTTTATAGACATGTCAAGTTTAAAGACAGAGATTTTGAGGCCTTAATGCACAACATCTACCGTTCTTCACCTCTTCTGATCTACTATCCGATTGCCTACTCACTCATACCCATTGATATGCCCGAGGGTGTGGAGTTTAATTTGTATACCAACGGTAATTGCGCTCTTCCCGCCTATGTTATTCAGGTTTTGAATGCCAAGACCAAAGAAGTTGATGTGGCTTACGATGTGCAGACCAAGATTACCAGTGAAGAGGATGTCAACAACTTCCATACCTACTATCTGAATGTACTAAAACAGGTACTGGACGATCCCGATATCAAAATTACAGATATTCAGCTTTCGCTGTAATGGCAGATTTTCAAAAAGCATTCATATATGAACAGCACCCCAAAAGTGTTTAGCTTTTGGGGTGCTGTTCATTTTATCACCGATTATTGCTTTAATGATAATTTGTACTATCCTCACTCCCGAATGGAAATGAGGATTTTGGGGCTGCGGGGTTCAAGTTATGAGCCCGACTTTTCTGCCAAGGCAGAAACTCGGTTCACGCTACCGAAGGCCATAGGTTTAAGTCCACTAAGCCCGAGCAACAATCAAAAAACCGATACCCAAATG
>JAZQDS010000102.1:0-51774 GCA_045546895.1 Eubacteriales bacterium | reverse complement strand
CCATCGGCACCGACAACGATGCCAACATCAATGGATGTATTGTCGGAAAGTTTAATAATCAGGTGATTTTTTGCATCAATTTCTGCGCCGCTTACACCGACTCCGTCTTCACCATCGGTGCCATCAATGCCTTCAACCTTTACTCCGGTGTCTTCGTTACCTATCCACCAGTTTCCATCTTTAATATAAGGTGTGTCACCATCTTCACCATCAGTTCCGTTGGTTCCATCGTTCCCGTCTTCACCATCTTTACCATCGGTACCGACTACAACACCTAGATTTTTTTTCGTATTATTTGAGAAGGTTAAAACAAGTTCATTATCAGCATTGATAACCGCATTAGTAATACTGATACCATTTGCACCATCTGAACCGTCCTCACCGTCTTTTCCGGCCTCGCCGGTTGCTTTAACACCAGTAGAAACGTAGGTCTTTCCACCGTCTGTAGATATTTCCCATTCATTTGTGCTACTATTGATTTGCACCCGAGGAGCAATCGATCCGGTACCTACACCGCCATTATCGCTCACAATAACACCAAGATTATCGGTAGAGTCATCGGTATATGTAATAATCAATTCTCCAAGAGCATTAATCTCAGTTTTCTTAATGCCAACGCCTTTTTCTCCATCTTGACCATCTTTGCCATTGGCACCATCGTTACCGTCAGCACCAACCACAACACCAAGATTCTTCTCGGTATTATCGGAGAATGTGAGTACCAATTCATTTGAATTATTTATGGCAGCACCGGTTATACTGATACCATCAATGCCGTCAGCACCGTCTTGACCATCTTTGCCATCAACACCATCTTTACCGTCTGCACCTTTAATGCAACCAAGATTTAAAGTAGAGCTGTTTGTCAAAGTAATAAATAATTCGTCTTTATCAGTGATTTCGATTTTCTCAATGCCGACACCATCTTCTCCGTCGGCACCATCTTTACCGTTTTCTCCGTCTTGACCGTCCTTGCCATCGGAGCCGTCCTTACCGGCAGCACCAGCCACAACACCAAGGTTATCAATTTGATTATCAGAATAAGTGATGACCAACTCACCTTTGGCATTGATTTCCGACTTGATAACGCTAACTCCATCCTTGCCATCGACGCCATCTTTACCGTCAGTCCCATTTTGACCGTCTTTGCCATCGGCGCCAACTACTTTACCGAGATTAGAACGCTGATTATTGGAATATGTAAGTACAAGTTCACCATCGGTTGTGATTTCAGCTCCAACAACTCCAATTCCATCTGTACCGTTTTGTCCATTTTGACCATCAGCACCATCGCGTCCTACAACAACACCTAAATTATCACTTGAACCATCCGAATAGGTGATGACCAATTCACCTGCATTGTTAATTTCTGTAGAAGTGATTACATCAATTCCGTCTTTACCAGCTTCTCCTTTGTCGCCTTTATCACCTTTCGCACCGATCACTACACCAAGATTGGCTTCCTGACCATTGGAATAAGTAATTACAAGCTCACCATTTGCATTGATTTTAGATGCTGTAACGCTAACACCGTCTTTCCCGTTTGTACCAACGACTTTATCAAGATTGACCGTCTTACCATCGGAAAAACCAATAACAAGCTGCCCGTCATTATTGATGTTAGCGGTAGAGATGCTTATACCATTGGCACCATCTTTACCATTGACACCATCTTTTCCGTCAGTTCCGTTTTGACCATCCTTGCCCGGAACGCCGTCTTTTCCGTTAGCACCATCCTTACCATTGGCACCAACAGCAACACCAAGATTCAAAACAGTTCCTTCCGAGAGAGTAAGAATCAACTCACCCTTCGCATTGAATTTTGCATCCTTGATAGTTGCCGCAGTATCATTTGCCTTCAACGAAGACAGCCATTCGGTCTCAGTTCCCGAATAACCATTTTCCACAGCAATCTGATATGCAGATTTACCATTTAAGGACTCAATCCACTCCGAAAGAGTCCCTTCATAACCGTACTGAACAGCAAGTTCATATGCGGATAATCCGTCTTTAATCGTAGTGGATGCCGGAATATCGGTTTCTTTTAACAACAAAGTTGTGCCGGCCGAAATTCCAATCACCAGCAAAATAGCCACAACAATTGCAATAATTCTTTTGATAATCCCTGTTTGCATTTTAATCCTCCATTTTTCGTTTATCAGAGTAATAACGGAAGAACAAACAAAAATGCAAGAAACTACTTACACCATCATAATTCAATGACCATTTTTTTGACGGCTTAAACTACATATTGATTGCAGGTTTCAGAAGATCCATGTTTCGTTGCTTTTGTTCAAAAGAGGAATGCACATATCTATTAAGCGTCGTTTTAACATCAGCATGACCAAGAATTTCTGATAAAGATTTTACATCGAATCCAGCCTCAATACATCGAGTTGCAAATGTATGTCTCAATGCATGAAAGTTCGTTTTGGGTAATTCACAATCCGAAATGATTTTTTTAAAAGAAAGCTGCATAAGTCGAGGCTCTACTAAATTTTTATTTCTATTAGTAATTACATAGCCATCCGTACGAAACCGATCGATAACAGGCAGCAAAAACAAAGGGATCGGTATTTTTCGATTTGAGGTTTTTGTTTTAGGCTCTGTTATTTCAACAACAGTCGTATCACCTTCTTTGATGCGGTGTAATGTTTTGTTAATAACAATATACGTCTCCGTAATATCTTTCCACTCTAATGCGCATAATTCTCCAATGCGTATTCCAGTGTAAAGCGCCAGTAAAACACCAAGTTTATACAAATCTGTATCTTGAAATAAATATGTTTCCAATCGTTTTTGTTCAATTACAGACAGCACTCGCATTTCTTTCGCTTCTTCTTTAATGCGATGGATATGTGGTTTGGGCAAACCGTATTCTTCTTCGGCATACGAAAAGGCGAGACCTACTATTATCAAGATGTCATTAACCGTTTTTGCCGATACACTTTTCAACCTTTCGTTTGCAAAGGTCGAAATTATTTTTCCGGATATATATTTTATTTGTAGAGAACCAATTGAAGATAAGCATATGTGATTTTTAATAATACTTTCATATTTTTGAAAAGTTGTTCTCTTTACTTTGTTGATTATAGTTCCAAGCCATTCCCACATTAATTCCTCAGTGGTCATAAAAAACTTTTTATTGTTCTTAAGGTGAACACTACTCATTTGGAGAAGTTGCTTTTCTCTGGCTTCTTTATATGTTTTTCCATAAACAGACGAATACTTTTTAGTTCCATCACTTAAAACCTCAGAGATATACCGTCCTTCCCATCTGCCATCTTTACGTTTGTAAATATTTGTTCCTTTTTTTGCCATTTATTTTCATCCTTTCTGTGTTGTGCGCTTTTTATTTTACAATGACGGCAAATCTGACCATTGAAAATATTTATAAGAGCCTTTTTAAACTATCCTTTTATTTTATTTTTTTAAAAATATTCATTCGGGGGATTGTTTTATCAAAGTAAACATGATATAATGTCATTATCTTGGGTAATATGTCTATTCGCTTATTACTCTGTTCTGCGAAAAGAGTTACGCCGCCGATTTTTCGGCGGCGTTTTTCATTTGTCGTATATTAACTTGAATGTGAAATAAAATCAAGTATTTTAGAATATTAATTTGTCGCCTAAAATGCGACCATGCTAAATTAAGTTAGTGTTATAATGTGCTCGATCATGATTTTCATATTAAACATTTTTATTCAACCTTCTTGAAGTCCGTTTTATAGGACATATAGTATGTTAGAATTTGGTTACTAAAAGTCGGTTTAATTTTTTGTAACAACTTTATTTCTCTCTTTTTCGACAGATGTGCTATGGTAAAATTTGTAGAGAAAAGATATTTTCATTAGAAAGGTGATGAAAAATGAAGCGATCGGATTATAAAAGTTTCGACGACCTGCCGCTGATGTTATCGGTGCAGGAACTAAGTGCGGTGCTTGGCGTAAGTCGGACAAGTGCCTACGAGCTGACAAAAGAAAAAGGCTTTCCCAGTGTAAAAGTGCGTGGGAGAATCGTGATCCCAAAGGAACAGTTTATAAAATGGATCGCAACACAGGCAGAGAAAGGAGCAAGGCGATGAAAAAGAAATACGAAAAACAAGACGGCTTCTTTATGTTGCCCAACGACATTTTCAAAATGGACTTGGATCCCTACACCTTTATAATCTACGCCTATCTTGTAAGTTGCGCCGGTGCAAAAGGTGAGTGCTGGCCAAGCATACCTACCATTGCAAAGACTCTGAATATCTCTCCTACAACCGCGCAAAGCCGCATTAAAATTTCAGAGGAGCGCCGCTATATCAAGAGGCACTATCACGGCGGTGTTACTGAAAGCGGAACACCGCGCACCTTCAATAATCATTACTTCGTGCAAGACTTTGATTCGCCCTGGCGGTTCCATTTCTTTGAACACAAGAAAAAAGAGGATAGAAAAAAGCAGGTGGAATACGGAGAATTACCATTCTGATGACAAAGAGTCTTATCACGGCGTGAAAAGGTAACAAGTAACTATAATAAAGGAACAATTAAAACCCTTTCCAAAGGGTTTTACAACGATTTTTCGGAAAAATTATCGTCATTACGATAAGCAGGTTAAAGTGCAGCATCTTACGCACCTATTACATCGGACGGCAGAGCCGACCGTTTGTGACTTTTACGAAAATATCAGGGCTTTATTTATGGGGTCTTGCAGAAAGGAGATAAAAATGCCTGAAAAATATAGGTTTCCGGTGTATATTCCGTCGGAGCAAAACGCAGAGATTGATGCGTATGTAGATAATGGGTATGCAAAATCCAAAAATGATTTTATCAATAAAGCGATTGATTTCTATATCGGCTATCTGCGCAACGAAAAGAATATCGATTATATCGCGCCGATCCTATCATCTATACTGAAAAGTCAGATGGCGGATATCGAGCGAAACCTGTCTGAAATTATTTTCAAGTTGGCGGTTGAGGTCGCAAAACAAAATCATTTATTATCCCTCGGCCTCAGAATCGGCGAAGAAGATCTAATCGATCTGAACGATAGATGCTGCCGCGATGTTGCTTCCAACAACGGCATCATTCCGTTTGAAAATGCCTATCGTTATCAGCACAGCGAGGACGGTGATGAGTGATGGCAAAGATATTTTTCACTTGCAACTATTATAAAAATCCGGCGAGAGCTAACACGGGGAGACTCCTTCGGTATATCGGAACGCGCGAGAGCGTTGAAAAATTACCGATAGGGATTGACCACTCACCGTCAACCGTCCGGCAACAGCGCCTCATCGCTGATATTGTAAAATCGTTTCCGCACAGCCGTGAGTATGTGGAGTATCAAAATTACGAAACCGACTCCACAAAATCTAACGCAACCAATTTTATAAATGCGGTCATAGAGCGTGACGATGT
The DNA here is from genome assembly GCA_045546895.1 of Eubacteriales bacterium. Taxonomy (GTDB): domain Bacteria; phylum Bacillota; class Clostridia; order Oscillospirales; family QAKW01; genus QAKW01. The sequence continues at coordinate 46,373 of JAZQDS010000102.1, read as the reverse complement.
CCGCCGCCTCGATAAATTGGTTTCGTATATCGCGGAGCGCCCCGGCGTTGAGAAGATCGGCACTCACGGTCTGTTCACTCAGACCGATGACAAGATAGACTTGGATGAGGTCGCTGAGGAAGTCAACGCTCATAACGGAATCGTCTTCACACACATTCTCAGTCTGCGCCGAGAGGATGCAGAACGACTCGGCTACAACAATGCACAGGCGTGGAAGGATTTAGTACGGCGCAACGTTGCTGAAATTGCCGAAGCGCACAACATCAGTCTCTCCAACCTGCAATGGTACGCCGGCTTTCACAATAAGGATCATCATCCACACATTCACTTGGTGGTATACTCCAAAGACGGCAAACAAGGTTGGATCACCAAGAAAACCATTGAGGATATGCGCCGACTGTTCGCAAACGATATTTTTCGTAACGAACAGTATAAACTGTTCCAAATGGAAACACAGCAACGTGACTTGGTCAAAGAACGAGTCAAGGATCTGTTGGAGGATGCTTTCTCCATGTATCCAGTGAGCTGGGAGATGCAATATTTATTTGAAGCACTCCGACAGCAGCTTAAAAATCATTCAGGCAAAAAGGTATATGGTTATCTGCCGAAAAAGATCAAGGAAACGGTGAATAAAATCGTTACCGAGTTTGCAAAAGACGAGGATGTGGCTGAACTCTATGCCGAGTGGAATAAAATCAATCAGGAGAAGCTGTCCCTGTATTACGAAAAGAAAGAGCCGGATATTCCTCTGGAAGATAATAAAGAGTTCCGCAGTCTGAAGAACGACATCATCAGGGCGGCGATGCAGATGGATACCTATCTCGTGAATCAAGGATACTCCACTGAGCAAAAGGTCGGATTTCTGTTTACGAATGTGTTCCGTGCCTTCCTAAAATTATTCCAAAACAATTATAACCGTCACGCAAACCGACTTGGCAAGCAGATCGACAGAAAGTTGATGTCCGCCATCGAAGCAAAGAAGGCGGCGCACGGTATTAAAACTGAAAAAGGTGTAGCTTACGATTACAATGAGCCGACAATGAATCTGTAAAAACGCTGGATATTTAAAACGAGTTGTGGTATTGTGTTGTGCTGAAGAAAGGAGCGAGAATATGCCAAAGAAACTACTAACCAATGGTAATGCGTTCAAGCGCACCGACGGAAGATGGGGCGGTGTGGTTTGGTATATGGATGAGAGCGGTGAGCGTAAGCGCAAATCATTCTCCGGCACAACGAAACAAGAGGTCAACAAAAAGATGACCGAATACATCGCCAACTTTGAAAAAATGGTTGAGGAATCGGATGAGAGTAAGAAAGTGCTATTCGTCAGCATGCAAAGTTGGCTTGAGGTGTTCAAGTATCCCTCTGTTGAGCGCACCACCTACGATAGACTTGAATGTACAGCCAAAAATCATATCTACCCCGAACTTGGCGACCGAGTTATATCCACCATCAAATCAGCGGACATCAAAAGGATCCTCAATGACCGTATGGATAAAGGGTACGCCTACACCACTGTAAAAAAGATCCACAACCTGCTGAATGAATACTTCCGTTATCTGACCGAGCAGGAGATCATCCAAAAGAATCCTATGCAGAGTGCGCCGATGATCAAGAAAGCAAACTTTATGGCGGCGCAGGGAAAAGAAAGTCTCCCCACGAATGAAACCGTCACGGTATTCACTCCCGAGGAGATTGAGACATTCAAAAAGGAATGTTTCAGATGCTGGAAGACCGGCAAGCGATTGTATCAGCAAGCAGCGGCGTATATTCTGATGCTGAACACCGGACTTCGCACCGGCGAAATGCTTGGACTGCTCAACAGCGACATCGATCTTGAAAATCGCGTAATGCATCTGCAACGCGGTGTCAAAGAGATTGCACGGCGTGACGGTGTCAATGCTGAGTCCGGCAGAGAGGTATCGGTTGGCAAGCTTAAGAGCGTATCCAGCAAGCGCGATGTTCCCCTTAATAACACCACTATTGAGATGATAAAGGAACTACGCAAAGAGTTCTATTTCGGCGAAAATAGCCCCCTTGTGTGCGACGAGAAGGGCGGTTACACACGCCCCGTCAACTTCCGCAAACGCTTCTACCGCATCCTCGATGCTGCAGGGATTGAGAAGAAAGGTCTGCACGCTCTCCGCCACACCTTTGCCACTAACCTTGTCAACGGCATCAAACAAGCGGACGGCACGATCAAAGCACTATCCCCCAAGCAAGTCGCCGACCTGCTCGGGCATAGCACGTCACAGATTACCGAGATGTATTATGTGAAAAAGGATACGACAAGACTGAATGGGATTACAGATGAGTTTGAAATGTGAAGAAAGAGGAACTATCAATGACTAACAGACAATTATTTAAAAGTATCAAAACCAAGTTAGAAAAACAATTACAAGAAGACTCTATTAAGTGTCGCAGATTCTTATTAATTGCTCCGCAACAACACAAAGTCAGCGGTGTGGGAAATTATGAAAAGTTTGTAATTCCCAAAATCATAGAAACTATCGAAAGTGGATTTCTAAATTCATTAAATGAATGTCTATCAACATTGGAACATCAACTTCTTTTCTCATGCCAGAAAAAACGTTATTTAAAGATGTTTCTTAATATAGCGGCACAACAATCCACACGCATAAAACTTATATTAGAAGATGACAAACACCTTAAGGAATTAACAGAATCTACTACCATTCTCATTAACTGTATTTCTCCAAACCTTTCCAAAAAAACAGAGCAAGGCTTTAAAACTCTGATTTTACAAAAAACACCCATTGCCAACATATTTAAAACAATATTTGATAATATATTATCTAATATGATTGGTTACGGAATGTCATTCTTATTAGGGGTATTAGGTACTTTAGCAACATTTCTCTTTAGCAAATAAATCACCTTGAAGAACTTATAGTAATTAAGTTGTCAAAAACATATCAATGTTGTATAATAGCATTAACAAAATAACAAGGATGTGTTCTTATGGATAAAAAAGACCCTCGCCCATTTAGTGAAAAGCACCCCAAATTGAATATGCTTATTGGCGTCGCTCTCTTTCTTGGTCTTACAGGATTAGCCGGATATCTCTTTTTCCAACTCTGTTATTGGGTATACATAGGTGTGGTGGGATTTGTTGGTTGGCTATCTTCTTTAGCCTCTAAATTAGATGCCGTCATAATAGTTGCATTAATTACAGCAACCGTTTCACTTATCGGTGTGATCATTAGTTCAGTTGTTTCAAAAATCATTGATTATAAAAAGAATAGAGAAGAATATTTGGCACAAAAGCGTGAAAAACCTTATGGCGAATTCGTTGATATGGTATATAAAATCCAACAGAACTCAAAAAATCCAAATTTCTACACCCAAGAAGAGATGATAAGTGATCTATTAAGGTTCTCTAAAGATATAACTTTGTGGGGTTCTAAGAAAGTTGTGAAAAAATGGGTCAAATTCAGAGAAAACGGAGCTGATCCAAAGACTGCTCGAGAAAATATGTTTGTCATGGAAAGCATCATGAATGAAATGAGAAAAGATCTTGGACTAAAAAGAACAAAAAAAGGCAATCTACTTTCATTCTTTATAAACGACCTTAAAAAGTCCATGAAAGAAATAAAAAAATAATCCAAAAGATTGATGCTATATTGATGCTGTACGGTACGGAATCCTTGGATTTGTTAGCACGAAACAGCAAGATTGATGCTCATTTCAGAGCATCAATGCACAAAAAAGCCCGCGCGCCGCGATCAAATAGGCATAAGAAAAACGGCTTAAACATTGGGTTTAAGCCGTTTCTTATATTATCATCATATGATGTAAGTAGCGTATGTGGGATTCGAACCCACGACTTCTCGCTTAGTAGGCGAGTGCTCTATCCAGCTGAGCTAATACGGTATAAAAATATACTCAGCGGAGTTGCAGTGCAACTCCGCTGTGGCAGGGGCAGTAGGAATCGAACCCACGACACGCGGTTTTGGAGACCGCTGCTCTACCAGCTGAGCTATACCCCTATATTCTTTTCAAGTCACTTGCTTATTATAATCATTTTCAAATGGATTGTCAAGGGAAATTTTAAAAATGCCCTAAAAAAGAATGCGGTCGGCATTCTTTGAAATGCCGACCGCATTTAAAAATCAAACGCCCAGCAATGCGGCGCCGAGAATACCGGCGTCGTTGCCCAATTTGGCAATTCTCAATTCTGTTTTGGTTTCGTTCATCCGCGCAAACATTTCGCGATCCACATAAGCCTGAATGGGCTTCAGAAGGTAATCGCCCTCCTTGGAAATACCGCCGCCGATGCAAAGCACCTGAGGCTGCAAAATATTGAGGATATCAACAATACCGCAAGCAACGGAATCCAGATATTTCCCAACAACCTCTTTCGCCACTGCATCCCCCTTCCGCATCGCATCAAAGGAAGTAAGACCATTTACCTTATCCAGACTGCCCGCGATCTTCCACATCAATGAATCAGGATTTTTCTCCATATATTCCTTGGTGGTTGCAATCAGGCCGGTAACGGAAGCATAAGCCTCCCAGCAGCCGGCTCTGCCGCAGCTGCACATTCTGCCGCCCTCATTAATAACGATATGGCCCATTTCCGCGCCCGCATGGTTAAAGCCGCTGTAAAGCTTGCCGTTCAGGATCATACCGCCGCCAACGCCGGTCCCCAGGGTAATGGTAACGCTATCGGTTGTTCCCGCCGCAGCGCCGCATTTTGCCTCGGCCCAAGCCGCAACATTGGCATCGTTTTCAACAAACACATCCTTATCGGGGAAATATGCCTTCATCAGATCGGCCAGCGGAGTATTGATAAAGCCCAGATTGGCGGCGCGAACAACAACGCCCTTTTCGGGATCGATCGCGCCGGGCGAACCGATGCCGATGCTCTTCACCTCATCCAAAGAGATCTTGGCACCGCTGATAGCTGCCTTGGCAGCCTCCGCCATCCGCGCAACGATATTCTCAGTGCTGCTTTGGGCTTCGGTAGGGATACTGGTTTTATAAACCAGCTCCATCTTTTCATTCACAACGCCTGCGGCGATATTGGTACCGCCCAGATCAATTCCAACATAATACATAAGCTTATTCCTCCGATGTTCCTAAAATGATTTTATTTAATTCTTCTGCTGCATTATAACCGAGGCGCTTCTGGCGGTTGTTCATCGCCGCGACCTCAATAATAATGGCCAGATTTCGGCCCGGCTTAACAGGGATGGTAAGGGAGGGCACATCCACGCCCAAAATACTATTATAATAGGTATCCATCCCCAGACGGTCATAAACCTTATTCTGATCCCAATTTTCCAAATGGATCTCCATATCGATATAAGCATCCTCTTTAACGGCGCCGATACCGAAAATCCTGCGCACATTGATAATTCCGATGCCGCGCAGCTCAATAAAATGCTGAATATTGGTCGGCGAGGTGCCCTTCAGGGTGGTGGAGGTTACCCGCTTAATTACAACCGCATCATCCGCAATCAGGCGATGCCCGCGCTTCACAAGCTCGATCGCTGTTTCGCTCTTACCAACGCCGCTTTCGCCCGTCAGCAAAATACCTTCGCCGTAAACCTCGACCAAAACGCCGTGGGTTGTTATCTGAGGGCCGAGGCGATCATTTAAAAGGAAGATCGCGCTGCTGATAAATTGCGCGGTGTGCATATTGGTTTTCAGCAGCGGCACCTTATATTTTTCCGCCACCTCGATCAATTCCGGATAGCCCGAAAGGCCGCGGGTAATTACCAGCGCAGGAAAGCGAAATTCAAACAACCGCTCAAAAATCCTGCGGCGGCGGTTGGCATCGAAATGATCCAGATATGTATGCTCTACCTTGCCCAAAACCTGAATACGGCTTTCATCAAAATAATCAAAGAAGCCAACCAGCTGCAGAGCGGGGCGATTGATATCGGTAGAGGTAATTTCTGTTTCCATCCCGCCCGCGGGCATATAAACGGCTTCCAGCTCCATCTTATGGATCAGGTCGCCAAGGGTTAATTTTTGCGTATCCGACAAGCAAAACCCTCCTTTATAACGATATATATTTCTATTATAGCAGACAATCCCTTCGGTTTCAAATAAAATGTTTGATTTTTTATAAAAAAAACTCTTGCATTTCCGAATTCGCTATGTTACAATAATGTTTGCGTAAACAAGGAGGTGTTCATCATGGCAAAATGTGAAGTATGCGGCAAGGGTGTTTCCTTTGGTATTAAGGTATCCCATTCTCATCGTCGCAGCAATAAGGCGTTCAAGCCCAATGTTAAGCGTATCAAAGCGGTTGTAGACGGCACGCCGAAGCGTGTTTATGTTTGCTCCAGATGCCTCCGTTCCGGCAAGGTTCAGAGAGCTGTTTAATTCGATATGCAACGCTTTAAAGAGGATCATCAGATCCTCTTTTTTGTTTGCAAAAAATCCCGCAGCAGAAAATTTCCTGCTGCGGGATTTTTATTCGGTTGCTTCTTCCTGCTCCTCTTCGGGAGGGGTAGGCGGATTTTCTTGCTGCTCGCCCTGATCCTGCTCAGGTTTTTTATTCTCCTCAGAGGGCTCGCTTTCCTGAGGTTTCTGCTCGGTATCTGCGGGCTTTTTATCCGCTTCCGGCTTCTTATCTGCCTCGGGCTTTTTATCCCCATCTGCGGGCTTTTTATCCCCATCTGCCCCCTCTTCTCCTTCGGGCGGGCAAACATCGCAAACATCCTTCGGCAAGCTATCGGCAAAGTATTGGCCGCTCACCTTCGTTTCGCAAAGTTCATTGGGGAGCTTGCCGCTTTCCGCGCAAACCTCTGCGGTGGTAAAGCCGGTAGGTGCCTTAAAGGATTTATAGGAAAGGCCGGAATGGACCTCCCGCATAATATTCTTCCAGGTAACTGCCGAGGGATTGGCGCCGCCGTAATAAACGGTAGCGGGCGTATCATAGCCAAACCATACTCCGGCGGTATAATAACCGGTGTAGCCAACAAACCAGCGATCCTTATCGTCATCGGTGGTGCCGGTCTTGCCTGCGATAGCAGTCCCGCTGAATTTAGCGGTAGTTCCGGTACCGAAATTGGCGGCATGCTGCAACATCTGATTGATGACTGCAGCGGTATTTTCCTTCATTGCAGTATGGGATTCTACCCGATTTTCCAAAATCATCCGCCCGTTTTGATCGCATACTTTGGTAAAGGTATAGGGCTTGGTATAGGTGCCGCCATTGGGGAAAGCCGAATAAGCGGCGGTAATTTCCAAAACATTGATTCCCTTGGTAAGGCCGCCCAGCGCCATTGCCTGATCGTTTTCATCATAGCCGGAGCCGGAAACCAAGCTGGTAACGCCCAAGTTATTTTTCAGGAAATTAAAGGCGGTTTTTGCGCCGAGCGCATTATTTACTCTTACCGCGATGGTATTTTTTGAGCGATCCAAGCCTTCCTGAACGCTCATCATCTTCTCGGTAGTAGCATCATAGTTTTTAGGCCACCATTTTCCATCGGCCTTTTGGCGAACGCCCTTATCCAAAAGGAGCATTCCGGGGGCAACTCTTACCCCTTCGATGGTAGTTTCATATTCGATGGCGGGGCCATAGGTGCCGATCGGCTTCATGCAGGAGCCGGGCTGGAGATAGGATTGGGTTGCGCGGTTCAGCCCGCGCGCGGTTGTTTTCTCGCCGATTCCGCCCGCCATGCCAACAACTGCGCCGGTTTTATTATCGATAATCACCATCGCGCTTTGAGGGGCCTCGCCCTTCGAAGATTTGATCTTGGGGAAATTGGAGGGATTGGAATAATATTTATCCACTGCCTTTTGCACATCCAGATCCATCGTTGAATAGATCTGAATCCCGCCCGAATATACCAGCGAACGGGCATAGGCTTCGGTATAGCCCTTATCCTGAACCAGCGCTTTGATAACATCGTTGATTACCTGATCAACAAAATAGCTATTAACCTCATCGGAGGAAGCCTCGCCATCACTTTCGCCAACCCGCAGCTTCAGCTTTTCCTTGCGGGCTTTTTCCGCCTCCTCGGGAGTAATCCGCCCCAGCTCCTCCATTTTATCAATAACATACCCTGCACGCTTGCGATTGTTTTCAGGGTTTTGAATAGGATCATAATAGGTAGGCAGCTTGGTAATGGATGCAAGAGTTGCGCATTCCAAAATGGTAAGCTCATCCAGCGATTTATTGAAATAATGCTCCGCCGCGGTCTGAACCCCGTAGCAGCCCTGCGAAAGATAGAAGGTATTCAGATAAACCTCTAAAATCTGATCCTTTTTATATTCACGCTCCACATACCAAGCGCGGCGGATTTCCTGAATTTTTCTACCGACCGTCTGCTCATCATCGCCGGTAATATTCTTAATCACCTGCTGGGTAATGGTAGAGCCGCCGAAGGTATCGCCGGAAGGATTGAGAAAATTCAAAACCGCATGAAGCGTTCGCTTGATATCTACACCGCTATGCTGATAAAAGCGCTCATCCTCAATAGAAATAACTGCCCATTTCAGCTCATCGGGAATATCCTCGATATCAACCCAGATCCGATTTTCGCTGGTATGAAGCGTTTCCGCCTCAACATAAGCGCCATCCTTTTGCGCGTAAACAACGGAAGTATAATTCAAAGCGCTGTCTACCGCCGAAAGATCGAATTCATCGTCCAGATAGATAAAGGCATACCATGCAAATACCAGCCCCACAAAAAAGCAGGTCAAAACACCGGTAAGCAATACTGCCCAAACTGATTTCCGCAGCCATTTCGGCCATTTTGCATAAAAGCGAGGCTTCTTTTCCCCCTCTTCCTTTTTTGCCTTTCGGCGAGAAAAAACGCCCTTGATTTTGGCAAGCATTTTATTCATCTTATTCAAACGAGCTCAGCTCCTTAAACACAAAATTATATACATATTTATTATAACAAAAGAATCGATAAATTTCAAGAACAGTTTATCGCAAGCTGCGCTTACTGCAATATTCCCGCCATCCCTGCTGAACCAAGCGCGCTGCATAAACAGAAAAGCCGGTCATCCTACGGCGGCGAAAAAGCAACCCAAAACTCAGGACGGTGAGCATAAAATAGGCGCCGTAATGAAGATAAAAAAGCAGGGTTTGAAAAAGATGACCGCGAATGGAGGCGGAGCCGACCTTCAAAGCCTGCCATACGCTCGCTTCAGGATAAAGGATTAAAACATATTTGCATAAAATCAGGCGCAAATACCCCAGCAAAAACAAAAACAAAACCACCGCCCAAAGCAATATGGAAAGTCCGATCAGCCAAGGGCTTTGCAGCATAAAGCTCGCCGCTTCCGCAAATGGATTTGCGGTATGAGAAAAAATGTCCTCTCCGCTCATTACCAAAAAGCTGAAAAAGAGGGAAACCTCCGCCAGCGCCGCCATCAATAAAATCAGCAGCCGATGCAAATAAATCAGCAGCTTGCGCAGCAAAGCAAGCCCTACCGCCTTGATCAGTACCACCGGCTTAAAAAAGAGATAAAACAGTGAAGAAATATCAGCCTCTCCACGATGGGCATCAATAAAATAGCAAGAAATCCCATAAGAAACAGGGGTATAAAGAAGGGAGAAAAGCACAACCATCAAAACAGCGGAAAAATAGATTTGCCGCCGCAATGCACCCTGAAACGCCGCATAAAAATCATGCTGCATCCGATAAAGCGCAATTCCGCCCAGCAAAAGCGCCATAATGATGCAAAAGCCCAAAAAAGCCATAGCCGCATAAAGAATCCCGCGCCGCTCCGGCTCAAAATTTGATTTTCGAGAGGGCATCATTGTTTTCTCCTTCCTTTAATATATTAAAAAGGGGATGTGACATTTCGTTCACATCCCCCTTAATTTATTCAATTACCAATCAAACAAGATGGTAGCGGGCAAGGTTGCCGCATTCAGGATAACCTGAACGCTGCTGGTTTCCTTCTTGCTTTCGGAATCCGGATGGATTGCGCCGAGCATCCAGTCCTCCCAATCGGTTTGAACCTTGGGGTTATAGATGCTGTTTGCCTGATCCTTATGATACATCGGATGAACAGCCAGCTGCGCATTATCATCGAAATAAGAAAGCGCCAGATACTTGGAACGATCGGTGGTCAGCGTATTCGGGTTGTCAACAACAACGTTGCTGGTGGAACCGGGCAGACCATAAATCAATTCACTGTAACCGGGATAGGTTGCATTAACATCCGCAGCTTTCTCAACCAGAGCGCGAACAAAGGATACGCTCATATGCTCCTTCATATCGGCATAGCGCGCTTTTTGAGCGGCAGTCATGGCGCCGAGATAAGAGCCTTCCTCTTCTGCCAGCCAAATCTTGGTCAGCTCCTCGCCGACACGCAGGGCAACAGACGGATTCTGGCAGGTCTTCATAACGGCAAAGCCGCCGGCCCAACCTGCAACGGGAGTAACGATCTGCTGATCGTATTCGGGATTTTCAGCGCCTTCCGCATCCGCATTCAGCTTCGCTTCGAATTCTTCCTCGGTATTGACGCGATAATCCGCTTCCATCGTTGCGCCATAAGGATATGCAACGAAATCCCATTCGGTATTCAAGCCTTCCGCGAAAGCCTTGAGCGCGGGGAGATCCTCGGGCTCGCAAGCCAAGAAGGAATAGGAGCGAACCGCATCCCCGCCCTTATATTGGCCAAAGAGCTTTTCAAAGGCTACATCATTTTCCCAATATTCAGCATCCTCAAAGATACCGATATTATTTTTCTTATCGGCACCGGTCAGATCCCAATACCAGCTCTGAAGAAGATTAACATCAAGATGATTCCGGCTGGATAAGGTATCAACGCTTCTGCCGTTATTGGAGTTCATGCGGATACCTTCCGCATCCAGCATACCATACCAGATATCCAAGCCTTCCAGCGCATCTATTTCGGAAGCCAGGCCAACATGAGAGCCTTCGGTGGTAGCCTTCAGCATTTCGGTAAAGGCCTGAGCGCCCCATGTGCGATTATTATACATTGCAACAGGATCAACAACCTCGATTTCACGAAGTTCCTTTTGCTCGGTAACGCCGCCAATGGTTACCTCGGCAGCCTCGGGGGCAAGAATTGCATTTTTGATGGTATCTTTATTATAAGCGAGCAGGTAGGGAGCGCCCATACCGGACGCAACATAGTAATGGTCAACCGTTTCTTCGAAAGCGTTGATGGTATAGAACTTTTCGGAGAAGTTGGAGGAGAAGGTGCCAAGCTCATCGGCAAGATCAAAATTCACAAAAGATTCAATCGGCTGAACGAAGGGATGAACATCGCCCCAGATAGAATTATCGACATACATCATATCAACATGATCGCCGGAAAGAACCGCCTTGCGGCAAGCCGCAACATAAGCGGAGCCGGTCCCTGCTCTGCGAACATTAACCGCGCAGCCGTATTGCTCGGTCATAGCCTTAACCGCTTCATTTTCCTCCGCGATCGGGAAATCATCGGGGACCATAATCTTTACCGTTCTGCCTGCGAGCAGCTCATCGCTGACGCCGGTAGCGCTGTTGGCAACGCCGTTATTCTGCTGAACGGTTTTGATCAGAGAATCGATTTTATCCAAAAGCTTCTCGATATCGTATTCGGATGTAAAGGGAGTATAAACCGGATCGGGCTCGGGCTCATCTTCTTCAGGAGGATTCTCTTCGGGAGTTTCATCCTTGGGGGGCTCCTCTTCGGGAGTTTCATCCTTGGGGGGTTCCTCTTCTTTCCCTGTATAGATATAATCCGGCTCTGTATTCGGCTCGGCATATTCATACTCCGTTACCTTCAGCAGCTCGCTCAAGGTGCTGCTGATATCGGAGCTGTTATTACCGGCGCCGTAGGGGCGGGATACATAGTTACAACCTGCCATAATCGCAAGCATTGCAACAATCATCACTGCCGCCAGAATCTTTTTGAATTTCATACTGACTACCTCCTGAAATCGCTCAAGTTCGATAATATATAATATATCGTTTATAGTATAACATACTCTTTTGACCACTTCAAGAGAAAAATTAGAATTGTTTATATTAGACAATCATTATTTAATATTTTTGTGCATCTTTTACACCCGTTCCGGCTGTTCTGTCTTGGCGCAGGCAATCAAAAAGTTCATCCTCGCCCGAACGCCCAAAAGCTCATAAGAAAGAGCATCCAGTAAAAGGGGTTCATTGGTCATTGCCAGCTTATTTTCAATATTTTCCATCCGAGCGCGCAGCTCCAGCATTTCTTCCCTGCGATCGGGTTTTCTTTTTTTCATATCAATCACCTCACTACAGTTATTGACTGTTTTTTCCATTTTATTCGGCTCGGGGCAAAAATATACAATCTTGCAATATTTTTGAGGCTGTGCTATGATAAAAACAGAAAGGATCTGATGAAATGAATTTGATCGAATATCTTCCGAAACGGATGCAAAATAAATGGGTACTTTACGCCCTTTCCGCCGCGGCAACATTGCTCTTTTGCCTGCTTTTTTTCCTCCTCTTCCTGCGAGGCGCCTTTGCGGGGCTCTTTGCCGATCAAGGGGCGCGCGCAATGGCGGATGCCGATTATGAAAAGGCGGTCAATCGCTATGCGTTGGCGCTGCGATTGAAGAAAAATCGTGAGGAAATCTATCTGGGCTACGGTAAGGCGCTGGCCGCCGCCGGAGAGCATGAAGCAGCCGCCGAAATTTTGGAGCGCGGTATTGATCGCTTCAGCGGCGCGGAGGCGCTTTATATGGCGCAGGCCCAAATTCTGGCGGAGGACGGCAGAATCGGAGAGGCTGCGGATTTCCTTGATTCGGTCGAAAATTCTTATATCAATAAAAAGCTGCAATCCGAGCGCCCCCGTGATTTAAGCTATTCTCCCGCCCATGGGCGCTATAGCACTGCCCAAAAAGTTTCCTTTGAGCAGCGAGAGGGCGAAACGATTTATTATACCCTCAACGGAAAGGACCCCACCCTCGCTTCGGCAATTTACAGAGAGCCCTTTACCATCAATTCCAATGCAACCCTGATTGCCATTTCCATCGGCAGCAACGGCCTTGCCTCCCCGCGGCTTACGGCAGAATTTGAAATTGATAATAAAAACGAAGCCATTACCTTCAATGATAAAAAGATCGAAAAGATGGTAAGAGCCTCCTTAAATAAGCCGAGCGGTAGTATTTATGCCGCTCAGCTCGCCGCCATTACCGATCTCGGCAATGAAAATATTTCAGGCAGCATCCGCAGCCTGAAGGATCTTGAATATATGCCCGAGCTGACTGCCCTGCGGCTGGATAATGAAATGCAGATCGAGGATTTTGCGCCGCTTGCAGGCCTTACAGAGCTTACCTATCTTTCCCTTTCAGGCTGTGCCCTTTCCGATGGCGATTTGGAGATTATAACCTCCTGCACCGCCCTTTCCCAATTGATGCTGGATCGCAATCTCCTTTCGGATCTCTCGGCGCTGGAACCGTTGCAATATCTGAATTTCCTGAGCGTTGCGGAAAATGATATTACCGAATCCCATTCTATCCCCGCCTTTCCCCTGCTGGAAACGCTGAACCTTGCTCAAAACCGTCTGGAGGAGGTTGAGGGGCTTTCGGACCTCAAGCAATTAACCGGCCTGAATCTTTCGGGCAACAGCATTTCCGATCTGGAGCCGCTTGCCAAGCTATCCAAGCTGATCGAGCTTTCCCTTGCGGGGAATTCCCCCTCCAATTTAAAGAAGCTCAGCAAGCTCCCCGCCTTGGTTACGCTGGATATTTCCGATTGCGGCCTTTCCTCCCTGAGCATGCTGAACGATTATAAAAAGCTGAGCGTTGTTCGCGCCTGCGATAATCAATTGTCCTCCCTTTCAACCTTCAATTTAAAAGTATCCGAGCTTTATGTTTCCCGCAATCCGCTGGCGGATCTTTCCAATCTGAAATCCCCCGCCGCTCTTACATATCTGGAAGCGGCTGAAACGCAAATCAGTGATATTTCTTTCCTGGCAGGCGCAAAGAATCTTACGGTCTTGGATATTTCCAATACCGAGGTTACCGACGCCACCTGCCTGATAAAATGCAAAAAATTGCAGCTGCTGCGCTGCTCCGAAGGCTGCAATATCAAAGGCTTAAAGGCCTCTGTTGAAACCAAATAATGCATCAAAAAAAGCGATGCCGAGAAGCTTCTCGGCATCGCTTTTATTTATGCTTCAAATTCTTTAGGAGCATCCCCCAGCCCGAAATGATGCAAAATAGCATCGGCGATTCGTCCGGAGGCCTTTCCATCGCCATAGGGATTCACCGCGCAGGCCATCTTTTTGTAAGCCTCTGCATCCTGCAAAAGCTCATTGGCAAGGCGCAGGATGGTTTCCTCCTCAACGCCTGCCATCTTAACGGTGCCGTATTCTACCGCCTCAGGCCGCTCGGTTTCTGTGCGCAGCACCAAAACAGGCTTACCCAGCGCAGGCGCCTCTTCCTGCAGGCCGCCGCTATCGGTCATTACCATATAGCAGCGATCCATCAAATTGTGCATATCAAAAACATCCAGCGGATCAATCAGGAAAATCCGATCGTGACCGCCCAAAATATCGAAAACAACCTCCCGCACCGCAGGATTCAGATGAACGGGATAAACCACCCGAACATCCTCGTTTTCCTCCACCATCCTGCGGATGGCGCGGCAAATATTGCGCAGCGGCTCGCCGAGATTTTCGCGGCGATGAGCGGTAACCAATACCAGCCGCCCCTCAAAGAGCGCAGGCTGATTCAGCGCCGCCTCCCGATAGCAATAATCGGGACGTACCGTCATTTTCAAAGCATCAATTACTGTATTACCCGTAACATAAATTTCGCCCATAGTCGCTTCCTTTTTCAGGTTTTCGCGGTTAGAGCGGGTAGGTGAAAAATGCAGATCTGCCAAGCGGCCGATCAAGCAACGATTCATCTCCTCAGGGAAGGGAGAATGCTTATCATAGGTGCGCAGGCCTGCCTCTACATGGCCAACAGCGATACCGCCGTAAAAGCCCGCCAAAGCGCCCGCGAAGGCGGTAGTTGTGTCCCCATGGACCAGAATCAGATCCGGCTTTTGCTCCTGCAAAAGGGCTTCCATTCCCTCCAAAACGCCTGCGGTAATGGTTGTTACCGTTTGGCGGGGCTTCATAATATCAAGATCAAAATCCGCCGTAACGGAAAAGGCATCCAGCACCTGCCGCAGCATTTCCCGATGCTGGCCGGAAAGGCAAACAATACTTTCCAAGGCATCCCGCGCCGCCAGCTCCTTCACAACAGGAACCATTTTGATCGCTTCGGGGCGGGTACCGAAAAAGGACATTACTTTAATTTTCTTGCTCATCTTGAACCTCCTGCTCTTTCTCCTGCCGCTCCGCTTTCTTTTCGCGGCGATACATGATCAAAGCGCCCAGCATAATAAACACAAATGCCACCCCGATAATAATCAAGGCCTTAATAAAGCTATCAGAGGTCAGCAATACTGCGCAGCCGCCCAAAATTGCGGCAACACCGTAAAGGGTAACTACTGCCTGCTTTTGGGAAAAGCCGATGGCGATCAGCTTATGATGCAGATGGGATTTATCCCCTTCCATCGGGGAATGACCGGTCAAAATGCGCCGGCAAGCTGCAAAAAGCAAGTCAAAAATCGGCAATAAATAAATTAAAACAGGTACAAAGAAGGCAACAATGGCATAGGCCTTGAAAAGGCCGATAATGGAAAGGCAGGCGAGGGTATAGCCGATAAACATTGAGCCGGTATCCCCCATAAACATCTTTGCGGGATTGAAATTATAGGGCAAAAAGCCCATGCAAGCGCCTGCCAGCGCAGCGGCAATAATTGCCGCCTGAGGTGCCTCCAGCAAAATCAGAATCACAACAACGCTGATGGTCATGATGGTCGAAACCCCGCAAGCAAGCCCATCCAGACCGTCAATAATATTTACGGCATTTAAAATTGCAAGCAGCCAGATGATGCTTACAACGATCGACCAGATCAGCGGTAATTCAATATAAGGCGCATCCCCGCCAAAAAAATTGGGGAACCGCTCGATCCGAACACCGCAAGCCACCGGCGCCGCCACCGCCATCAGCTGAACAACAAATTTTCGGGATGCCCGCAGCGCCAAAACATCATCCGCCATTCCCAGCGCAACAATGATGGTGGCGCCGATCAAAATACCGTAGATGGGCAGATCGATAAAATTAAAGGTGAAGACCATTGTACTTACAAAGAACCCGATAAAAATGGCAAAGCCACCCAATCGGGGAATCGGCTTTTTATGCATCCGCCGATTATCCTTCGGAACATCAATGGCTCCTATTTTATAAGCAAGCTTTTGGGCCAATGGAGTTGAAAGAAAGCTGATCAACACCGCCACAAGCCAGGCAAGCCCAATGGTAATATAATCGAATTTTGTCATAGCTCCTTATCGGGCAACAAACCCGATCCTTTCATGCACTCTTGCCAAGGTTTTGGCCGCCATCTCCCGCGCCTGCTCCGCGCTGCGAGTATAAACCTCTTTCAGGTAAGCAGGATCGGCCATCAGCTGATGATAACGCTCCTGCAAAGGGGTCAGCTCCGCAATAATAGCTTCCGCAACCGCGGTTTTGAAAGTACCGTAGCCCTGGCCCTCAAAGCGGCTTACCGCTGCCTCGATGGATTCGCCGGTCATTGCGCTATAGATGGTAAGCAGGTTATTCATTCCATGGCGCCCCTCTTCAAAAGCAATACGATTTTCGCTGTCTGTTACCGCGCTCTTGCATTTCTTCAAAATCTTTGCAGGCTCATCAATAATGCTGATATAGCTCTTAGGATTGGGATCGGATTTGCTCATCTTTTTATCCGGCTGGGTCAGGCTCATTACCTTCGCGCCGACCGAGGGAATATACCCTTCGGGTACGGTAAAGAGCTCGGGGAAAATGCCGTTCATCCGATTGGCGATATTCCGCGCCAATTCAAGATGCTGCTTTTGATCCACCCCAACAGGGACCAGCGAGGTATCATAAAGCAAAATATCCGCCGCCATCAAAACAGGATAATCAAAAAGACCTGCGTTAATATTATCGGCATACCGCTTGGATTTATCCTTAAATTGCGTCATACGGGAAAGCTCGCCAAACATAGTATAGCAATTTAAAATCCAGGAAAGCTCGCAATGCTCGGGAACATGGCTTTGAATAAAAATCAGATTCTTTTCGGGATCCACCCCGCTGGCAATAATCATCGCCAGCGTTGAAAGAATACGCTCGTGCAATTCCTTGGGATCCTGGCGAACGGTAATGGCATGGAGATCCACTACCGAGAAAATGCCCAGCCCCTCATCGCTGACCTTGCTCCAATTGCGCACCGCGCCGATATAATTGCCCAAGGTAATGATACCGCTGGGCTGAATTCCGCTGAAAATTCTTTTTTCCATTTTTCTTCCTCTTTCCTTGAGAGATTTACAAACATAGTTATTGTACCACAAATAAATCTGCTTGACAACTACAAAAATAAATTATATCATATAAAAGCAAGAAAAAAAGGAGTGTTTTACTATGGTAAGAACAAGATTTGCCCCCAGCCCTACCGGCTATATGCATGTCGGCAACCTGCGCACTGCGCTCTATACCTATCTGATCGCCCGCCAAAACGGCGGTAAATTTATCCTGCGGATCGAAGATACCGATCAGGAGCGCTATGTTGAAGGTGCTGTTGATTTGATTTACAGAACGATGAAGGAAACCGGCATGAATTGGGATGAAGGTCCCGATGTCGGAGGCGACTACGGCCCTTATATTCAAAGCGAGCGCCGCGGTCTTTATATGGAATATGCGAAAGAATTGGTTGAAAAGGGTGCTGCCTATTATTGCTTCTGCGATAAAGAGCGGCTGGATGAACTCAAGCTGATCCATTCCATCTCCAAGGTTCCTCATAAATACGATGGCCATTGCCGCAATCTTTCCAAGGAAGAGATCGAGGAAAAGCTGGCGGCAGGCATTCCCTTTGTTATCCGCCAAAAAATCCCCGAGGGTGGCACCACCACCTTTGTGGATGAAATCTACGGTGAAATTACGGTTGACAACAGCGAGCTGGATGATCAGATCCTGATGAAGACGGATGGCCTGCCCACCTATAATTTCGCCAACGTTGTGGATGACCATCTGATGAACATCACCCATGTTGTTCGCGGCAAGGAATACCTCTCCTCTGCCCCCAAATATAATCTTCTTTATGAAGCCTTCGGCTGGGAAATTCCAAAATATGTGCATTGCGCGCCGGTTATGAAGGATGCGCATAATAAGCTTTCCAAGCGAAATGGCGATGCTTCCTATGAAGATCTGATTAAAAAGGGCTATCTGAAGGATGCCGTTATCAATTATATTGCGCTGCTGGGCTGGGCGCCCAAGGGCGAGCAGGAAAAATTCACTCTGGATGAGCTGATCCAAGAATTTGATATTGCCGGCATTTCCAAATCCCCTGCCATTTTTGATAATGAAAAATTGGCATGGCTCAACGGTGAATATATTAAGGCGCTGCCCGCCGAGGAATTCCTTGAGCGCGCCACTCCCTATATCCGCGAGAGTGTAAAGCGGGAGGATATCGATCTGGCTGCGCTGGCCGCGCTGCTTCAGGGGCGGACCCAGATCCTCAATGAAATTCCCGAAATGATCGATTTTATGGATGAACTGCCCGATTATGATATCGCCCTTTATACCCATAAGAAAATGAAAACCAATCCCGAGAATTCTCTGGAATCCCTTCAGGCAATCCTGCCGGTTTTGGAAGGCTTGAGCGAATGGACGCAGGAAGCGATCCATACCGCGCTCTTTGAGCTGATCGCCAAGCTGGAGGTGAAAAACGGAATCATTCTCTGGCCGCTGCGTACCGCCCTTTCGGGCAAGCAGTTTACTCCGGGCGGCGGGGTTGAGCTGGCCTACCTGCTGGGCAAGGAGGATACCCTCGCCCGTATCCAAAAGGGTATCGAAAAGCTCTCTTGAGCTTTTGGCGCCGAATTTAATGATTGATCGCTAAACGGTTCAAACAGAGCGGCTAAAAGGCGCCTGTTTCAACTGTTTGAGTCCGTCGAGATTCCTATCCGGACTTAAAATATTTACTAAGGAGAATTTAATATGAAAAAGAAAATCCCCCTTGCGGGTCTTGTTGCCTCGGGGCTGATTGCTGCCCTCTACGTTGTTTTTACCCTTCCCTTTGGGCAGCTTGCCTTTGGTCCCATCCAATTTCGCATCTCCGAGCTGCTGACGCTGCTGCCCTTCTTTACCCCTTGGGCGATTCCGGGCGTAACCCTCGGCTGCCTTATCTCCAATCTGCTCTTTTCTTCGATTTGGGATGTAATCTTCGGCAGTTTTGCAACACTGATCGCCGCCTATTTTACCTACCGCAGCAAGCATCTGCTGATCGCGCCGATCTGGCCGATTCTCTTCAATGGGCTGATCATCGGAACGATGCTGACCTTTATGACCCTCGGCCGTTTTGAATGGCTCCCTTGGCTGACCATGATGGGCGAGATTGCCATCAGCGAATTTATCGTTTGCTTCGCGCTGGGCGTTCCCTTTATGCGGATGATCCAAAGCAACCGATTTTTAAAAAAACTTCTTATGCTTAAATAAAATAAGCGCCTCAGGCTCCTCCTGAGGCGCTTATTCTTTTTCATAAATCAATAATGTAAATTCCGCATCGGTTGTAAAGGAATTATACTTTGCAAGCTTCGCCCGATCCTGCGGCGAGGTACGATAATAATAAGGCGTCATCTGAAATAAGGCTTGCAATTCCTCATTGCTATCCAAAGCAATTTCGCAGCGGATCGGGATCCGCTCCAGCAGCCGAAAGCCCGCCAGATCCTCCGGCTCAGGGCGGTTTGGCAACGGCGTTTCATATACTGCCGCCTTTAATTCCCATAAATGCCGCTCTCCGGGCACTGCTCTGAAAAGATGGCCGCCGCGCTTCAATACGCGGGCATATTCCTGCGCGGCCAAGGGAGAAAAGAAATTCAAAAGCCCATCGGCGCTGTCATCAGCGATCGGCATCCCATAGCAGCTCGCCACCGCCAGATGAGTAAAGCCTCCTCGCTTTGCAGCCCATCTCAAAGCATCCTTCGAGATATCAAATCCGATCACAGTATAGGCCTCCGAAAGCCCCTCGGTATACCATCCCTCCCCGCAGCCGGCATCCAAAAGGATGCCTTCTTTTTTAGTATAGAAATACACCTTTTCTTGCAAAAGCTCCCGCAGCGGGCGGTAATGCCCCCGCTCCAAAAAGGCGCGGCGGGCAGCAATCATCCCTTTATCATCCCCATGGCTTCGGGCGGAGGAGCGCTGGCTTAGCAATAGATTTACATAGCCCTGCCGCGCAATATCAAACCGATGCCCCCGCGAGCAAGCATATTCTTTTTCTCGACGCATCAGCGCCTCCCTGCAAACAGGGCATTGCAGGAAAATCATTTTGCGCGTTTCCCCCTTTCATTGCTTCGGATAACCCTAAATACGGCATTCCAATGCGAAAAATTGACCTTTTTATTAGAGGTGTAAAATTACACCTATTTTGTTTTTGCGCTAATTTTCTTTAAAATCAAGGGCTGTAGCGCAGGCTTTTTCGCGCCAAAGGTCAGCCCTTGCAGATAGCATTGCTCCGCCGCATCAAACGAACGCTCATCGGCGGTATAAAAGCGAGCGATCGGCTCTCCTTTTTTCAAAAGATCGCCTGTTTTTTTCAAAAGGATCATTCCTGCATCGTAATCGATGCTATCCTCCTTGGTGGCGCGGCCCGCCCCTAAAAGCATCGCCGCCTTGCCGATGGATTCCGCATCCATGGCGCAAAGGTAGCCATCGCAGGGCGCCGCAACGCAATGTTCCCGCAGGCTTACGCTTTGGCGATGGGCTTTAAACGCCGCAAGATCGCCCCCCTGCGCCGCAATCCATTGCTCCATCTTCTCTAAAGCAGCGCCGCTGCAAAGGGCCTGCTCCGCTTTTTCGCGGGCCTGCTCGGCGGAAATATCGCCGCTAAGGGCGATCATCTCCGATGCCAGCGCAAGGCATACCTCCCTTAAATCGGAAGGCCCTTCCCCCCGCAATAGGGATAAAGCCTCCTCCACCTCCAAAGCATTGCCGATAGCATTCCCCAACGGGAGATCCATATTGGTAATCAGGGCGGTTACCCGCCTGCCGCAGGCGCTGCCGATTTTTACCATCTCCTCCGCCAGCTGCTCCGCATCCTCAAGGCTTTTCATGAAAGCGCCGCTGCCGCTCTTTACATCCAAAACGATGTTTTTCGAGCCGGCAGCAATTTTTTTGCTCATAATGCTGGAGGCAATCAGCGGAATGGAATTGACTGTTGCGGTAACATCCCGCAGCGCATAAAGCTTTTTATCGGCAGGCGCCAGATTTCCGCTCTGCCCGGCAACAACCAAGCCAACCGCTTCCGCTTGACGCATAAATTGATCGGAAGAAAGCTCGGTTTGATAGCCGGGGATAGATTCCAGCTTATCCACCGTTCCGCCGGTATGACCCAGCCCTCTGCCGCTCATTTTGGCAACAACCCCTCCGCAAGCGGCGGCAATCGGCGCAACAATCAGGGTGGTTTTATCCCCAACCCCGCCGGTGCTGTGCTTATCCATCGAGCGGCCTCCAAAGGCCGCCAGATCCACCTGCTCTCCACTTTCCGCCATTGCGGCAGTCAGCGCGGCGGTTTCCTCGCTGCTCATCGATTGAAAGCATACCGCCATCGCCAAGGCCGCCATCTGATAATCGGGGATCTCGCCCGCGGTAAAGCCGCGGATCAGGAATTGAATTTCCTCCGCCGATAAAGCTTGGCCTTGTTTTTTCTTTTCAATCAAATCTACTGCCCGCATCTTCATTCCTCCAATTGGGCTGCGCCAAAGGCCATCGGCAAAAGCGCGCCGAGGGTATGGCGCGCTATCTTATGCCGATTTCCTAAAATAACAGCAAAATCTTCCTTACAAAATTCCGCCATAACCTGCCTGCAAACGCCGCAGGGCGGGGTTTCTGCATCCGCTTCCTCCCCGCTTCCGCCCGCAATGGCAATGGCCTCAAAGGAGGTCGCCCCCGCAGCGATCGCCGCCGCAAAGGCGGCCCGCTCGGCGCAAAGGGTCGCGGAATAAGAGGCATTCTCCATATTACAGCCAAGAAATACCTGCCCGTCTGCGGCCAGCAAAGCCGCTCCTACCCGATAGCGGGAATAGGGCGCATAAGCCTTTTCCCGCGCTTGCAGCGCAAGATCCAATAAAGCCCGATCGGTCATAACATCTTTTCTCCTTCATTCAACGCTGCCCCAAACCATGCAGCGATTGTTTGCCCAATATCGCAAAAGCTTTCGCGCGTACCCAGCGCGCAGGGCGCAATCCCCTCACCATAGGCCAGAATGGGGATATATTCGCGGGTATGATCTGTGCTCTGATCGGCGGGATCGCAGCCATGATCCGCGGTAATGATCAGCCGATCCTCCTCGTCCAACAGCAGCAAAAAATGCCCCAGCCATTCATCAAATTCCGAAAGGGCGGCCGCATAGCCCGCCGCATCCTGCCGATGACCGTAAAGCATATCGAAATCAACCAGATTCAAAAACACAAAGCTATCAAAATCCTCGCGGGCCAGCGCCTCGCAGGCCGCCATCCCCTCGCAGTTTCCGTGAGTTGGGATGGACCGGTCAATTCCCCGCCCCGCAAAAATATCAAAAATTTTACCGATGGATACGGTATAAACCCCTTTCGCCTGCAGCACATCCAAAAGGGTTTCTCCGGCAGGCTCCAGGGAAAAATCCCGCCGATTGGCGGTGCGGCGGAAATCACCTACCTTCCCGATAAAGGGGCGGGCAATAATCCGCCCAACGCCCCAGGGGCCGGCGGCTATTTTTCTCACCTTGCGGCAGATCTCATAAAGTTCTTCCGGCGGAATAATCTCTTCGTGAGCAGCGATCTGCAAAACGCTGTCGGCCGAGGTATAGATTATCAGCCCGCCGCTCTCCATCATCCTTTCGCCGTAATCGCGGATAACCTCTGTCCCCGAATAGGGCAAATTGCAAAGGATTTCGCGGCCGGTCGCTTCCCTGATTTTTTGAAGTAACTCTTCGGGGAAGCCCTCGGGAAAGGTCGGCAGCGGCTCCTTTGAAATCAGCCCTGCCAATTCCCAATGGCCTACCGTTGTATCCTTGCCGCAGGAACGCTCCTTGGCGCGGCCGTAGGCAGCGCAGGGCGCAGCCTCGCCCCCTAAAAATTCCAGCCCCTCAATCTTTCCAAGCCCTAATTTCAGCAAATTGGGGATGGAAAATTCCTTTTCGCCGGAAATGCTTTTCAGGGTATGGGCTCCGCAATCGCCGAAATCGGCGGCATCGGGCAATGCTCCCGCGCCTAAGCTATCCAAAACAATTAAAAATACCTTCATTTTTTCACCGCCGTAGCCAGCGCAAGCTCCATCATATCGGTAAAGGAATTCTGGCGCTCCTCGGCGGAGGTCGCCTCGCCCGTTACCAGAGAATCGGAGATGGTGCAGATAGCAAGCGCACGCTTACCGCAGCGCGCCGCATTCATATAAAGCGCTGCCGCCTCCATTTCAACCGCCAAAACGCCCATCTTGCCCCAGGCCAGCGTATCACCATCGGCGGCGTCATAAAAGGTATCGGAGGAAAGCAGATTGCCAACATGATAGGAGAGTCCCATCCTCTCCGCTTCGGCGGCACATTTCTGCAAAAGCCCGAAATCGGCAATGGGCGCAAAGCTGCCCCGCAGCCGAAATTGACGGGCATAATCGGAATTGGTGCAGGCGCCTGCTCCTAAAACAATATCCCTTACCTTCAGAGATTGATGCAGCGCCCCCGCGGAGCCGACCCGAATAATCTGATCCACCCCGAAAAATTCAAAAAGTTCATAGCTGTAAATGCCGATGGAGGGCATCCCCATCCCGCTTGCCATAACAGAGATTTTCTCGCCCTGCCAGCTGCCGGTATAGCCCTGAACGCCCCGCACATTATTGATTAATTCCGCATTTTTTAAAAAATTTTCCGCAATAAATTTTGCCCGCAGCGGATCGCCCGGCATCAATACCGTTTTGGCGAAATCCTCGGGCTTGGCATTAATATGCGGTGTCGGATAATTGGCCATCTTTTTGCTCCTCCTTGATGAGTTTCACAATCGCGCTGGTACCCAGCCGCTCGGCGCCCAATGCCATCATATCCTCCGCATCCTGCAAGGAACGGATCCCGCCCGCCGCCTTGATGCGGAGTTCCGGCGCAGTATGGGCGGCAAAAAGGGCAATATCCTCGCGAGTGGCGCCGCCGCTGGAAAAGCCGGTAGAGGTTTTGATAAAATCGGCGCCTGCTTCGCCAACGATTTTACACATCATGATCTTTTCTTCTTCGGTCAGCAGGCAGGTCTCAATAATAACCTTCAAAAGCTTCCCGCCGCAGGCCTCTTTCACCGCGCGGATTTCCTCCCGCAGGGCCTCCCATTTTTGATCCTTAACCCAGCCGATATTGATAACCATATCGATCTCATCGGCCCCGTTTTGGATCGCATCCTTGGCTTCAAAGCATTTTGCGGCGGTAGTGGAATAGCCGCAAGGAAAGCCAATCACTGTGCAGATTGCAATCCTTCCTTGGGCATATTCCGCCGCCTCCCGAACAAAGGAGGCTGGAATGCAGACCGAAGCGGTCTGATATTGAATGCCATCCTCAATAATCCCTTGAATCTGCGCCCAGGTGCTCTCGGGCTTCAAAAGGGTATGATCAACAGCCTTTAAAATCTCTTCTTTTTTCATAATGAAACACCTCACTTTATTCTATTATATACGAAATTCCTTTATAAAAAAAGAGCTTTTGTTAAAAAATGTTAATATTAAGCTTCTTTCATAATTCTTGAAAAAGTTTTTTCGGATTCATATAATAGAGCAAAACCAAAAGAAAGGTGTATTTTTATGAATTATAAGATTATTTCCGACTCCGCCTCCAATCTTTTTGAACTGAGCGGCGCCCTTTGCAGCTTTTATGCCGAAGAGGGCGGCTTGCTCATCGGCTTTGAAGATTAAAAAATACCCTTAGGCTTAAAAACGCCTAAGGGTATATTCTTTATAAGGTTTTTTCAATCTCCAGCAGCATATCCCGCGCCAGCTTAATATCAGCAATCTGCTGATCACCTTTAATCTCGCGCTCAATGGTATAGGGGCCGGTATAGCCGCATTCCTTCAGCCGCTTGAGAATCAGCGGGAAATTAGCCAGCCCTTCGCCTGCGGGCAGCTCCTTACCGAGCTTTTTGCCATCGGTAGGATAGCAGCCGTCCTTAATATGAAGATCCATGATATATTTGCCGAATACCAAAATCGCATCGGCGGAATTGCCCTTGCCGTAAAGCATCAGGTTGGCGGTATCGAAATTGATTCCAACATTATCCAGCCCGATCTCCTCAATGGCGCGCAAAACAGTAACAGGGGTTTCCTGACCGGTCTCAAAGAGGAAATATTGCTCTCGTTCCTTCATGACCGTGCAGATCTTGCGCAGGGCGCCTACCGTCCCGCGGAAATCGGGATCAAAATAATTTTCCGGCAGAAAGCCGACATGGGTGGCGATCTTATCCACATGAATCTTGGCAGCAAATTCCGAAGCCATCAGCAATTCCTTTTCGCGGATGCCGCGATAAGCCTGCGGCACCAGCCCTGCGGTAAGGGGGCCATAGGTGAAATTCCATTCAACAGGGCCGCTGTAGCCCGCCCAAAGGGTGCTTACAACGATGCCGGTCTCCGCAACTGCCGCATTGATCTCGGCAGCAAAGGCATCGGTATAAAAATCGGGATTCCAAATGCTGATCTGGCAAGATTGCAGCTCCAGCTCCCGTACCTTCTTCAATTCTTCCAGAATGTTTGTATCTTCCCTTACCGGGATCATAACACCGATTTGCATGGCTTATACCTCCACAAACGCGCCGTTATTCGCAGCACTTTCCATCAATTTATCAACCAAGCGAACGCTTCCCGCCGCATCCGCCGGAGTATTGCAGGTGTTTTCAATCTCGCCCAAGATGGTGCGAGCAAAGAAATGAATTTCCTCCGCCATATGATTGGTTTTATCAACATCCAAAACAAACGGCTCGCCATCCTGCGGGAAAACCCTGATCTCCTTGGTATCCATCTCAATGGATGCCCGCTCAAAGTTCATCTTGCAGGAAAAACCGAATTTTGTGCTGTTGCTACGACCCCAATCGCCGATAGCAAAGACCAGCTTATCCTCATAAAGGAAGCGGCTATGGATGGTGGTGCATTTGGTTTTGGCATCGTTGGTAACCGCGCTTACTGCCTTGGGCTCGCCAAAGAGATAGCGCACCATATCAACATCATGGATATGCATATCCAGCGCAACACCGCCCGCCTTATTATAATCCTGGAACCATTGCTCAAATCCCCAAACCGGCAGATCGCTCAGCCGCTCGAAATAAGCACTCTCCACCTTGCCGTAGGTTTCCTCATCAATCATCTTTTTGAGGGCAAGATACATCGCATCAAAGCGCAAGCACATGCCGATCATCAGCTTTTTGCCGCTTTCCTCCGCTGCCTTCATCATGGCATCACATTCTGCCTGATTGAGGCCCATCGGCTTCTCGCTCTGAACATGATAGCCCCGCCGCAGCAGCTTGGTTGCATATTCACAATGAAGATAGGTGGGCAGGCAGATATCAATGATATCCAAATCCTCCTTCTCCAGCATCTCCTCCAGATCGGTATAAGTACGATAGGGCAGCGCCTCTTCCTTTTGATCGCCGCCGGAATTGATAACAATCCCTTTCTCAAATTGGGCAGGATCAATATCGCAAAGAGCCACCAGCTCTACCGGCGCACCCTGCTCCGCCAAAATATTATAACCCTTTCGATGGGAGCGGGCAATACCGCCATATCCGAGAATCGCAACTTTCAGCAATGAAAAAACCTCCTTTTTTTCTTGCATTTTCGATATTTCTATGATATATTAAATCCATCCGCAAAGAAATGTGTTTTTGTTCACAATCATTATAATTTTGATCAATAGAGGTATTTTATGAACTACCGCCATCAACGCTCTGCGCCGCTGATTCGTGTTCAGGATCTGGTAACGATCCATTATTATGAAATCGATGCCGATTACCGCTTTGAAGGGGAGGAGCATCCTTTTTGGGAAATTGTTTATATTGATAATGGAGCCATCCACGCTCGCAACGGCGAGGAAGATTGGCAGGCCTCTGCAGGAGAAATCCTTTTTCATGCGCCCAAAACCTTTCATTGTGCGGAGGGTAATGGGCAGGATCAGGGGCATATTTTCATTATTTCTTTCAGCTCCCGCTCCCCTGCGATGGAGCAATTCCGCGATCTGCGGCTGCAGCTCCCGCCCCAGCTGCGGATTTTGATTTCAGGTATTATGCGGGAGGCCAGCGCCTGCTACGATATGGAAACCAACGGGCTCTCTCCCCTGCCTAATCCGCTTCCCGGCGGAGATCAGATGATCCGCAATTATCTGGAGCAGCTGCTGATCGCCCTTTATCGGGAGCTGCAGCAGCGCAGCGCTGCGCCGGTTGCGCAGGATCTTCCGAGCGAGATTATCCTTTATCTCAATAGCCGTATTTACGGCACCCTTTCGATGGCAGAGCTCTGCGAGCAGATGCATTATGGAAAGACCCGCCTTTCCCATCTTTTTAAGCAGGAAACGGGGCAAAGCGTAATGGAATATTACCGCCGCCTTAAAATCAGCGAGGCCAAGCGGCTGCTGCGGGAGGAAAGCTATACCGTTGCGGAGATCTCGGAAATGCTCTGCTTTGATACCCCGCAATATTTTTCAATAGCCTTCAAGCGGGAGGCCGCCCTCACCCCCGGCCAATATCGCCGCTCGGTTCAGCCAATCAACCCTTGACATTCCCGCCAAAGTAATATAAAATAATATGGCAATCGCGGGCGTGGTGGAATGGCAGACACGATAGATTTAGGATCTATTGCCGAAAGCGTGCAGGTTCAAGTCCTGTCGCCCGCACCAACAAAAAAGTCCCTTTTGTCTACCAGACAAAAGGGACTTTTTTGAGTGATGCGTTCCTTGCGGAACGTGATGCGCACTACGTGCGTGATGCAGGCTTCGCCTGTGATGCACGCCTGCGGCGCGTGGGCAGAACGCATCGCATCGCCTATCACAGCGCAGCTGCATCACTTATCACTTGTTTACAAACAGACTTGATTTATGATATAATATCTCTAAAGGAGGCGATCCGTTTGAAAATTCATGGCGTAAAAAGAGAATGGTCAAGACCTTTTTGGGTGCGCTTCAAGAAACACCATTGTCCCGCCTGCAATGCTTTGCTTACACCAATTAAAATGTCGAAGATCGTCAATTCAAAATCTGAAGAAGCGAAGAATTATGATTTTTCATCCGGAGATACTTACATGGTGGGAAATATAAAATTTGTATGGACGGAATTTTGGTGTAATGTTTGCAGTAATTCGTATTCTCTGCAAAAAATACGAGAGAACGAAAAGAAGGCTAAATAGGATCTACACTACTTTTAGCCTTTCTTACCCATACTTACGCTGCTTTTGGGCACTCTTTCGCAACAAAAAAGTATCTTTTGTCTACCAGACAAAAGAGACTTTTTTGAGTGATGCGTTCCTGCGGAACGAGGTGGGCGCCTTTGGCGCGTGAATAGAACGCACCGCATCGCCTATCACAGCGCAGCTGCATCACTTATCACTTATTTGCTAACAGACTTGATTTATATCCTCGCAGACGGGCCTATATTTCATTCCCATAGTCTGCAGCCCAAAATAGCACTGTTTTTCCATATTTATGCATCATTCTCTTCCATTTTTCCTTTTTGCGATCATAAATATTGACACCCATCGCTCCGGAATTTATAATATTAATAGATTTTAAAACAGGAGGCCTCATTATGGCTGAATATACCTTCCAATATCAGGATCTCAAGTAATTCTGCAACGATATTTTCCAAAAATTCGGTTTCGACTGCGAGCAGGCAAAGATTATCACCGATGTTCTCCTGCTTTCCGATCTCTACGGCATTGATTCCCACGGCACCCAGCGGCTGATGCGCTATTATAAGCATCTGCAATGCGGGATGATCAAGGCGGATGCAAAAGCCGAAACAATATTTGAAACGCCGATTTCCGCGGTGATCGATGCCAAGGAGGGAATGGGCCAAATTGTTAGCCATCGCGCAATGAAGCTGGCCATTCAAAAGGCAAAAACCTCCGGCATCGGCATGGTAACGGTAAAGAACTCCAATCACTACGGCATCGCAGGCTACTACGCAAAAATGGCCTGCGATGAGGGGCTGATCGGCATTTCGGTAACCAATACCGCGCCCATCATGGTCCCCACAAACTCCCGCAAGGCGATGCTGGGCAGCAATCCCATCGCGGTCGCGATGCCCGCAGACCCCTATCCCTTCTTCTTTGATGCCTCCACCTCGGTAGTAACCCGCGGCAAATTGGAATTATATAAAAAGACCGAAAAAGAAATGCCCGATTGCTGGGCTCTGGATGCCCAAGGTAAGGTATGCACCGGCGCGCCGCAGGTTCTCGATTGCATTGCGGCGCATCAAGGCGGCGGGATCCTGCCGCTGGGCGGCGCCTATGAAACCACCGGCGGCCATAAAGGATATGGCTACGGTATGCTCTGCGAAATTTTCAGCGCCATTCTCTCCCAAGGGCTTACCAGCGATAAAACTTATCAGGATAATCGAGCGCTGATCTGCCATGGCTTTATCGCCATCAATCCCAATTTGTTTGGCGATCCCGAGGCCATCAGGGCGCATTTTTCCGCCTATCTGGAGGAGCTGCGTCAAGCTCCTTTGGCGGAGGGCTGCGATCGAATTTATACCCATGGCGAAAAGGAAATTATCGCTATGGAGGAGCGGCTGAAAAACGGCATTTCGATCCATATCAATACCGTTAAAGAAATGAAAGACTGCGCAGAGGGATTGGGAATGCGCTTTCCGATTATTTCGGCGATATTGCCTCTGAGCTATAATAAAACGGCAACGAAGGATGCACCCTTCGTTGCCGTTTTTGTTTTTACCACCAATCCTCATCCGAAAGCTCCGCGCGATCGGCAGGTATTCTCTGATTGGTCTTCAAGCTTTTTTGCATCAGTAAAAGATTATATTTCAAAGTATTCAGCAGCTCTCTGCGGCGGCAGAATACCCCTTCCATCGGATCCAGCGGCTCAAGGCCCAGCGCATCAAAATGCGCCTGTTCCTCCTCTGCCTTTTGCATCAACTGCGCAGCCGCCTCCGCTGCACCTTCCTCCGCGCCTTCGCCGCGGAAATAGGCATCTAATTGCCGATAGAGCTTTAAATATTCATACCAAAGAGAAAGGAAGGGCTGATTCAGCATCATAATCCGCCGATATTCCGCCGCATCGGCATTTTTCTCGGCCGCCTGCGCCAGCAGCGCAAGCCCCCGCTCATTCAGCCGCAGGATTTCGCCAAAGCGTTCCGTCCAAGCCTGCAGTTCCTCTTCGGAAATGGGAACATCCCAGCGATAATGGAGCAAAACATTATTGCAATTGGTTGCGATCTCCCTGCTGCAGGCATAGGGAACGGGGCATTCCCCGCCCTTCCCATGCAGGCCGAAAAATTCAGCCATTTGCGGAGCTGCTTCGCCATAAAGCTTTTGGCAGGCGATTTCCAGCAGCCCGCCCGCGCCGTAAATCAATGCAGGCCGATCCTTTCCGAGGCGCATATCATGATAGCGCGCAAGAAATTCCTCATAGCTGCGCGGCAGCTCCTCCGCATTATCGGTATTCCACATATATTCCGCATTCACCAGCTGCAGCGGTTCCTGAAAATAATTGCCGCTGGCGGAGATCAATACCTCCGCGCCCTTAAACATCTTATAAATAAGCGCGGTAGGAACAACCAGCTGATCGCTATAAAAACCATCGCTGCCGCTGAAATTGATAATACCGAAGTTTTCAAGCTTCTTTGCCATCGCAGGAATACGCCATTCATCATTACGCTTATTTTGGAAAAGCTCCCTTACCAGCGGGTAAACGCCATCCTTCACCTTGGAATAGCGCTGCACAGCCGCCCAAAATTCCGTGGCACGCTCAATTTCATCATCCTCCAGCCTGTATTCCATATAGCCGGGCGAAACATTGAAAATCAAAAGATCCTGCCTTTCTTTTTTCAGCGCTCCATTCAAGCGATCAAAATAATCCGCAAAAGCGCCCGCCATTCCATCGGCGGCATAAAGATCATCCGATGGCCAGCGCCGCCTGCATTCGGAGCAGCGCGCCTGCCAAAGACGTTGATCGATTTTGCAGGAATCCATATTATGTAAATAAAGCGCGCCGGGCTGAATTTCCCGAACAAAGCGGCAAAGCTCCTCCAGCTTATCCGCCAGCTGGGCATCATTGGAAATGCAGGTGCCGTACTCCCGCCCTTTGATATAGGGAATGCCATTGTTGCGCTTATCATGGATAAAGGTGCCCATGCATTCATAAAGCGGTCCATCGGGATAAGGCGCGCGGTTCATATAAACCTTGCCGAAATGCTTTCCGATCTGATGACCGGAAAGACCATAGCCCATGGTATAGGCGCCGAAAACCAGCCGAATTCCTCGCTTTTCCGCCTCCTGATTACATTCCCGCATCAGCTCTTTATAACGCGGAAAGCGCTCAACATCGGCGCCCCAACCGTCAAAATAAACCAAATTGATTTTATATTTCAGGCAAACATCCAGCTTGCGGCGGATTCGCTCCACAACCGCATCATAGCCATCCCCGAGATCATAGGACCAGATCTCGCTCTCTGCCCAGATCAGCCATTTATTGGCGCGATAGCGAATATCGGGATAATCCTTGATTTCAAAGCCCGCCTGCAAAGCAGGGAGCTGGATCAGGCTCGCAATGCCATACATTAATCCCTGCGCAGCGCAAGCAGTAATAATCACCTGCGCGCCGCAATCTCTTATAATATAGCCCTGCTCCGCAGCATAAGGATGCCGAAACCATTCGGCATCCTCCTCCATCGGCGTGCAGCTCAATACCAGAGCCGCCTTCTCGCGGGCGGCGGGCTGCATGGAAGGCAAAAAAGCAAGGGCGGAAGCTATTTTTTCCTCAAGCCCTGCTTCTATATAAACGGTTTTCAACCCCTCGACCAAGGAGCGCCCTTCGATGGGCGTTGCTTTTGCATATTGCGGCGAAGGTAAAAGATTCAGCTTCATCGATCATCACCTCCCCGCCATTCTATCACATCCGTTTTCGTAAATCAAGTACTTTAAAAATAATATTCTTGTAAATAAAATAACGCTATGTTATAATGATTTCGTATAAACATTTTACAGGAGGCATTTTCGAAAATGACCATCGATCAGCGGGTTCTTCAAATGAAAAAATATTTTCCGCGGCAGCAGGCGGCGGCTTTTTTGGCTGCGCTGATCAGCGGTCTTTTGATCCATCTCTATTCCTTTACCAATCTGATCCCCAATGCCGATGGGCTGAGCCGCGTTTTTGATGCGCAGCAGATGACCGTATCGGGCCGCTGGTTTCTTCATTTTGCCTCATATCTCAATCGCTTTACCCAAATGCCGATGGCGATCGGGCTCACCTCCCTTTTTCTGATTGCAGCGGCAGCAGTCTTTACCGTTAAAACGCTGGAAATTAAAAGCAGCTTCCTTTCTGCGCTGATCGGAATTTCTATGGCCGCCTTCCCCGCGCTGGGTTATACCTATCTTTATATGTTTACCGCCGCGGCTTACAGTCTGGCGATCCTGATGGCGGTGGTTTCGATCTGGCTGATCAAGCGCTATCGCTTTGGCTGGTGCTTCGGTATTTTGCTGCTGGCGGCGGCAATGGGCATCTATCAAGCCTATGCGGCGGTCGCTATTGCTTTGGCGCTGCTGCTCCTTTTGCGGCGAGCGCTGCGCCCCGATTTCACCTTCAAGCGCTTTCTCCTGCAGGGGCTGAAGCTGATGGGCTGCATTGCAGCAGGCGCCGCCCTCTATTACGGAATTTTAATGATTTTCTTAAAGGTTAAGGATCTGCAGCTGCTCTCCTATCTCGGCATCGATGCAGTAGTTAGCGGCTATCCCATCGGGCAGCTGCCCGCGCTGATTTTGAATGCCTATCGGCAATTTTTTGCCTCCCTATTCCTTGCAGGCTCTGCCGATAGCTTTTGCACCATCGGGCTGGCTCTGCTCAGCAGCGCTGCGCTTGCCATGCTACTGATTTCCCTGATTGCCGCCCTTTGGAAAAAGGAAATCAGCCGCGCGCTCGCAAGCGGCGCTATGCTTTTGCTTTTGCCGCTGGGCGCGAATTTCGGGCAGATTATCAGCCCCTATTCCGATCCTACCCCGATTATGAAATATGCCTTTGTTTTCTTTTTCATCGCCCTCTTTTTGCTGATCGATGCGGCAGAGGATCGCTTTTGCAGCCTTTTGCAGCGGCTGAAGCTGCCGCTGCTGTCCCTATGGGCAGCGGGGATGATGCTTTTCTGCCTCAATACCAATAATTTGATCTATACCGCCTCGGCGCAGGCCCACCGCGCCACCGAAAGCTATCTTACCCGCCTGCTGGCCCGCATTGAGGCCCATCCCGATTATCAGGCGGGAATGGAGATTTTAATCATCGGAAGAATTCCTCCCGCGCAGATAAAAGCCTCCATCGAAAGCTATGAGCAAATCGATCACTACAGCGTGCCGATCAATAATGTTGCAACTAATAATAAGCATATCTACTATTATTTAAATCATTGGCTCAACACCCCCATCGAGGAGCCGGCGGAGGAAACGCTGATCGCCGCCGCTCAAGGGGCGGAGTTTAAAGAAATGCCTCTCTACCCCGCGCCCGATAGCATCCGCGCCATTGATGGGCGCTTGGTTATAAAGCTGGCGGAGGAATATACCCCCAAGCAGCCTTATGAAATCGCCTATGAAAACAGGAGATAAACAAAAATGAACGAAAAAATTCAGGAAAAATCCGGGCTTCTTTCGGTGGTTGTTCCCGCCTATAATGAATCAGCCAATATTGCCGATACCGCGGTAACCATCTCGGAAATTTTGCAGGCGGCAGCCATCCCCTTTGAGCTGCTCTTTATCGACGACGGCTCCAAGGATCAGACCTGGGCAGAGATCGAAACCATCAAAAGCGAGCGGATCCGCGGCATTCGATTTTCCCGCAATTTCGGCAAGGAGGCTGCCATCTTTGCAGGGCTTGCGCAGGCAGCGGGCGATTGCGTTGCGGTAATCGATTGCGATCTTCAGCATCCGCCCGAAAAATTGATCGAAATGTATCGCCTTTGGCAGCAGGGCTATCAGGTCATCGAAGGGATCAAATCCGATCGGGGCAAGGAATCCCCTCTCTATACCGCCTCTGCCAAGCTCTTTTATTCCGCCATCAGCAAGGCATCCGGTACCGATATGTCCCGCGCCTCCGATTTCAAATTGTTGGATCGGAAGGCGGTAGATACCTTGCTGGCGGTGCAGGAAAAGAATACCTTTTTTCGCGCCCTTTCCTTTTGGATCGGCTTCAAAACCGCGCAAGTGGAATATGAAGTGCAGCCCCGCCGCAAAGGGAAAACAAAATGGTCGCTCTTCGGCCTGATTCGATATAGCTTTTCCTCCCTCAGCGCCTTTTCCACCGCGCCGCTGAATATGATAACGCTGATGGGCGCGATCTTTATGATCGGCACCCTCTTATTGGGCGCCCATTCCCTTTGGATGAAGCTGAGCGGCCGCGCGCTGGAGGGTTTTACTACCGTCATCCTCTTGATCTTATTGGTCGGCAGCCTGCTGATGATCAGCCTCGGCATTATCGGCTATTATCTCGCTCGCATCTATGAAGAGCTGAAAGATCGCCCCCGCTATGTGATCGCCGAGGATACCAAAGAATAAATAAAAAGATCCGCATTGGGATACTCCAATGCGGATCTTTTTTATTTCTTTTTCTTCTTCATTTGGTTTTTCTTTTTCAGCCTGCTGATGGGCTTACGAGGCTTTTGCGCTGCACCGGGCGGCGGCGCAACCAGGCAATTCTTGCCCACCCCGATCAGATCGTGGCGCCCTGCCTTTTTCAGGGCCTCATAAACAATCCTGCGATTTTCGGGGCGGAAATATTGCAAAAGCGCCCGCTGCTGCGCCTTTTCCTCCGGCGAGCGAGGAACATAAACCTCCTCCATCGTCAGCGGATCCAAGCCGGTATAAAACATGCAGGTAGACACCGTTCCGGGCGTAGGGTAAAAATCCTGCACCTGCTCCGGCCGCATCCCTTCTTTTTTCAAAAAGAGGGAAAGCTCGATCGCATCGTTAATGGTGCTGCCGGGATGGGAGCTCATCAAATAGGGCACAAGATATTGCTTCTTGCCTGCTGCTTGGGTCAGCTCGTAAAAGCGCTTTTTAAAGCGATTATAGACCTCGATGGGCGGCTTGCCCATTCTCTTCAAAACATTGGCGGAGCAATGCTCCGGCGCAACCTTCAGCTGGCCGCTGGTATGATGCTGCACCAATTCCTTGAAAAAGCTTTCATCGGGATCTGCGATCAGGTAATCAAAGCGAATGCCCGAGCGAATGAATACCCGCTTAACCTTCGGCAAAGCACGCAGCTTGCGCAGCAGAGCAAGATAATCGCTGTGGTCTACCTCCACTGCAGGGCAACGCTGCGGCGCAAGGCATTTTTTATCGGCGCAAAGGCCGCGCTTCAGCTGCGCCTTGCAGGAGGGAGCGCGAAAATTGGCAGTCGGTCCGCCAACATCATGGATATAGCCCTTAAAGCCCTCCATTTCGGTAATCTTTTGGGCCTCCTCCAAAACCGATTGATGGCTGCGGCAGCTGATTTGCCGCCCCTGATGATAAGCAAGGGAGCAAAAATTGCAGGCGCCGAAGCAACCGCGATTATGGATAATGGAAAATTGAACCTCCTCAATGCCGGGCACCCCACCCAGCGCCTCATAGGAGGGATGATAGGTACGCATAAAGGGCAGGGCATAAACCGCATCCATTTCCTCGGTTTCCAGCGGCGGCATCGGCGGATTTTGCACAACAATCCGATCCCCATGCCGCTGGATCACAATCCGCCCCCGCAAAGCATCATGCTCCTCCTGCTGAATTTTGCAGGATTCGGCATATTTCCGCTTGCCTGCGGGCGTAGGCTCCGCCACCGCCTCAAAGCGCGGGCATTCCCTTACCGAGCGAGGCTGATAATCGGCGGTTTTTACCCAATAGCAGGTGCCGCGGATATCGGTAAGGCTTTGGGGAAGCTCCCCCGCATTCAGCCGATCAGCGATCTCAACAATATGCTTCTCCCCCATACCATACATCAGCAAATCCGCTTCGGCATCCAGCAAAATCGAAGGCCTTACCCGATCATCCCAATAATCATAATGGGCAAATCTTCGCAGGGAAGCCTCCAATCCGCCGATGGCGATAAAGGCATCGGGATAAAGGCTGCGCAGGCGGCGGCTGTAAACAATCACCGCCCGATCGGGGCGAACGCCCGCCTTGCCGCCGGGGGTATAGGCATCCTCGCTGCGGCGCTTTTTTGCGGCTGTATAATGGGCAACCATCGAATCGATATTGCCGCCGTTGACCAAAAATCCAAGCCGCGGCGCGCCGAAGCGGCAAAAATCCGCCTCGCTGCGCGGCTGCGCCAAAATGCAAACACGATATCCTGCATCCTCTAAAACGCGGGAAATGATGGCAGTACCAAAGGAGGGATGATCTACATAGGCATCCCCCGTTACAATGATAAAATCCGCCTCAGCCCAGCCACGCTGCTGCATTTCTTTTTTGGTAATCGGTAAAAAGGGCATTCTTTCGCTCCTTATAAAATAATCATATCGGCATTTAGTATATCATAACAGCTGCAAAAAAACAAGCCCCCCGATCCCAAGGATCGGCGGGCTTAACTTCGCCTAAATTAATTTTCAAAGGTAAATGCTTCCCAAGGAATATTAACCTCTTTGCGGCCGATGATGATCTCATCGATATGCATCAGCAAGGGGAAATCCTTCAGCGAGATTTCGCCGCGCTCCGCCTTAACCTTTACCGCTCTGGCAACACGCTCGGCAACTACCAGAGATTCCAGCGTTACGCCATTAAGCTCTGCCTTGGCCTCATCGATATTCAGGCCGCGGCCCAGCAGGATACCAACCAAGCGGGTTCTGCCGCCGTAAACGGTAACATAAAGATCGCCCAGACCGATAACGATGTTATTCAGATCGCCTGCACCCTGCATCTGCAGCAGCTTGGTCATTTCGCGAACCGCCTGACCATATACCGCCGCCTGAGAATTATAATGAAGCTCGCTATCAATGCCAAAGGCCTTTTGATTGAGGCCGATGGTCAGCGCAATCCCCAGCGCATAGCCATTCTTCAAAGCAACCGCGCTTTCAACGCCGATGATATCGCGAGACAAGCTGATATGATAATAATCGGTAGCCATTGCTTCCTTGATCATCTTGAGAGTATCCATGCATTTACCGCAGAAAGCAACCTCGGTCTGATCATGGGCAACCAGCTCATAGCTGGTGCAGGGGCCGCCGATGGCATTGAGCAGGGTCTTCTTACCCAGCGCATCCAGCTTCTCCTGCCAATAATCCAGATAGCTGATCAGCTTACCATCGGGCAGATCTACCAAGCCCTTGGTAACGGAGATAACAGGAACCTTCTCATCCAAAATCGGCAAAATCTCATCGCGGAACCAATCCACACCAAAGCTGCTGACACCACAGATGATAAAATCGGTATCCTTCAGCGCCTCCTCCAGCTCCTCGATCTGGAAATAGCGAACGCCGGCAGGAAAATCCTTAACAAATTTGGGATGGCGGCCGGTTGCGCGGCTGGTTTCGATGATCTCCCGATCCAGGGGAGTACCAACCAAGCGAACATCGTTGCCGTTTTCGCGGGCGGGAAATGCAAGCGCAGAGCCCATCATGCCTGCACCGATAATTGTAATGTTTTTCATTTATTATTGACCTCCTCTTTAGCTTATGCTACAATTATACAAACTGAATGTTTTTGTGTCAATAGATGACCAAAAAGTTGATAAAGGAGCATTTTTTGAGCAAAAAGCGCTCAAAAACGAACAATTATGATCAAATCAGAGCGTCAAGATTATATTTTAAAACGTTTAACCGAACAAAAATACTGCAAGGTTCAGGCGCTGGCGCAGGAGCTTTATGTTGCGCCGATTACCATCCGCAGAGATCTAGAGGAGCTGGAGGCAGCGGGGCTGATCCGCCGCTGCCATGGCGGCGCGGGGCTGCCGGATCATCCCAATCGGGAGGTTCCCTTTGCGCTGCGGGAGCGGGAGCATTCCTCCGCCAAGGCGCAGCTTGCGGCCAAGGCGGCCGCCATGCTGAAAAACGGGGATACGGTTTTCATCGATGCATCAACTACCCTCTGCCATATTACCGATTATATCCAGCCCGAGCAAAATCTTACCATTATTACCAATAGCCTTCGGATTCCGGAACGCCTCAACGGGCGACAGATACGCTGCTATCTTTTAGGCGGGATGCCGGTGGATAA
The DNA here is from genome assembly GCA_045546895.1 of Eubacteriales bacterium. Lineage (GTDB taxonomy): Bacteria > Bacillota > Clostridia > Oscillospirales > QAKW01 > QAKW01. The sequence continues at coordinate 7,963 of JAZQDS010000102.1, read as the reverse complement.
TTCCCATGCGCTGGTCGGCAAGCTGGCGGAGGATGCATTATCCTCCCTTTATGCCGATGTTTGCTTTTTCTCTTCTCAGGGCATTGATGAAAACGGCATTATCAGCGATTATTCCGAGGATCAGACCCGCCTGCGGCGGCTGATGATCCACCATGCCAAGCGCAGCATCTTCGTTTATGATCGCTCCAAGCGCGGCAAACAGTTTCTTTTTAAGCTTTGCCATATTGATGAGCTGGACGGCGTTATTACCGATAGCGAAAAATAATCTCTTCTTATATTGCTATTTCTAAGGTTTTATGATAAAATATAAGACCAATAAATAAAGAAACGATGGTTTTTCAAAAATGAAGATTATAATCGTAGGCGGCGGTAAATCCGGCGCTAATCTTGCAACAGCATTAACCGGCGAAGGTCATAATGTTACCATGATCGATCAAAATGCTCAGCGCATTGTGCAAATCTGCGATGATGATGATGTTATGGGCTTGGTCGGCAATGGTATGAATCCTTCTTCCCTGCAGGAGGCAGGGCTGGAGGAAGCAGATCTTTTGATAGCGGCTACCGGCTCCGATGAGCAAAATCTGCTCTGCTGCCTCTTTGCCAAGAAGGTGGGCAATTGCTCCACCATCGCAAGGGTGCGCAATCCGATGTATTTTAACGAGCGGGATTTCATCCGCGAGCAGATTGGCCTTTCGCGGATCATCAACCCCGAATATGAAGCGGCAGCCACCATCTCGCGGTTGCTGCGCTTCCCCTCCGCCATCGATATCGCCTCCTTTGCCAAGGGCCGCGCCGAGCTGCTGACCTTCCGCATTGCCAAGGGCTCCTTTTTGGACGGAAAAAGCCTGCCCGCCGTAAAGAGCAAGGTCCATGCCCCCTTCCTTTTCTGCAGCATCAAGCGGGAGGAAGAATATATCATTCCTTCGGGTAATTTTGTTTTGCAGGCGGGCGATTGCGCCACCATCATCACCACCTCGCGGGAGGCCTTGAAATTCTTCCGCCAGATCAAGATGGAAACCCATGCGGTAAAAGATGTTGTAATTGTCGGCGGCGGTACCATCTCTTATTATTTGGCCCGCCAATTGCTGGATACCCATATCTCTGTTAAAATCATTGAAATCGATGAGGAGCGCTGCCATGAACTTTCGGAGCGGCTGCCCGAGGCGATGATCATTCAGGGCGATGCCTCCGATAAGAGCCTGCTGCTGGAAGAGGGGATTACCTCTACCGATGCCTTTGTTGCCCTTACCGGCTTTGATGAGGAAAATGTTTTGCTTTCCCTTTATGCGCGGGAAATGTCTAATGCCAAGGTCATTACCAAGGTAGATCGCCCCATCTTTACCGAGCTGGTGGCCAATCTGGATCTGGATAGCGTTGTGATCCCCCATACCCTTACTACCGATATCATCTTAAGCTATGCCCGCGCCAAGCAAAATGCGCTGGGAAATAATATTGAAACCCTCTATAAGCTGGTAGAAGATCGGGTTGAGGCTCTGGAATTTAAGATCAATGAAAATGCGCCCGGCCTGAATATCCCTTTAAAGGAGCTGAAGCTGATCGATAATCTGATCGTTTGCGGTATCATCCGCGGGCGGCGTTTTATCATCCCCAATGGTGAAACAACCATTCAGCCCGAGGATCGGGTCATTATTGTAACAAGCACTACCAAATTAAATGATTTTAAGGATATTTTGAAATAAGCCATGAATTTCCATATCATTTTTTATATTATCGGCTATGTATTAAAAATTGAAGGGCTGCTGATGTTCATTCCCGCGCTGATCGGCATCGGCTATCGGGAGCAGCAGGCAGGCGGATTTTTGATCGTTGCCGCCCTTACCGCCCTTCTGGGTATTTTGCTTACCCTGCGCAAGCCGAAAAATCAGAATTTTTATGCCAAAGAGGGCTTTATCAGCGTTGCCCTCAGCTGGCTGATGCTCAGCCTGTTCGGCTGCCTGCCGTTTATTCTCAACGGCGATATTCCCCGCTTTGCCGATGCCTTTTTTGAAACCGTTTCGGGATTTACAACAACAGGCTCTTCCATTTTAAGCGATGTTGAAGCGCTTGCCCATTGCTCCCTTTTCTGGCGCAGCTTTTCCCATTGGATCGGCGGCATGGGCGTTTTGGTCTTTATCCTTTCGGTATTGCCCATTACCGGCGGCGCCACCATGCATCTGATGCGCGCCGAAAGCCCCGGCCCGCAGGTTGGCAAAATTGTTCCGAAAATCCGCGATACCGCGATCATTCTTTATCTGATCTATACCGCCATGACCATTTTGGAAATCCTCCTGCTGATCCTTGCGGGAATGCCTGTCTTTGATGCGGTTACCCTCTCCTTTGGCTCTGCGGGTACCGGCGGCTTCGCCATCCGCAATTCGAGCCTTGCCGATTATTCAGCTGCCTGCCAATATATAGTTGCCGTCTTTATGATTCTCTTTGGCGTAAATTTCAATGTTTACTATCTGCTGGTTCGCCGCCATCTGCGGCAAGCAGCCCGCTGCGAGGAAGCGCGCTGGTTTATTATCATTATCCTTTGCGCCACCCTCCTGATTTTCGGCAATACCTTCTCTACCCTTGCCAATGCGGAATATACCTTCCGTCAGGCCTTCTTCCATATAAGCAGTATTATAACAACCACCGGCTACAGTATCTCTGATTTCAATCTATGGCCATCATTATCAAAGATTATTTTAGTTCTTTTGATGTTCATCGGCGCCTGCGCGGGCAGCACAGGCGGCGGAATAAAAGTTTCCCGCATCCTGATTATGTGGAAATCCGCCTGCAATGAGATTTCTCGCCTGATCCATCCCCGCACCGTTAAAAAGGTACGGCTGGAAGGTAAAACCATCGACCATAGCACCTCCCGCTCGGTCAGTACCTTCCTTTTTTCCTATCTTGCTGTTTTTGTCGGCTCCGTCCTTTTGATCGCGCTGAATGGCTTTGATTTTGAAACCACCTTTACCTCCGTTGCCGCCACCATCAATAATATCGGCCCGGGCCTTGCAAAGGTCGGCCCATTTGGAAATTATGGCGGGTTTTCGGATTTTTCAAAATATGTTTTCTGCTTCGATATGCTGGCAGGCCGCTTGGAAATCTTCCCGATGCTGCTGCTCTTCAGCCCGCAGATCTGGCATTCCTCCCTGCGCAGCAATCGTTTAAAGAAAAAGTTAAAATAAAAAAGAGGCAAAATTTGCCTCTTTTTTATTTTTTTATTTTGCCTTTTTGGAAAAGATCTTATTGATCAATAAGGTAGCCAGAATGATAACGCCGATCAGGATAAAGATCAGCAGCATTCCGATTCCCATCTCGTCCAGCATCTCAACAAAGCGGGAGGGATTAAAGGATAGCCCGATTTTTTCAAAAAACTTCAGCATTTTTAAAACCTCCTTAAGAACCAAACATATTCAGGATAATGCCGCCGGCGATAACCGATGCGATCTGGCCGGAAACATTAACACCGATGGAATGCATCAGCAGGAAATTCTGAGGATCCTCCTGCAGGCCCATTTTATGAACAATACGGCCGGACATCGGGAAAGCCGAAATGCCCGCAGCGCCGATCATGGGATTGATCTTCTTTTTGAGGAACAAATTCAGGAACTTTGCAAAAAGAACACCGCCCGCAGTATCAACGATGAAGGCAATCAGGCCAAGGCCCATGATCAGCAAGGTATCCACCTTGATAAACTGCTCGCCGGTCATATTGAAAGCAACCGAGATGCCAAGAAAGATGGTTACCAGATTGGCCAGCACCTTCTGGGCCGTTTCGGAAAGAGAATCCAAAACGCCGCATTCGCGGATCAGATTACCAAACATCAAGAAGCCGATCAGCGCAGTTGCCTGCGGAACAATGGCAGAAACAACGATGGTAATGATGATGGGGAATAAAATCCGAGTCAGCTTAGATACATCCTTTTGCTCATAGGGCATACGGATCATCCGCTCTTTTTTGGTAGTCAGCGCCTTAATTACAGGCGGCTGGATGATGGGAACCAGCGCCATATAGGAATAGGCGGCAACCGTAATCGCGCCGACATATTCGGATTTCAGGGTATTGGCAACCGCAATCGAGGTAGGACCATCCGCAGCGCCAATGATGGCGATAGAGGCGGCATCGTTATCCCCGAAAAAGATGGAAGCCATCGAGAGGGTAAAGAAAATACCGAATTGCGCCGCAGCGCCGAAAAGCATCAGCTTAGGATTGGTAAGCAGCGGGCCGAAATCGATCATCGCGCCGATACCGATAAACAGCAGCAGCGGGAAAAGCTCATTGGCAATACCGGCATGGTAAAGCTCCTTGATCGGTCCGGTCAGCGCCTCCGAAAAGGGAATGTTGACCAAGATGGTGCCAAAGCCCATCGGCAAAAGCAGGGTAGGCTCCATTTCCTTTTTGATTGCCAGATAGATCAGCAGGCAGCCGATCAGGATCATTACGCCCTGTTGCCAGCTGAATTCCAGCAGGTTCTCATAAAGAATACTCATATCCTTTCTCCTTTTTAAAGCAAATATATAATGACTAAAAAAAGACTTTTATCGCAGGGCTTCCCCTCCAATAAAAGTCTTGCCATTTAAAATAAAGGCGGGCTCCGAGGAGCCGAATTGACGCCGTTACTACGGATTGCTCCGCAGGCTACTCCCTTTTATCGTGCGTTATTAGTATACCACACTTTTTGAATTTTGCAAGAAAAATTTAAAGCAGGCTTGCTCGCAGCGCCTCGCCGCTATCGGGATGGATCAAAGCGGGCGCAATATCCAATACTGTTTTGCAGCCGCTTTCGCCCGCCTGCGCCAGCCGCATAGCCGCGCGGGCATACGCCACCAAAACGCTGGAGGTAAATTCGGGATTGGAATCCAGCTGCAGCCGATATTCAATAATATGATGATGCTCATTCTCAAGGCCGGTTGTACCGCTGCGGAATACCATTCCGCCATGGGGAATGCCCTGATGCTCCCGCTGCAATTCCTCCATCGAGATAAAATGAACGGTAGTATCATAATCGGCAAAATAATTGGGCATGGTAACGATCTCCTGCTCAATGGCCGCCAGATCCGCCCCCTCTTTTGCAACAACATAGCATTCGCGAGTATGCTTCTGGCGAACGCTGAGGTCAGGGGTCTCCCCCGCTCTTACCTGCTCCAGAGCCTTTGCCACCGGAATGGTATACTGCCGCGCATCCAATACCCCCTCAATTCTTCGAATGGCATCGGAATGGCCTTGGCTGACCCCCTTACCCCAGAAGGTATAATCCGCGCCATTAGGCAAAATTGCCTGCCCATAGGCGCGATTAAGGGAAAAGAGTCCGGGATCCCAGCCAACAGAGATAATCCCGATCTTACCGCTCTCCTTGCAGGCGGCATCCACCGCCGCATAATGCTCGGGGATGCGGGCATGGGTATCAAAGCTATCAACAACATTAAAATGAGCCGCCAGCGCAGGGGTCTGCTCCGGCAAATCCTTGGCGCTGCCGCCGCAAAGGATCATAACATCGATCTGATCCTTCATCTCAGCCGCGCGATCCATATAATAAACAGGCAAGCCGGTACGGGTTTTTACCGAGGCGGGATCTCTGCGGGTAAATACCGCTACCGCCTCCATATCCTTTGCGGAGCGCAATGCGCTTTCAACGCCGCGCCCAAGATTACCATAACCTGCAATTCCGATTCTGATCTTCATTCCTGCCAATCCTTTCTTTTTTTCTACATTTTAATATTATACTCTCAAACCCTTCAATTTGTAAAGAAAAAAGTCGCCGTTTGGCGACTTTTTTTATAATCCGAGGCTAACCAGCAGCCCCTTATCTACCTGCTCCATCGTTTCGGCGCCGATATGCCCCATCTTCTCCCGCAGGCGAGCCTTATCCAATGTACGTACCTGCTCTAAAAGAATCATTGATTTACGCTGCAAGCCGCAGGATTCTTCAATATTTATATGGGTAGGCAGCCGCCCTTTATCAATCTTGCTGGTAATGGCGGCGGCGATAACGGTAGGGCTATATCGATTACCGATGTCGTTTTGAACAATCAAAACAGGCCGCAGCCCGCCCTGCTCGCTCCCAACAACCGGCGAAAGATCAGCATAGTAAATATCTCCGCGTTTAATCATCTTCCCTCTGTCCTTTCTTCTTGATGTTACTATTATTTCCATTCTTTTAATCCTTAATACACATTACGAAGAAAATTAAAGAAAGTGATAAACTCGTATTTTTGAAATATTTTTCTTTACAAAGTGCAGGGAAATTTTTTATAATTTTAAAAAAGATGCAATAAAATCGGCAGTTTTTGCATTATTATAACGAAAGGGGAAATAAAATGTTGTTCTTTCTGACGTCAATCGCAACAACCGAATCAACCCGCAATCAAATAATTGAGCAAGCTTTGGCGCAGCTGGCGGAAGGCCATTCCGATGCGCTGAGCGCGCTTTATGAGCATACCCGAGCAGCAATCTATGGCTATATCCTCTCTATTTTGAAAAATACCCATGATGCGGAGGATGCCCTCCAGGATTGCTATCTTGCCGCCGCGCGCGCAGCATCGCAATATCAGCCCCAAGGAAAGCCAATGGCATGGCTTACCACCATTGCCCGCAATCGCTGCCTGCAAACCATCCGAGAGCGCCAAAAGGCCGATACCCTCCCTCCCGAGGATTGGGCGCTGCTTCCCGCCGGTGAAGACGGCCCTGATGCGGAGGATCGGATCGTGCTGAGAGGATGTATGCAAAGATTATCGGATGAGGAGCGGGAGATTGTTGTTCTCCATGTTCTCGGCGGGATGCGCCATCGGGAAATCGCCGCAGCCATGCAGCTGCCCCTTTCCACTGTTCTTTCCAAATATCACCGAGCCCTGAAAAAACTTAAAAAATACATAGAAAAGGAGAGCCAAGAATGAAAAGAAAAGATTTGGAAAACCGTATTCGCAAAGCCTATTCTGCGCTCCCCCCGAATCAACTTCCGGAAAATCTGCTCTCCACCGAATTGAAAGGAGATGCTATTCAAATGACAAACCGTGATCATAAAATCCGTTTCCCCGCCCGTTCCGTTTTGGCGATAGCCGCAGCCTTTGCCATTGCGCTGGTCGGAATTTTTGGCGTATTTGCCTATCAAAATCAAAATGCGGTCGCCTCCACCGTTGCGCTGGAGGTCAATCCCGCCATCAATATTGAAATCAATAAAAAAGAGCGTGTTTTGAATGTGATCCCCCTCAATGATGATGGTGCCGCCATCATCGGCGATCTTGATTTCAAGGGCAGCGCGCTGGATGTTACCTTGAATGCGCTGATCGGCGCCATGCTCCAAAAAGGCTATCTGAGCGATATTGCCAATTCTGTTTTGGTAACGGTCGACCATAAGGATGCTGCCAAGGCAGAGCTGCTGCAGAAAAAAATTGCCGAGCGCCTCGGCGATCTCCTCCATCAGGAGACCTTTGACGGCGCAGTCCTTACCCAAACAGCAGAGCCCGCCGCTGAGGAACCGACTGAAGGCATCAGCAGCGGAAAGGCCCAGCTGATTCGCAAAATCCTTGCCAAGAGCGAGCGTTATACCTTTGATGGCTTGATCGATCTTTCCATCAATGAATTAACCCTCTTGGTGCAAAAGCTTCATCCCGAACAGGTCAACGAAAGCGGAACCGCCAGCGAAAAGGCCTATATCGGCTCCGAAAAAGCGCTGGAGCTGGCGCTGAAGGCCGCCAAAGTTTCGAAGAATGCCGCAGCGCGTGCGGAAGTAGAGCTGGATGCCGAGGGCGGCGCAATGGTCTACGAGGTGGAATTTTTTGCAAACGGCTATGAATACGAGATCGACCTCCATGCCAAGAGCGGCAAGATTCTGAAAAATGTAAAGGAGCGAAGCGATGATGCCCCCGCCGTCCAATCCCCCGCGCAGAATAATAACAATAATACTGCTGAATCCACCGCGCCTGAGACTGCCGCAATTACCGCCCCAAAGGCGAAATCCAAAGTCGGAGGCCA
>JAZQDS010000101.1:0-4546 GCA_045546895.1 Eubacteriales bacterium | reverse complement strand
CTTGCTTCAAAAGCATTTGAGCCTATTCGACAAAAAAACACTGCGTCCTAAGTTGACACAAGCAGAAGGCTTCATACTTGGGATAGGCGCAAAAATGTTTACTATCGCAGGACCTTTTATTATGTATGGTACTGTGGCATCGGTCGTTTATAGGATTATTTATTGGATAACGACTTTATTTTAACGCAAAAGGCTTGACCTCTCGGTCAAGCCTTTTTAAATGATTAAATACTTTCCGGCAGTTCAAGCGCTGCAGGCATAGACCTACGCATTTCTTGATGATAGGTAAAATTATATAATAAGTCAATATCGCAAAACATTTGAAAACAAATTGAATTATATTTTATGTTGTTTTTTCATGAAGCTTCAATTATAATTGAAGCAAAGAAAAAAGGAGGCTCCCGATATGGAAAATAAATATGATCTGATTGTAGTCGGCGGTGGCTTTGCCGGCGTGGCTGCGGCGATAGAGGCGGGCAGAAAAGGGCTGCAGGTCCTATTGATCGAAAAATTTAATTGCCTCGGGGGCGCCGCGGCAAGCTGCTTGGTTCTGCCGTTTATGCCCTATACAACCAAGGATCCGCAAACGGGGAAAATCATTCCCCTGACCGGCAACCTTTTTCTTGAGATTACGAGCGAGATGCAAAAAATGGGTGGCCTGCATGAACGCGGAAAAATATTTGATGAGGAAATCTTAAAGCTGGTATTGAACCGAATGTGTGCCCAAGCCGGTGTGCAGCTCCTCTTTAATACAACGGTTATCGATGCAACAAAACGGGGTTCTGAGATTGAATCGGTTACCGCGCTGGGAAAATCGAAAAAGCTGAAGCTGTATGCAAGCCATTTTGTGGATGCCACCGGCGATGCGGAGCTTTCCATGCTGGCAGGCTGCGGCTATCGGCTGGGCCGAGAGGCGGATCATCTTTGCCAACCCATGACCCTCTGTTTCCGCGTTGGGAATGTGGAAATGAATGCCTTTCGGGAAAATCGGCATAAGATTAATCCGCTCTATCAGCAATACCAAAAGGAAGGCCGCATCCTGAATCCTCGGGAAGATGTTCTATTATTTTTGACCATGCATGATGGGGTAATCCATTTCAATACCACCCGTGTCGTCAAGCATGATCCCACCAATCCCGCCGAAGTAACAAAAGCGGAGCTGCTTGCAAGGGAGCAGGTCTTTGAGATGCATCGTTTCCTGAAAGAAAATATCCCCGGCTTTGAAAATAGCTTCATCCTTTCTACCGCTCTTCAGATCGGCATCCGCGAAAGCCGAATGATCGAAGGGGAATACACATTGACGGTAGAGGATCTCAAAGCTCCGGCGCGGTTTGACGATGCCATTGCTGTTGCCAACTATGATATCGACATTCATAATCCGGAAGGTGCCGGCACCAGCCATTATTATTTCGGGGATGGAGAATGGTATCAAATCCCCTATCGCTGCCTGCTGCCCAAGGGCTGCACCAACCTATTGGTTGCAGGGCGTTGCATCTCCTCCACCCATGAGGCGCAGGCCTCCTATCGCATTATGCCTTTTTGCGCCGAATTGGGTCAGGCGGCAGGTGCTGCAGCCGGCGTGGCGATTCAAAGCAATACCTCCCTGCGTGATATCGATATTAAGGAGCTTCAATCCATTCTGCGGAGCGAGGGTTTTTTGCTCAATTTGGGCGATGTAAGGCTGCCGCCTTACGAGAACAAATAGGGTAAAAAACGCCGAAATATTGCCGCTTTGCAGCGGGTTCAAGTTTAATTGCTCACCCTAGGGTAACAGGCTTACGCAAAAAGGCTTGGTCGATCGACCAAGCTTTTTTTATTCGATTTGTTTTTTCTTTCTGAACCCTTCGGGAGAAAGATGATTTTTGCGCAAAAATTGCCGATAAAAATGAGAATAATTCGAATATCCGCAGCGAATGGAAATGGTTTCGATCGCTTCTGAGGTTGCAATCAAAAGTTCCTCCGCCTTTTTTAATCTCACATCATTCAGATATGCGATCGGCGTCTTCCCAAAAGCTTTTTTAAAAATATTGATAATATGGTTTTTACTGAATGAAAATCGCTTGCAAAGCAGGTTGAGACTGATATGACAATAGTAATTTTCATCGATGAATTTTGCTATTTCCCCCGCGCCGCTATCGCCCTCGGCGCTTTTGCATAGCTTTGATAGAATTTCATAAAACTTTGCTGTTTTTATAATATACGGCGCATCGCTGTAAGAAAGCGCATTCATCTCTTCCATTTCCTTTTTGAGATATTCATAATCAAAGGTCCCGCTTTTTTCTATCGGGCTTTCCTCCGCCCATTCGGCATAAAAATGGATATAAAGATATTTCGGCGCATCGCTTGGGAGAATCCCCGCTTGGCTTGAGCCATGCTTTTGGATATGATACTCTCCGGGATGGATCTCATAAAATACGCCATCCTCGGCAAAGCGCAAAATCCCCTCATAAACAAGCAACAACACATCATCTTTGCAAACGCGGTTTACATGGTATTCCTTCTCATTGAAAAAACGAAAAGATGCAAAATGATATTTAATTTCCTTTTTTAAATCGATCCCGCTCATATCATCACCATTGAAATTATACCGAGTATAATGTGATATTGTCAATATAATCTGTGATAAAATCAATTTTAATCGTCATATTGGTGTGATAAAATGAATGCGAGGTGATTAAAATGAAGCAATGGAGCCTTTATACATCCAAAGAACTCAAGCCGCAAGGATGGCTCAAGCGGCAGCTGGAAATTCAGGCGCAAGGGCTTGCGGGTAATCTGGATAAAGTATGGCCCGATGTTCGCGATAGCGCCTGGATCGGCGGAGCCTGCGAGGGCTGGGAGAGGGTCCCCTATTGGCTGGACGGTTTCATTCCCCTTGCTTATCTTTTAGAAAATGAAGAGATGATCGCTCGGGCAAAAAAATACATCGATGCCATCCTCGCTGCGCAAAAAGAGGACGGCTGGATCTGCCCTTGCAGCGAGGAGGAGCGAAAAAGCTATGATACCTGGGCTGTTCAGCTGATCTCAAAGGTGCTGGTAGGCTACTATGAATGCTCGGGCGATGAAAGAATTCCGCCGGCGCTTTATAAGACCCTCAAAAATTATTATACCCTGCTCAAAAGCGGGAACATCGCTCTTTTTGATTGGGGAAAATTCCGCTGGTTTGAATGCTTTATTGCCCTTGAGTTTTTATATGGACGCTATCAAGAGGCATGGATCAAGGAATTGGCAAAGCTCCTGAAGGAGCAGGGGGCCGATTATCATGAATTCATAGAATTATGGAAGCGCCCGCTCAACCATTGGAAGTTTGAAACCCATATTGTTAATATCGGTATGATGCTCAAATCCGAGGCGGTAAGCTGCGATCTTTTGGAGGTCCCCTATACCGATCGGGCGGAAACGCTGCGCAGCATTTTGGATCAATATAATGGCACGGTTTACGAAAGCTTTACCGGCGATGAATGCTTATCGGGCATCAGCCCGATCCAAGGAACAGAGCTTTGCGCCATTGTTGAACAGATGTATTCCTATGAGCTGCTTTATGCCTATACGGGCGATCCCAAATGGGCTCAACGGCTGGAAGTGATCGCATTTAACGCGCTGCCCGCAACGATCAGCGAAGATATGTGGGCCCATCAATATGTTCAGATGAGCAATCAGATTGCTTGCGAAAAATTCCGCGGCAATCCTATCTTCGGTTCCAACGGTAAGGAGGCGCACTTATTCGGGCTGGAGCCCAATTTCGGCTGCTGCACAGCCAACTTCGGTCAGGGCTGGCCAAAATTTGCGCTGAGCGCTTTTATGCATAAGGATCAAACCATCATCAATTCCGTTATGCTCCCGAGCGAGCTGCGGGCTGAAGGCAAGCATATTGTTCTTGAAACGGATTACCCCTTCAAAAACAGCGCAAAATATACCATCTCTTCCGAGGATGATTTCACCTTCATCATTCGGCTCCCCTCCTTTGCCGAAAAGCTTCAGATCAACGGAGAAGCCTATCGCGGCGGCGAGGCCACCTTCCATATAAAGGGCGGCGAAGCAACAACGCTTTGCATTGCTTTTGAAGCCACCCCGAAATTCAGGCCGCGGCCGAATGATCTTTTCGCGGTTCAATGGGGCTCGCTGCTCTTCTCTCTCCCCATTCCCTATGAAAAGCGGATGCATGAATACATAAAAAATGGCGTTGAGCGTAAATTTCCCTATTGCGATTATGAATTGATTCCCCAAAGCGATTGGGGCTATGCTTATTGCTCCGAGGCGCTCTCAATCAAAACCCATCCTCTTTCTGAAATTCCGTTTTCAGAAAAAATGCCGCCTGTTACCATCCAAGCGGAGCTGCAAGCCATTCCTTGGGGGTATCAGGAAAGATTTGATAATGTTTGCGCCAAAATTCCCCAATCCAAAATGCCTCTTTCGGAAGGGATGCAAAGGGAGCTGATCCCCTACGGCTGCGCCAAGCTCCGAATGACAGAGCTGCCGCGCATCCTCAAAGAATCCTGATATCGCGCCGCATTTTCTCAGGCTCCACCATTAAAAAGGCTTGGTC
>JAZQDS010000100.1:0-13640 GCA_045546895.1 Eubacteriales bacterium | reverse complement strand
AAACGCTGCTCCTTTCGGCGCTTTGCTTTGGAAGCCTCGGCGCGTTGATCGGGATGTATCTCTTTCGCCATAAAACCCGCCATTTTAAATTTTCCATCGGCCTGCCGCTGATGCTGATAATGCATCTTGCGTTGATCTTGGTATGGCTTTGGCTGCGATAAAAAACCACCCATAAGGGTAAGCCTTATGGGTGGTTTTAATTATGCATTTTTCAGATCGTTCCAAAGGTCGTTATAAAGCTCCAATGTTTCCTGCGGGAGATTATTATAAACCTCGGTTTTGGCGATGGTTGCCGCATCCGGATAGGCGACCTTATTATTTTTGATCTCATCGGGCAGCGCATCAAATACCTGCTGCTGGGGGGTGGAATAGGCGGTAAATTCCCGATTGCGCTCGGCCATTTCCTGCCGACAAAGAAAATCGATATATTTTTCCGCCGCCTCTTTATTGGGGGCATCCTTCATGATACACATGCAATCCACAAACCGATTGGTGCCCTCCTTGGGAATGGTATAGGCCAGATCGGGATTTTCCTCGATCATGGAGAGGGCATCGCCGCTGTAGACAGGGCAGAGGGCGGCGGATCCGCTTTCCATCTTGCTGAAGATATCATCCGAAACATAGGCTTGCAGCAAATTCTTTTGCGCCAATAAATCCTTGTTGGCAGCGCGCAGCTCCGCTTCGCTGGTGGTATTGAGGGAGCAGCCGTTTTTCAGCAGCGCAATTCCCAGCGTGTCGCGGGAATTATTATACATCAAAATCTGATCCTTATAAGCTGGCTCCCAAAGGATATCCCAGCTTTCGGGCGCCTGTTTTATTACATTTGTATTATAAAGCAGGCCGACCGTTCCCCAGGTATAGGGAACAGAATAGCGGTTTTCGGGATCATATTCCAAATGGCGAAAATCCTCCATAATATGGCGGAAATTAGGCACATTCTCGAAATTGATGGGCTCCAGCATCCCTTCGGCAATCATCCGCCCGACCATATAATCGGAGGGGAAAACAACATCATAGGTGCCGGGCGCATTTTTAACCACCGCATACATCGATTCATTATTATCATAGATCTTATAAACAACCTTGATTCCTGTTTCCTGCTCGAAGAGTGCATTTACCTCTTCGTCAATATATTCGCCCCAATTATAAACATAAACAACCTCATTGGGTTCATATTGCTTGCAGGCAGCGGCTGAAAGAAGCAGGGCAGCCATCATCATCAAAGCAATCAAACGCTTCATAACCGCACCTCCTTTTTTGCCTTATCCTTTTTAGGAGGGAGATTGGCAATAATCAAAACGATTAAAACAACAACAACCATCACGCCGCAAAGGGCATTCATCGAAAGATTAATGCGGGTCTTGGTGGTGGTATAAATAACGGTTGCCAGCGTTTCTACCTCAACGCCCTTGAGGAAGAAGGTGATAACAAAATCATCCACCGAAAGAGTCATCGCCATCAAAAAGCCCGAAAGAACGCCGGGCATAATCTGGGGCAATACCGCTTGGCGAAAGGCGCGGGTCGGCGGCGCGCCGAGATCCAGCGCTGCTTCGTAAACCGAAGGATCCATCTGCCGCAGCTTGGGCATAACCGCTAAGATAACATAGGGGATATTAAAGGTAATATGCGCCAGCAAAACCGTGCCGTAGCCGAGGCTGACCCCCAATACCGAAAAGAAAAGCATCAGCGAAACGCCGGTAATAATATCGGGATTTAAAACAGGGATATAGGTAACATTCATAATGGCATTACGGGGCAGCTTGCGCAGCCGCTGAATGCCGATGGCGGCCATGGTGCCGAGGATGGTGGCAATCACCGAGGAAATGAGCGCAATGATCAGGGTGTTGAAAAGGGCACTCATAATCTGCTCATCTTGAAATAGGTTTACATAATTTTTAAGCGAAAAACCGCTGAAAATAACCTTGGATTTACCGCTGTTGAAGGAAAAGAAGATCAGGTAAGCAATGGGGAGATAGAGCAGGCCAAAGACCAGCGCAATATAACTTTTTTGGATAAACTTTCTCATAGCAGGCCCTCCTTGGTTTCATCATCCAAGGTGCTGAAGATGATGAGAATAAAGAGGATCAATACCAGCATTACCAAGCTGATGGCAGCGCCGACATTAGGATTATAAACCTGCAGGAATTGCTCCTGAATAACATTACCGATCAGATTGAATTTTGCCCCGCCCAGCTTTTCGGAAACAACAAAGGTGGAGATGGTAGGAACAAAAACCATAATAAATCCGCTGCCGATACCGGGCATGGTAAGGGGCAGGATCACCTTTTGAAAGACCTTGATGCGATTGGCGCCGAGATCCTCCGCAGCCTCAATAACCTTCTGATCCATCTTTTCCAGCGAGGTATAGATTGGCAGAACCATAAAGGGAAGATAATTATAGATCAGGCCCAAAACCACCGCGAAAGCGTTGTTGCGGATCTGGAGCGGGATATTTGCATCGTTTAAAAAGCCCTGCAAAAGATCCAGAAGATCCTGCATCGCCTGCGTTCTCAAAACAAAGCTGATCCACATCGGCAGCATCAGCAAAATCATCAGCACCAGCTTGGTGCGATCGCTTTGCTGCGCCATAAAATAGGCCAGCGGATAGCCGATCAAAAGGCAGCAGACGGTTGCGATGCCCGCATAAAGAAGGGAACGGAGCAAAACAGGCCAATATTTTGCAATTTGCCGAACATTATCAACGGTAAATGCGCCGCTTGCATCGGTAAATGCGCAATAGGCAATCATCAGCAGGGGAACAACGATAAAAACGATCGCCCAAATATAATAAGGAACAGCAATCAGCTTCTTTTTCAATTGGCGCTTCCCGCCTCCTTTGCCATAATATGGATATATTCGGGGATGATCTTCATGCCGATCTCATCGCCCGGCTCGCAGCAGGTAATGGAATGGATTTTCCAAAGATAGCTGCCGGAGCGTACCATCATTTCATAATGAACGCCCTTGAAGGTAACGCTCTCAACAACGCCGCGCAGCGGCTCATCCTCGGGCTTGCGGATTTCAATATCCTCGGGGCGAACAACAACATCAACCGGTTTATTTTCGCCAAAGCCCGCATCAACGCAGGGGAAATCAACGCCCTCAAAGCGAACAAGATAATCCTTCAGCATGGTTCCCGCGATGATATTGCTTTCGCCGATAAAATCAGCAACAAAGGGGTTTTTCGGCTCGTTATAAATATCCTCGGGAGTACCGATCTGCTGGATCAGCCCGTCTTTCATAACAACAACGGTATCGCTCATGGTAAGGGCTTCTTCCTGATCATGGGTAACATAGATGAAGGTAATCCCCATCTGGCGCTGAATTCGCTTAAGCTCGTTTTGCATGCCCTTGCGCAGCTTTAGATCCAGAGCACCCAGCGGCTCATCCAGCAGCAAAACCTTGGGATTATTGATCAGCGCGCGAGCAATAGCCACCCGCTGCTGCTGGCCGCCCGAAAGGGAGGTGACATTGCGCTTTTCAAAGCCTTTCAGATTGACCAGTTCCAGCATTTCCTCTACCCGCTGCTTGATTTCCGCTTCGGGCGTTTTAGAGATGCGCAGGCCAAAGGCAATATTATCGAAAACATTATAATGGGGGAAGAGCGCATATCGCTGAAAAACAGTATTAACCTGCCGTTTATGGGGCGGCAGCTTAATGATATCCTTTCCCTCAAAAAGAACAGAGCCTTCCTCGGGCTGAACAAAGCCTGCGATGGTGCGCAGGGTGGTAGTCTTACCGCAGCCGGAGGGGCCGAGAAGGGTAACAAATTCTTTATCGCGGATATTCAGATTGAAATGATCCAAAATCACTTCCCCTTCAAAGGATACCCGAATGTCTTTCAGCTCAATAATGTTTTTCAACGCTCTTTTCAACCTCCAATATAATCACATATACAGATACTAATATAAACACTTCTACATATTTTGTCAATAAAAAAACGCAAAAAAAGACATAATTTTTTAGAGGATTTCAAGAGTTTTCTGCATCTGACCAATTTCAAAAATGTTATATCTTTCAAATGCTCTTTTTTTCTTTGAAATACTTTCAAATGCTCGTTTTTTGCAAAACAAAAAAGAGCTGCGCCAAAAAACGCAGCTCAGCGCCCCCGAGCAGGGCGAATTAAAGATTTTTTTCGATTTCTCGCCTTAGGCGGGAGATGATTTTTTTCTCCAGCCGCGAGATATAGGATTGGGAGATGCCCAAAACATCCGCTACCTCTTTTTGGGTCATTTCTTTATAGCCGCCCAGCCCGAAGCGCATTTCCATAATCATGCGCTCTCGCAGCGGGATCTGATCCAGCGCCTGATGCAAAATTTGTCGTTCAATATCCTCCTCCAGATTTTTGGAAACGCTATCGCTTTCGGTGCCGAGGATATCTGAGAGCAGCAGCTCATTGCCGTCCCAATCGATATTGAGGGGTTCATCCAGCGATACCTCCGCCTTTTGGCTATGATTTTTACGTAAAAACATCAGGATTTCGTTTTCAATGCAGCGGGAGGCGTAGGTAGCCAATTTGATATTTTTATCGGAACGAAAGGTATTAATTGCTTTGATCAGCCCGATGGAGCCGATGGAGATGAGATCATCGGCGGCAATCCCTGTATTTTCAAAGCGTTTGGCGATGTAAACAACCAGCCTGAGATTATGTTCTATCAGCTTTTGCGCCGCATATTGCTCTCCCTGATCCAGCGCCCTCAGGTATTGCTGCTCCTCATCGGGCGGCAGGGGCGGCGGCAGGGTAACATAGCCATTGGCATAATGTACCCGCCCCGCCATACGATGCAAAAGCTTTGCCAGCTTGGGGTGATAAAGAAGATAATAGCGAAGAATATTCATAGCGAACTCCAATCTCGATGTAATAATGCCTGAAACCGCCCATCGGGCGAAAGGGGATGCAGGGTAATACCGATCAGCGCCTGCCGCTCCAGACCGTCAACTAAGAGGATTTTGGGGCGAAAGGCAAAGATCAGCTGGCGAGCGCCGCTTGCATCCGTATAGGGCAAAAGGCGCAGGTGCAGATGGGGAAATTTTTCGGTCAGCCGCGGCAGGGCAGAGGCATCCCGATGGAGAACCGCCTGCAAAACTTCATCGGGCAGGGAAAGGCAATCCCATTGGCAGAGAACAACCGGTAAAAGAGAAATGGGATCATAGAGGGAATTGCCGGTATCCAGCAGCGCAAGGATGGTTTGCCCATCCACCTGCAGAGTATGTAGATAGCTTTTTTCCCGCCTGCGGTTCATCAGATAAAAAAATCCGCGGGTCAGACCATAAAAGCCAAAGGCCAATAAAAGCAACAGCCAAAGGGGGAGATCTATATAATAAATGCCGTTTGCCTGATGCAGATGGCTGCCCGCATCGGTGAAGGCATAAAAGGCAAACATCCCGCCCCCGAAAAGAAGATGGGCGGAAAAATAGACCAGCGCGGTGCGTCCGAAGGAGGAGAGGCGCTCAAAGGGAAAGGCGATCCAAAGCAATAATAGCGGCAGCAGCAGGCGGATCAATAAAATCAGCCCCGCAGGCAGGCGTGCAAAAAAGAAAAGGCATCCTGCCAGCGCGCCGATGGCGGCGCTTCCCAATAGCCGTAGCGGGCGAAACCGCCGCCCCGCCAGCAGGGCGGTGGTGGCTAAAAGGAGGGTATCCATCATAAAATTTGTAAAAAAAAGAATATCAACATAAATAACCATGCTTCAAGTATAGCACCTGCCGAACCGCCTTTTTGTCGAAAGCTGACCACGAAAAAGAAAAGATTGTAAATTCCATATAATTATGTTAAAATATATATGATATTAAAATGGGAGCGTCTGCGTTGGATTATCGAAAGATCACCTATAAAATTGAAGAGCAGGATCAGGGACGTACCGTCCTTTCCTATTTAAAGGAACGGGGCTTCTCTTCCCGCGTTTTGGCGGGGCTGAAGCGCAATCCTTATGGGATTACCATCGGCCGCAAGCGGGTCACCGTTCAAAAGCAGCTGCGCAAGGGAGATGAGCTGATTGTGCGGATCGCCAATCGGGAAAGTCAGGTGGGGAATGAGCATATTATCCCCTTTGATCTTCCGCTGCGGGTGATTTATGAGGATGAGGATGTCTTGGTGGCGGATAAGCCGCCGCATCTTGCTACCCATCCCTCCTTGGGCAATCATGATAAAACCCTTGCGGGAGCGGTAGCCTATCATATGCAGCAGGCGGGCAGGGAATTTGTTTTTCGCCCCGTTCATCGGCTGGATAAGGATACCAGCGGCGCTATCTTGCTCGGCAAAAATGCCCATAGCGCGGGCGTTTTGGGCGAGGCGCTGAAGGCCCATAAGGTGGCGCGCAGCTATCTTGCGATTCTGAAGGGAAGCCTTCCCGCGGCAGAGGGCGTAATTGATGCGCCGATCGCGCGGGTGCCGGGCTCGGTATTGGCGCGGCGGGTAGATCCCGCAGGCGAGCGGGCGGTAACCCATTATAAGGTTTTGGCAGAAGGGGATGGGCATCTTTTGGTAAGGCTTTGGCTGGAAACGGGAAGAACCCATCAGATTCGGGTGCATATGGCGCATCTCGGCGCGCCGGTTGCGGGTGATTTTCTTTACGGAAGCGAAGATGCTGCCCTCGGCAGGCAGGCGCTCCATTCCGCAACGCTGCGGTTTGTTCACCCCGTCAGCGGAGCAGAGCTCTTTTTCAAGGCGCCGCTGCCTCAAGATCTGCTTGATTTTTTGGTCCTGCATGAAATTTCTTATTCGGAGGATGAAACCGATTATGAAGCTGCTGATATTTGACGGAAATTCAATTTTAAATCGCGCCTTTTACGCGATCCGTACCCTGAATACCCGCGATGGTCGGCCCACCAACGGTATTTTCGGCTTTTTAAAGCTTTACCATAAATATTTTGAAATTTCAAAGCCTGATATGGTGGCGGTCTCCTTTGATTTGAGGGAAAAGACCTTCCGCCATAAAATGTATGCGGATTATAAGGCCCAGCGAAAGGGAATGCCCGAGGAATTGGCGGCGCAGATGGAGCCTTTAAAGGAGCTGCTGCGGGCGATGAATGTTGTTATTCTGGAGCAGGCGGGCTATGAGGCCGATGATGTGATCGGTACGGTCAGCCGTTGGTGCTGCGAGCAGGGCTATGAATGCGATATCGTTTCGGGCGATCGGGATGATTTTCAGCTGGCCGATGCCGGCGTTCGGATCCTGATGCCCGTTACCCGCGGCGGCGCCAGCGAGATGGAAATTTATGATATCGCTGCCATTCGGGAAAAATATGGGCTGGAGCCGCGCCGGCTGATCGATGTGAAAGCGATTATGGGCGATTCCTCCGATAATATTAAGGGGGTTGCGGGGATCGGCGAAAAGGGTGCCTTGGAGCTGATCCGTCAATATGGCTCGCTGGATGGCGTTTATGAGCATCTGGAGGAGCTGCGCCCTGCGCTGCGCGCCAAGCTGGAGGCGGGCGCTGAATCGGCAAGGCTTTCCTATGAATTGGCTAAGATTTGCCGCGAGGTGCCGCTGGAGCTGGATGAGGCTGCTTTGAAGGTGCAGCCGTTTGACGAGCTGCGGCTGGCTTCTTTGCTGGAAGATCTGGAGCTGCAAAGCATTCTCTCTCTTTATCATCTGAAAGCGCCGCTGGTAATGGAGAAGCCGCAGCGGATTTGCGGCAAGGCTGCCGATTATTTGGAATATTTCCGCCGCGAGGGCTTGTATTTTATCAAAACCGATGGCTTTTACGCCCGCTATGAGCAGCAGGTCTTGCTGCTGGAGGATGGGGAAAGCCTGCTGGATCAGGTGGAGCAAATTTATACCTATGATGCAAAGCCTCTTTACGGCCTCGGCTATGAGGGGGCGCCCTATTTTGATTGTATGGTTGCTGCTTATGTTGCGGATCCGAGCGATCGCTATGATTTGCCCCATCTTTTAAAGGAATATACCGATAAAAATGCCGAAACACCCGAGGATTGCGTTGCGGCGCTGCCCGCTCTTTGCGAGGCGCTTTCGGCGAAAATTCGCGAAAACGGTCAGGAAACGCTGCTTTATGAGGTGGAGCTTCCGCTAACGATCGTTCTTGCGGATATGGAGCAGCGGGGCTTTTCGGTGGATCGGGCGCGGCTGCAAAGCTATACCGAGCAGCTGGGCAATCATATTATGGCGCTGGAGCATGAAATTACTATGCTGGCAGGCGAGGAATTCAATCTGAATTCGCCCCGCCAGCTGGGCGAGATCCTCTTTGTTAAAATGGGACTGCCCGGCGGGAAAAAGACCAAAAACGGCTTTTCCACCAATGCGGAGGTTTTGGAAAAACTCAAGGATCAGCCGATTGTTGGGAAAATTTTGGAATATCGGAAATATGCCAAGCTTCGCTCTACCTATGGCGAAGGGCTTTTGAAGCTGATCGAGGAGGACGGCAGAATTCGCACCACCTATAATCAGACCGTTACCCAAACCGGGCGGATTTCTTCTTCGGAGCCCAATTTGCAAAATATTCCCGTTCGGGATGCGCTGGGCAGGGAACTGCGGCGGATGTTTGTTGCCGCCGATGCGGAGCATCTTTTGCTGGATGCCGATTATTCCCAGATCGAGCTTCGGGTATTGGCCCATATCGCGGGGGATGAAACAATGGTAAATGCCTTCCGCGAGAATGAGGATATTCATACCGTTACCGCCGCAACGGTTTTCGGCGTTCCCGCTTTTATGGTAACGCCCGAAATGCGCCGCCATGCCAAGGCGGTCAATTTCGGCATCGTTTACGGCATCTCCGATTTTTCGCTGGCGGGAGATATCGGGGTAACCAAAAAGGAAGCCAAGGCTTATATTGAGCAATATTTGGAGAAATACAGCGGGGTTCGCGCTTATATGAGCGGGATCGTTGAGCAGGCGAAGCGGGATGGCTATGTTACGACCCTGATGGGGCGCCGCCGCTATCTGCCTGAGCTGAAATCCTCCAATTTTATTCAGCGCTCCTTTGGGGAGCGGGTGGCTTTGAATACCCCCATTCAGGGTACAGCCGCCGATATTATTAAGATCGCGATGGTTCGCGTTTATCAGGCGCTGCGGCGGGAGGGGCTGGATGCCCATCTGATTTTGCAGGTCCATGATGAGCTGATCATCGAAAGCGCCCGCGCCGATGCGGAGCGTGCCGCAGTTATTTTGCGCCGTGAAATGGAAGGGGCAGCCTCTCTTTCGGTAGCAATGCTGGCGGAGGTGGCGCAGGGAGAGAGCTGGTATGATTGTAAATAAATTAGAAAAAGCCGATGCTGCCGCCGCGGCGGCGTTGGATCGCCTTTTATTCTCTGCCGAAAGCTGGAGCGAGGCGGATTTTGCCGCTTCTGCCGAGGATGAGAGCCGCTTCTTTGTTGCCGCCCGCGAGGGGGATCGCCTTTTGGGAGTCGGCGGCCTGCAGATCAGCTTTGAGCAGGGCGATATCCTGACCATCGGGGTGGATCCCGCCCGCAGGGGCGAGGGGATCGGCTCGGCGATGCTGGAGGCGCTGCTGGGGATCTTTCTGCGCGAGGGCGGTCGTCAGCTCTTTTTAGAGGTGCGCCAATCAAACGGGGCGGCGCGCGCTCTTTATGAAAAATTCGGCTTTCGCCCGATCGGTATTCGAAAAAATTATTATCAACAACCGCCCGAAGATGGGCTGGTCTATTGCCTGGAGGTAAAGGAATGAATATATTGAGCTTTGAAAGCTCCTGTGATGAAACCGCCGTTGCCATTGTTCGGGATGGGCGGGAAGTGCTGGCGAGCGCTGTAATCTCTCAAATTGATGTTCATAAGATTTACGGCGGGGTTGTGCCCGAAATTGCATCCCGCTGCCATATTGAAAAGATTTCGCAGCTGACCGAGGAATGTATCCGCCAAAGCGGGCTTTCGGAGGATCAGCTGGATGCGGTTGCGGTAACCGCCGCGCCGGGATTAATCGGCGCGCTTTTGGTTGGTTTGAATTTCGCCAAGGGCTATGCCTATGCCCGAAATCTGCCGCTGATCCCCGTTCATCATATTCGCGCCCATGTTGCCGCGAATTATATTGCCCATCCCGATCTGAAGCCGCCCTTTTTGGCAATGATTGTAAGCGGCGGCCATTCCCATATCGTTTTGGTAAAGAGCTTTACCGAATATAAAATTCTGGGCCGCACCAAGGATGATGCGGCAGGAGAAGCCTTTGATAAAGGTGCGCGGGTATTGGGGTTGCCCTATCCCGGCGGGGTCGAGATCGATAAGCTGGCCAAAATCGGCAATCCCAAGGCGGTGCAGTTCCCCAGGGTACATTTCAAGGACGCCCCTTATGATTTCAGCTTTTCCGGTGTTAAAACCGCCATCGTAAATTATGTTCATAACGCCCGCCAAAAAGGGGAGAAGATCGAAATTGCCGATATTGCCGCCTCCTACAGCGATGCGGTTACCGGTATTCTTGCTGAAAACTTTTTGCGCTGCGCGCGGGATTACGATCAAAAGGTCTTGGTCATCGCGGGCGGGGTCAGCGCCAATTCCATGCTGCGGGAAAAATTGCTGGCCGGCAAAAATTCCGATCAGCAGCTTTATATGCCGCCCCTTGCGCTTTGCGGGGATAACGGCGCGATGGTCGGCGCGCAGGCTTATTATGAATTTCAGGCCGGCCATACCGCCGAATGGGATCTGAATGCCCTCTCGGCATACTCTATCGAACATAAATTATGTTAACCAAATTATTCAACAGGGATCAAAAACAAACCTGTTGAAAACTCTGTTAAAACTGTGAAAAACCGCAGTTCAAAGGGGTTTTGTTGTTTAAAAACCTGTTGAAAATGTGGATAATAACTGAAATCGATTATTTTGCAAAATAAAATTATGTCATTTTCAGGCGAATGAAAAATGTCGAAAATCGGAGCAAAAAGAGGTGGAAAAGATGAAAAAGAAGGGCGCGGTAGGTACCTATTTGGTGTTGGTTTTTGCGGTGGCGCTCTCGAAGGTGCTGGGGCTTGTTCGCAATATGCTGCTGGCGCGTTTTTACGGAACAACTGCGATGGCGGATGCCTTTTCGGCGGCCAGCAGTCTTCCCTTAATGATTTATGATATCACGCTCGGTACTGCTATTGCATCGGCCTTTGTTCCTGTTTTTAATGAAAAGCTTACCCGCAGTAATAAAGAGGAAAGCGAACGATTCGGCAGCAATTTTCTCAATGTCGTTGTTATTATTTCGGCGGCGCTTGCGCTGCTGGGAATGATCTTTCCCGAGGCGGCGCTGAAATTGGTGGCCAGCGGCTTATCGGAAGCGGCGATGGTTTATGCGCCTACCTTGGTAAGGCTGATTTTGCCGGTTATGAGTATTGCAGCGGCGGTATTTGTATTTATCGGGATATTGCAATCCTATGGTCAATTCACAGGTCCTGCGCTGGTTTCTTTGGTATCCAATCTGGCGCTGATTATCTATTTCCTTGTGTTCAATCGCTGGTTTGGCGTTTATGGGCTGGGGGTCGCCTTTACCATCGGCTGGCTGCTGCAGCTGATCTTTTTGCTTCCTTTCCTGCGGCAAAAGAAATTCCGCTATACGCCCCGGATCAATCTGCGTTCGCCCGATCTGCGGCGGGTGCTGGTGCTTACGCTCCCGCTTTTTGTTGCAGCGCTGGCGCAGCCGATCAATCAGCTGATCTCTACCAATATCAGCTCCAATCTGGGCGAGGGGCTGCTGGCATCGGTCAATTATGCTTATCAGGCCTATTTCATCGTATCGGGCATCTTTTCCTATTGCCTTACCAATCTTTTCTTCCCTGAGATGAGCCGCTGCTTTTCGCGGGGGGATATTGAGGGGGCAAAGGGGATTTGCAGCAATATGCTGGTGACCATTTCGGCGATCGTTTTGCCGATTATGGCGTTTATGGCGGGCAATTGCCGCCCCATTATCCGCCTGCTTTACGAGGGCAAGAATTTTACCGGCTCCGATACCGCGCGGGTTGGATTTTTGCTGGCGATCTATACCGGTGCAATGATCTTTTATTCCTATCAAGAAATACTAAATAAATATTTTTATTCGATGCAAAAGGTCAAGATTCCCGTTATTACCGCCTTTGCAGGAATCGGAGTCAATCTCGGCATCTCGCTGCTGGCGGTGCGCAGGCTTGGGGTTTACGGCCTTGCGCTGGGTACGCTGGTGGCGGCGGTGGTAATGGCAATGGTATTGCTGCTTGCTACCGTTAAGGTCACGCCGGGTGTTCTCAATCGCCGCCTCTTTATGGGGATCGGTAAGGATTTGATCGGCGCTATGGGAATGTTTATTGCAGCCCGCGAATTGCGCATTTTGATGGAACGGCTGCTGGGCGGTACCTTGGGAACGCTGCTTGGCCTTGCCCTCGGATTGATTGCGGGGCTTGGTGTATATCTCCTTCTCCTGAAGCTTACCCGCTCTCGCGAACTTTCGATGTTGCTTGACCTTTTCTTAAAAAAGAACCGTAAAATCACTAAAAAAGAGGCGGAATAAATCCTCGATTTAGTGAAACATACAAAAGTGTTGGTAACATCTTGACGAAAAGCAAAAATTCGGCTAATATAGTACCATAAAATAAAAATTTCAGGGGGTTCTCTTATGTTTTCTAAGACCGTTACGGTTACCAATAGCGTTGGCCTTCATGCCCGCCCCGCAACCTTCTTTATTCAGAAAGCAAATGAATTTAAATGCTCGATTTGGGTTGAGATCGGTACTCGCCGTATTAATGCCAAGAGCCTTTTGGGTATCCTTTCCCTCGGGATTATTAAGGGTACCGAAATCACTGTTATTGCTGACGGTGTTGATGAGGAAGCCGCTGTTACCGCTCTGGTAGAGCTGGTTCAGCAGCTGGAAGACTAATCAGAATAAAAGCACCGATCCTTGCGGCACGGTGCTTTTTTCATTTCCCAATCGGGAAAGATCTATTTATCAACGGAGGAAAAAACGATGAAATACATTCTTGCTCCCTCGCTTCTTTCTGCGGAGTATTCTAAGATTGGCGAGGATGTTCAGGCTGCGATCAAGGGCGGTGCCGAATGGCTGCATATTGATGTTATGGACGGGATGTTTGTTCCTAATATCTCCTTTGGCCCTCCTGCGGTTAAGGGCTTGCGCCCTGCGCTGGATTGCTTCTTTGATGTTCATTTGATGATCGAGCGGCCCGAGCGCTATATCGATGATTTTTTGGCAGCAGGCTCCGATCTGATCTGCGTTCATCTGGAGGCAACCGATTATATCGAGGAGATTGCCGAAAAGGTTCATGCAGCGGGTAAGCTTTTTGCCATCGCTCTCAAGCCTGCCACCGAAGCGGAGCAGGTGAAAAAGTATCTGCCTCTTTGCGATATGGTATTGGTTATGACAGTTGAGCCCGGCTTCGGCGGTCAGAAATTTATGGCGGATATGATGCCCAAGGTTGCAATGCTCCGCGCGCTGCGCGAGGAGCTCGGCCTGAATTATCATATTCAGATCGATGGCGGTGTAAATGCGGAAAATATGCCGCTGGCAGCGAAGGCCGGCGCCAATGTATTTGTTGCAGGCTCTGCGGTATTCTCTTTTGGGAAAACCGAGCAAAATGCCCGCGCCTTTACCGAAAAATTTAAAAACCTTTAAAAAAATCAAATCCCGCTTGGCGAAAGCCAAGCGGGATTTTTTATTTTACAGTGGTTTTTCAAAATAAAGAAACTGATTTCCCTTGATTGTGGAGC
>JAZQDS010000099.1:0-32974 GCA_045546895.1 Eubacteriales bacterium | reverse complement strand
CGGTGGCTTTACCGCCCTCTTTGGTTATAAAACGATCGGCATTTTCGATATATGCAGCGCAATTGGGGTCCAGCCCCTTGAGGGCATTATAAGTATAATAGGTTTTCATCATATCCGATGAAAAGGGATTCATAATGGCGGCGGAAAGGCCCTGCTCCAGCGCCATGGCAAAGAAGGTGCTGTTGATGGCATCTCGATTGGGCAGGCCGAAGGAAATATTGGAAACGCCCAGCGAGGTATGGCAGCCCAGCTCAGAGCGGATGCGGCGCAGCGCCTCCAGCGTAACTGCCGCAGCATCAGGCGCGGCGCTGATGGTCATGGCCAAAGTATCGAATACCAAATCCTTTGCCGAAAGCCCATAGCTTTGGGCGCAGGCAAGGATTTTTTGCGCGATTTTCAGCCGCCCCTCGGCGGTGGCGGGAATGCCGTTTTCATCCAATGTGAGAGCAACCACCAAGCCGCCGTATTTTTTTACCAACGGGAAAACCGTATCCATGCTTTCCTGCTTCCCATTGACCGAATTGATCATCGGCTTGCCGTTGCAGCGACGCAGCGCCCGCTCCATAGCAATCGGATCGGCGGTATCAATTTGCAGGGGCAGATCGCAGATCGCCTGCAATTCGCAGATCACCTGCTCCAGCATTCGGGGCTCATCAATTTCGGGCAGGCCAACATTAACATCAAGAATATCAACGCCCTGCTCCTGCTGGCGTACCCCCTCATTGAGGATATAATCCAGATCCTTTTCCAGCAGCGCTTGCTTGAAGCGCTTTTTGCCGGTAGGATTGATCCGTTCCCCGATCAAAATAGGCTTTTGACCAAAGGAAACCGCATGGGTATAGGAAGCTACTACTGCGCGGTTTTTTGCTTGCAGCGGAGCGGGCGAGAGGCCTGCTGCCGCCCGAACGGTGGCGGCGATATGGGCAGGGGTTGTTCCGCAGCAGCCGCCCGCCAAGCGAAGCCCCTTGCGGATCAGATCCGCCATAACAGAAGCAAATTCTTCGGGAGCAACATCAAAAACCGTTTCCCCGTTAATTACCTTTGGCAGCCCCGCATTGGGCTGGAGCAGGATGGGAACGGATGCGTATTCCAAAAGCTGCTCTGCGATTCCCTTAAGCTGCGCGGGACCAAGGGAGCAATTGGCGCCAATGGCATCCGCGCCCAGCCCCTCCAAAAGGGCGACCATTGCGGCAGGATCGGCGCCGGTCATCAGCTTACCATCCTCTCCATAGGCATTGGAAACAATAACCGGCAGATCGCAGGTCTCCTTGGCGGCCAGCAGCGCCGCTTTGGTTTCATAGCTATCGTTCATGGTTTCAATCAAAATCAGCTCTGCGCCGCAGCGCGCGCCGATTTCGATGGTTTGGGAAAAGAGGGTTACCGCATCCTCAAAATCAAGATCGCCCAAGGGCTTTAAAAGCTTGCCCGAGGGGCCGAGATCCAAGGCGATGAATTTTTCTCCGGTGGCCTTGGAGCGGGCGCGGGCAATGCGGGCATTTTCCATTGCAGCAGCGATGACCGCCTCCAATTCCTCCGCCTTAAAATTCAGCGGATTGGCGCCGAAGGTATTGGCGGTAACAACATTGCTGCCTGCATCGAAATAGGCCTGATGGATGGCAATAATTTGATCCGGACGCTCGATATTCCAACGCTCGGGACGCTCGCCTGCGGGCAGCCCTGCGGATTGGAGGAGCGTTCCCATCCCGCCATCAAAATAAACGATATGCTCTTTAAGATATTCGGTGAATTTCATTAATTACTCCTTGGTTTTAATGCCCGCAATGGCGGTGACGGATTTGGAAGGGACCATCAGCAGGCTTTCATTCAGATAGAGCCCCAGCTTGCGGGGGCAATCCAAAAGCGCGAAAATTGCCTGCTGCGTTTTAAGGGGGAGATCCCCATAGCCTGCGCTGAAGCGCGGGCTCAGCGGAGCGGGCTGTTCCTTGCAAAAGGTATCGCAAAGAGATTCGATCCGCTCTGCAGCAATCGCTTGCAGCATCATGGCGCGGGCAGGGGAGATACGGCTGTATTTTTGGATCAGCCGATCGGCGCCCAGCCCGATGGTAGCCGCGAAAATCAGCGCTTCCTTGCAATCGGCAAGGCAGGCGGCAAGATCCTTTGAATGCAGAGTAAGCGGCCCCAAGCGGCATTCTGCGCCTTCAATTTCCAAGGGTAACCGCAGATAGCAGAGGCGATAGGAAAGCTGCGGAAGCAATTCCGAAAGGCAGCTTTGCAGCAGCGCTTGCACCTCCGCATCCTCTTTGCCGCCGCCTGCATAGCGCAGGATTTCCCGATCCCGCAAGGGCGGCGCTTGATAGGTTTTTAATTGAATGGTATTTTTCATTTATTGAGAATAGAGGAGAGGTTTTTCAGGATGCTTCGGGCAACCGCGGGATTATTCATGGAATAAACATGAACATTATGGATCCCATTGGCAAAGAGATCGATGATCTGATCGGTAGCATAGGCAATACCCGCCTGCATCATGGCATCGGGATCACTTCCGAATTTATCCACAAGGCTTTTGAAGCGCTGGGGCATAAAAGAGCCCGAGAGCTCTATGGCGCGCTTGACCTGATTGGCATTGGTGATCGGCATAATACCCGGTACGACCGGAACGGTAATTCCCGCCTCGCGTATTTTATAGAGAAAATTATAAAGGAGATTATTATCGAAAAACATCTGCGTTGTTAAAAAATCACAGCCTGCATCGATCTTTTCCTTTAGATGCCGGATATCGCTTCTTTGATCGGCGCTTTCGGGATGGATCTCGGGATAGCAAGCGGCACCGATGCAAAAATCATGATCGGCGGCTTTCAGCTCGCGGATTAAATCAACTGCATAGCGATAATCCCAATTTGCGCGATCGGCATCCGCCATTGCGGGCGGAATATCGCCCCGCAGCGCCATTATATTTTTAATTCCTGCCGCTTTGATTTCTGCAATACGCTGAGCGACCGTTTCTTTGGTGGAGGAAACGCAGGTGAGATGGGCAAGGGTAGGAACGCCGTAAAGGTTTTTGATATTCTTGGCAATTTCCAGCGTATAGCGGCTGGTGCCTCCGCCGGCGCCATAGGTAACGCTCATATAAGCGGGCTTCATTTGCGCAATTTCTTCGGTGGCTGCCTTGACGGTATCAAATCCGCTCTCTGTTTTGGGAGGAAAAACCTCGAAGGAAAGGCTGAGTGTATTCTTATTTAAAAGGTCAATAATCTTCATTGAAGTATGGCTCCGTTTATTCATTATAATTATATCTATACATAGTTATATTAACATTCCGTATTGTATTTGTCAAATAAAAACCGACCGAGGCAAACGCCTCGGGCGGGGTGATTTTATCATCAGCGTTTCCAATCGTTAACTTCTTTCATAATAGAGGTAAAGGCCGAGCCCAATGAAACAACATCGGAGCCGAGATTGATCAGCCGATAGCCCATATCATAAAGCTCTCTCATATTGCCGATTCCGCCTACCGTACCTGCCAGCTTTCCATGGCGGCGGGCCACTTCGGCAACACGAATGCGGGCTTCCTGAATTTTGGGATTGCCCATATCGGTAATCAGACCAAGGGAATGGGCGAAATCAGCGGGGCCGAAGAAGAGCATATCGATGCCGGGGGTGGCGGCGATTTCTTCGATCTGCTCATAGGCTTCATAGTCCTCGATCTGGATGATGGTCAGCTTTTGCTCATTGGAATATTTAAGATAATTGGGAACATCCATCAGGCAATACATACCATCGCTGTTGCCTCCATCGATGGGGCGGCGGCCGATAGGATGAAATTTAGTATAATAAGAAACCTGCTCTGCGTCCTCCTTGCTCATAACATGGGGGACCATGATGGCGGCGGCATCCAGCTCCAGCGGGCGGATCAGATTGGAATAGGCACCCCGCGGGGTACGAACGATCGTTTCTGCGCCCCGCGCCTTGGCGGCAAGCAGGGTGGAGCGGATTTCCTGATAATCGGAGGGAACATGCTCCATATCGATCCAGATGGCATCAAAGCCCGCGTAAGCAGCGATCTCGGCAATGGCGGGATCGGGAACATTCAGCTTGATGGAAACAACAAGCTCATCGTTGCGTAATTTTTGAACCATAGGGCTATCTTTTTGAGTCATTTTAATTTTTCCTTTCTATTTTCTCATTGAATATTTTTATTAAATACATGTGTAACCGCCGTCAACGGGGATGCTCAGTCCTGTAAGATAGGCGGAGGCATCGGAGGCGAGGAAAAGGATCGGGCCTTTGATATCATGCTCGCCCGCCAGCCGACCCAGCTGGGTATGAAGGCTATATTTTTCGGCAAAGAGGGGGTTGGTGCGCTCCGATTGCAGCCCGCCGGGGCAGACCGCATTGATGCGGATTCCGAATTGTCCGTAATAAGAGGCGGCATGGCGAACCCAGGCGGAAAGACCTGATTTATCAACCGCATAGGCATGGCTGTAGGCGCCGGGGACCATGGCGGGATTTCCATCGTAATTATGCTTTTCCACCCCGATCAGCCCCATCATGGAACCAAAGACGATGATGGATCCGCTTTTTTGCTTTTTCATCTGTTCGCCTACCAGCTCCAAAAGATAGAGTGAGGCGGCGGAATTGACCCGAACATTCTGCTCCAATTGGATGGGATCCTGATCCCAGCCCTTTCCGCTTCCGCCGGAAGGGATGATGCGGCTGCAATGAACAAAGGCATCGATCCGCCCCGCATCCGCGATTACATTCTCTACCAGCTTTTCAATGCTTTGAAGATCATCCAGATCAAAGGGAAGGGCGGTAACGGAGATGCCCTTTTCCTCCCGCAGCTGCGTTACCAATTCCTGCGCCGATTCGATGGAATGGCTTGCCAGATAGAGATCGGCGCCTGCATCGGCCAGCGCGAGGGTGGCGCCCAGACCATACATTGCCCGACCGCCGGTAATCAATACCTTTTTTCCTTTCATGGAAAATAAATCAAATGTATTCATTATGGCACCTCACTTTGCTGTGTATCCGCCGTCTGCCGGCAGGGTAACGCCTGTAATATAAGAGGCGGCATCTGAAACCAAAAAGACTGCCGCCGCGGCCAATTCCTCTGCTGCGGCAAGCCGCTTAATCTGGCTATGGCGGATATAGGCCTCGCCCAAAGCGGGCGGACAATCGGCGGAGAGCCCGAAGGCGATCGCATTGCAGCGGCATCCGTTTTCCGCAAGGAAATTGGAGGCTTGGCGGGCATAATTGACCACCCCGCCTGCTATAAAGCCTTTCAGCAGCGAGAAATCATGCGCTTCGGCCTCGGGGCAATCGGTATAATTATGGGGATTATAGCCGACCAGCGCGCCGTAATCGGCGACCAGCAAAATGCTTCCGTTCCCTTGCTCCGCCATCAGGCGGCCGAGGCTTTGAACGGTAAGCATCATGCCAAGATGCGTTTTTTCTAATTGGGAGCAGATCGCATCAAAGGGCTGCTCCCAGCCGCGGGCGTTGGTATAAAGCCCGTTTTCAATCAGAATATCCAGCCTTCCGATCTGCGCTTTTACCTCCTGCGCCAGCCGCTCGGCATCGGCGGCTGATGCATGATCATAGGAAAAAATCCCCTCCACGGGAATTTCCCAATCGGCGGGGCAATCGCCCGCAAGCCAAAGCTTGGCGCCCGCCGCAAGCAGCCCCATTGCAAGCTCCTTTGCATAGGGATTTTGGGGGCAGACCAACAGGGCATTTTTGCCCTGCAAAGAAAATCGATTTAAAAGATTATCCATCATCCGCGCTCCTTGATCTCGCTCAGGTAAACTCTTCTGCCGCCCTCTTCGCGGCTGCGAATACCCGCAATCAGAATCTTGGTCATTTCTACCGTATCGGCAAAGGGATGATCCTCCTCGCCGGTGCGGAGATAATGAATAAAGACCTCCAGCTGCTTTTTGAAGGCACGGAAGGAATCCCCATCGGAAAGAACACGGCTACCGTATTCCGCAAGGATTGTGAGGCCGTTGGAGCTGAAGCCGAAGCCCATCGGGATATCAACATCGCAGCCGCATTGATGGTGCAGATGCACCATTGCCCGCTCTTTGGTGCCCAGATTTTCAACCCATTCGAAGCCTTGACCCAAGAGGGGAAACATAGCCTCAATGGCATGCATGCCGTAGGTTTCCCAATATTTTGCCATCGGGCTTAAAATATAGCGAATCTTGCCCAATTCATAATGGCTTTTATAAAACGGCTCAAAGGTTTTACTATAGCGCAGGGAAGAGGAAGAAAGAATATGCGCGCCTTCATCCACCCATTTTTGGATGATGCGCAGATCCTCTTCGTTATCGGCGAGGGGCTTATCAATAAAAATCGGCAGCCCCGCCTCAATAAAGGGCTTGCACCGCGCAACATGCTCGGCGCCGATATCGGTGGCGCAGATGACCGCATCGATATGACCGATCATTTCCTCCGGCCGATCAACAACATTCGGAATAAAGGCGGCTCTGGCGCAATTTTCCGCCATTTCCCGCTCCTCATAGCCGGTAAAGCAAACATGGGTTACCTGAACGCCGGGGATGCCGAAGGTGGATTTTGGCTGCTTGCCGAGATATTGGGGGATGGTGGGATAAAGCTCTTTGGTCCAGCGAAGCATTTCCTCGGGGTCATAGCCATTGATCATGGCGCTCCAGGAGAAGGGATGCGCATTGCCTTCGGTCATGCCGAGCATCCCCAGACGAATGGGGCGATCTTTCAGCGGAAATTGCATAATAATGCCTCCTAAATGATATTTATATAAAAAGTATATCAGTTTTTAATAAAACCGTCCATACTGTAATCAGACATTTTATGTCGGTTCGGGAAATGTCTTAATTCCATAAAAAGAAGCCGCCGCAGCGGTTGCTGCGGCGGTCAGGATCAGGAAATTTTGATTTTGATATCGCCGGTATCGGTTTGGATTTCGCAGATGCCGCCGGCGGTGGTTTTGGGAAGATCAATCCTGCCGGTATCGGATTCGGCCCAAAAGATCTTTTCGGAAAGCAGGCTGCCGCGGATATCGCCGGTATCGGTTTGGAGCTGCAGAGCGGCGGCATCACATTGTTCCATACGGATATCGCCGGTTGACCGCTCAATGGTGAAGGCTTCAGCAGCAATAACATTCTTCAAATGCAGATCGCCGGTATCGCCATCGGAGGCGAAATTTTTGCAGCGTACATCCCGAAGCTCTGCATCGCCGGTTGAAACACGGAGAGTGATATCGCCCTTGCAGGCGGCGTTTTCAATGTTAACCTTGCCGGTAGATACCGCAAGTTCAAGGGAGGTCGCAGAGATTTCTTTCAGGGAAATTCCGCCTGTTGAGGTTTTGAGCCGAATTTTATCGGCGGCGGAGGCAAGGCAGCGGATCTCTCCGGTATGCTCTTCGATATCAATGCTTTCAAATCGGAAGTTTTGGGGGATTTCGATATCGCCGGTATCGGAGCGAATGGAAAGCGCGCCGTATTCCCCTTGCGGGATTGAAAGGAGGATCTTGGGCGATCCGAAATGGATGCCGATATGGTCATACCATTTTCGCTCATCGATCTCTTTGATGGTAAGGGCCCCCTCTTTGATGCTTACCGAATGGCGCAACCGCGCGGAATCATCGCAGCGAACAGAGATTTTTTCATCCTCGATAATCTCAAATTGAATGGAACATCGCGAGGTTTCGATGGAGATATCCTGAAAGGGCTCGCTGATTTCATGGTGATTGGTTTCATAACGAACGGTTGATAGTTTCATAAAGTCCCACCTTAAATGCATCATAACCCCTACGAAAAGAATACAACCAATTAAAATTAAGGTGATGGCTGCAATCAGCCATTTGACGGTTTTTCTATTCATTCCGCACCCCCCTTTCTGATAATGGTTTTTTTAATTCCTAAAGCAATCTTTCGGCTTAACCGCAAAAGCCCGATCGAGGCCGCCCTGCAGCCATAGAAGAGGAGAATGGAAAGCCCTGCGCAGGCAAGTGCAGCGCCGATGATGGCAAGGCCGATCGGCAGCTGACCATTGCAGGCCATGAGAATGCCCGCCCCAATTCCGCCGAGGCCGCAGCCGGCAAGGGCGGCGAAAACAGCCCATAACGAAACGATTACCGCCCATAGCGCTATATAAAGGGAAAAAATGATTGCAAAAAGAGCGATCAGCAGGGAAAGCCAAATGGGGGAGCCGATGATCAGGAGAATGATTTCCCAAGCTCTCATCTTCTTTTTAGGCTTGATTCGCTCCGTTACCAGCTTGGATAGCGGCATTTCTGCTGTAATCTGCTCAATAACGGCATCGATATCGCCGATGGCAGCTACCGCCTCTTCTTCCGCGCAGCCATCCTCCATGCGGTCCTCAATCATTTCCGCATAGAACTCCAGCCGTTCCTCAATTTCGCTCGGGGGAAAGCCCACCAATCTTGCGCGCAGCAGCGCAAGAAAATCTTGTTTATTCATTTTCTTTTCCCTCCTCGGCAATAAACCGATAAATTTTCATAATTTCCGACCATTCATTTTTGAAATCTTCAATGCGCCGACGGCCGCTTTCGGTAATATGATAATATTTTCGAAGCCTCCCCCCGTATTCAGAGGAACGCACCGTAAGCATCTCTGCCGCCTCCAGCCGCTTTAAGATTGTGTAAAGTGTAGATTCAGATAGGGAGATGCAGGGCTTGAGATCCTTGATAATCTTATAGCCATAGGAATCTTCATTCTTTATGGCCGCTAAAACGCAAACATCCAGCAGCCCTCGTTTTAATTGAATATCCATTCTATACCTCCTTTTGCATAATACATCATATCACGAGGCATTGAGATTGTCAAGGAAGGATTCTGCAAAATTTGCTGTTTTATTGATAAAACAGATCGACTTTTCATTTGGATTGTGCTATAATCGTATAAAAATATTTACGAGGAGGTTGGAACAAATGAAGATAGCGGCTCAAATTGTGGGAATAATGGGAATCGCATTATCGTTGCTTTCGTTTCAGTTTTCAAAGCGAAAGAGCATTATGCTTGCGCAAATGCTGGCAAATTTACTTTTTGCACTGCAGCTTTTTATGGTTGGCGCAATTACCGGCGGATGCTTGGATCTGATCTCCTTTGTTCGAACGCTGATTTTTTCCAATAATACAAAGCCATGGGCAAAATCAAGATGGTGGCTATTCGCCTTTATCCTATTGATGATAGCAGCGGGGATTTTTACCTGGAAGGATGGATGGAGCATCCTGCCGATGATCGGCTCTGTTTTATCTACGCTTGCCCTCTGGATGAAAAAAGAACAGACCATTCGGTTGATCAGCCTCGGGGTAGGGCCTTGTTGGCTGGTATATAATCTTGTTGTGGGCGCATATACCGGCGCTTTGAATGAAATATTGGCGATGATCTCCATTGTTGTTGGATTAATACGCCATAATAAGCATATAAAAGGGAAAAAATTATCAAAAATTCACAAAAGAAGTTGTAATTCTTAATAATTTGTGTTAAAATCTAGTTTGCTATGTTAACTATAAGGAGTTGGTTTGTTCATGGACGACAGTCCGGTGGGATGTATAATTGCCATCATTGCATTATTATTATTGGCCGCATATTTTGCAGCGGCGGAGATTGCATTGGCTTCGGTCAATCAAATTCGCCTGACTAACCGTGCGGAGGACGGGGATAAGCGCGCCAAGCGGGTGCTTTATATTCTGGATCATTTTGATAAGGCGCTTACAACCTTATTGATTGGTACGAATGTTACCCATGCGGGAATTGCTACCCTCTCTACGGTGCTTACATATTCTTTTTTTGATAGCATCGAATCGATGCCGGATTATGCGGTAACGCTTTCTACCATTATTTCAACCATTGTTGTTTTTCTGATCGGGGAAATGATTCCAAAGGCAATCGGCAAGGCCTGCAATGAGAAATTTGCGCTTGCTATTGCGGGATCCTTGGCGTTTTTAATGAAGGTCTTAACGCCGATCAGCATCTTTTTCTCGGCCATCAGCAAATGGATCAGCGCCCCCTTCAAAAAGAAGGCGGAAGAAACTCCGACCGTTACCGAGGATGAGCTATACGATATCATTGAAACCTATGTTGAGGAAAATGATATCGATGAAGAAACCGAAGAATTGGTTCAGAATGCGATCGAATTCTCCGAGCGCACCGCCAAGGCAGTTATGACGCCCTGGGAAAAGGTTGTGCATATCCATGAAAACGATAGCAATGAATCGATTTTGGAGCGGATACGAGGAACGAACTTTTCTCGGCTGCCGGTTGTAAACAGCGAGGGTTGGGTGGTTGGAACCATGAGTATCCGAACCTTCTTAAAATGTCATTATAAAAAAGAAACCTTCAATGTGCGCGAGATTATGACCAGCGCAACCATGATCAATGATTCCACTCCGGTGGATGATCTGCTGAGCACCTTATCCGCCAATCGTACCCATGTTGCCTATGTTCAGGCAAGCGGAAAGATCCTTGGGATCATTACGGTAGAGGACATTCTGGAAGAGCTGGTCGGCGAGATCTACGATGAGATGGAGGAAGGGGGTGTTCTTGATGCTTAATGTTATCATTATCATCATATGCCTGATCCTTTCCGCCTTTTTCTCCTCTTCGGAGATCTCCTTTGCTTCCGCCAATAAGGTTCGCTTAAAGCGGGCCGCAGAGGAAAAGAAATCAACCGCTGCGAAGCTTGCGTATAAAATCTATAATAATTATGAAAGCGCATTGGCTACCATCCTGATCGGGAATAATCTGGTAAACATTGCCTCAGAATCTGTTGCAACGGTAATTGTTATCGCTCTTTTTGGTGCATCGAACGCTTGGATTGCGACCATCGCCATGACAGTAATTGTTTTGATCTTTGGCGAGATTGTGCCAAAGATCGTTGTTAAGACCATGCCCGAGACCTTCTCGACCCTCTTTGCTATTCCGCTTTATGCGCTGATGATTGTTACCAAGCCGATCGTTATCGTTGTGGATGGCCTGATCAAGCTGATCTCGCCCCTTTGGAAGCGCGGGGTAGATGACGCCCCCATCAGCGAAGAGGAGCTGGAAACCATTCTC
This sequence comes from Eubacteriales bacterium, assembly GCA_045546895.1. Classification (GTDB taxonomy): domain Bacteria; phylum Bacillota; class Clostridia; order Oscillospirales; family QAKW01; genus QAKW01. Next base: position 21,956 of record JAZQDS010000099.1, on the reverse strand, counting down.
GATACGGTTGAAGATGAGGGCATTATCGATGAAGAAAAATGCGATCTTTTGCAGAGCGCTTTTGAATTTGATGATGTGCAGGCGTATGAGATCATTACGCCGCGGGTGGATATGATTGCCATCGATGCCGATAGCGAGCGCGCCGAAATGCTGGAGCTGATCCTCAGCTCATCCTATACCCGCATTCCTGTTTATCGGGATACCGTTGATAATATTATCGGTATTCTTCATGTTAATCTGGTAATGCGGGAGCTGACCGAGAATCCCGAGGCGGATATTCTCGGCTCCCTGATGGATCCGATTTTTGTTCATAAAACCACCGCGCTGGATGATGTTCTTAAAACCATGCGCCTGCAGCGCAGCCATATGGTAATCGTTACCGATGAATATGGCGGCGTAATGGGGATCCTGACCATGGAGGATGTTATGGAGCAGCTGGTCGGTGATATTTGGGATGAAAACGATGAAATCGAGCCCGAGGTTGTGGAGCTTTCCGATGGTACCTTGGAGATTGATGGCGATATGCGAATTGAGGATTTCTTTGATGAAGTGGAATTCGATGATCGCGATTTCGATGATGATAACGCAACGGTTGGCGGCTTTGTTGTTCAGCAGCTGGGTCATTATGCCGATCCGGGCGATACGGTAGATTATGAAAATCTATCCTTTACGGTTCTGGAAACCGATAACCGCCGCATTGAGCGCTTGAAGGTTGAGGTTTTGCCGGAGGAGGAAGAAGAGGAAGAAGAATAATCCCTATCTTTCATAAAAATAGAGGCGTTACCGACAAACGATCGGTAACGCCTTTTATTTATTTATGAGAATAATTTTTGGCCGACAATCATTGCGTCCTTGGGATCAAAATAATCGCTCATCAGGCTGCTGAAGCCGCTTGCCTTCCAGGCTTGGTCAAAGGTAATATCTTTGGAATTGCTCAATATGATATAGGTTGTATTCTTGGCGGCGTTGTTCATTCGGCCGGTGATTTCCAAGCGATATTTATAAGTATATCCTCCGGAACACCATTGTTTATCGGTGTTATAATAATGCATTTTTGTGATTACAAGCTCTTCATTATCATATTTTTCCTGAATTTCTTCGGTAGGGGTTTGCTCATATAATGCTTGAAAATGGCCCAAGGTTGAATGATAAAGATCTTTTGGAATACTTGAAATCCGAATAATATTTCCATTTTCATCAAGCGTAAGCGCGCCATCATATTTTTCTTTATCGTATTTTATTCCCCAGCGATCCAGATCGGCAATGGTAATGAAGCCTTTTTCCAAAGCGGTTATTACATTCATCTCGCTGCCGTCATTGAATTCAACAATGACATATTCGCTTCGGATGGAGGGAAAGGAGTAAATATAATTTTCATCCATACAAAACGGCTCTATGGCTTCATCGGTTGTAATCCCTTCGGTCACGGAGCGATCAATGATTTTTGCTACCGCAAGAGCGGGCGCTTCCGCGCCGCCGACCGAGGATATGCTGCTTTCTTCCAATTTGTAGAGCCATCTGATATGAGAATCATCTGCATTTTGGGGATGATTGCTGTTGCAGTTATAATAGCCGTGACCCAAAAGGAAGGTTCCGTCTTTTTGCTCCAATAAAAGGTATAAACGCGGAGGGTCAGAGGGTTTGGCGGAAAATAACTGCCATAGACGTTTATTATTCTTTTTCAGGCTTTTGAGGGTGTCGTTGGTCAACCATGAATTATTTGCATTCCCTCTGAATCTTGAATCAAATGATTCTTTATTGAGAGGGATTTCTTCAAAGGTGCCAATGGGGGTTGATATATGACCGTCTGTAATTTCAAAAAGCTGCATTCCGTTAACGATCCTATATGTTGGGGCAGTATCCGCTGTTTGAACAAAAGAATACATCCCATCATCATATACAAGCTCAATCGGTTTGAAAGTATGAACCGCGATACCTTCCACGCCCTCATTTAATTCAAATTCGATCCACACTTTATAGTTTGATTCGTTATTCTCATCAATAGAAAACGGCGCTTCAAATCTATATTTTCCGGGTTGAGTCATGATTTGACCATTTAGTTTATATGTGTGCTCAATTGCAGATTTTGATTCAAGCGGATAGGCAATTAAATGCCAAACCGGATCTTCTACAATGCTGCAGTTTTCCCATTTTTCGCCTTGATTATAATAAACCTCAAATTGTTCCCCAAAACTTATCTTTTTAGAAGTGTCGTTAATCCATTTAATATGAATAAAGGGGTCGGGTGCAGATAACTCGGAATTGACTATTTGAAGAGAGACTCCGCTTAAATCAGAGCCATTTTTAAGGGATGAAATTCCGAGATTTTTATCGCTTCTTGGATTTGTAAGGAAACATACTGCAACAGCAACGCTTGCAAGCAGCGCAGCAGCAATAATCCAGAAGGAAGGCTTTTTATAATGCAAAACAGATTTTACCCTGCTTTTCACGCTTCCTTCCCCAAAGGCGAGCGGGCAAGCGGCAATCATGCGGCGGTTTACGCTGCAGCTTAAAAGCGCCTGAGAATAATCGGCCTTTTGATCGGGGCTTAAATCTTTAATAACCTTTTCATCGCAAGCAAGCTCGATATCGCGGCAGAGGAGGAAATATCCCAGCCATATTAGCGGATTAAACCAATGGATGGCGAGCAATAGAAAGCCCAAAGGCTTCCACCAATGATCCTTGCGGCGGATATGGGCATTTTCATGGGCGATGACCTGCGCCATCTCCTGCTCGCCCATATTAAACGGCAGGTAGATTTTCGGCTTTATCATTCCGAGAACAAAAGGAGAGACAACGTTTTCGCTTTGAAAGATATTATCCCGCAGCAATACCGCTGTTTTGACTTTTCGCTTGATCTTAAAATAGCTCAAAGCGGTATAGAGAAGCATTGCAGCAAGTCCTATTATCCAAGCCTTGGAAAAGATAAGCACCAATAATTGCAAGGTATTGATGCTTTTCTCCGGCGCTATTGCAATAGAAGAACCCTGAATGATGGGATTTAATGTATGGTTGAGCATCGGAAAGCCGCTATGGATTTCCGGCTCCTCGATCAGCAGCTGAGGGCTGATCGTTTCGGCGCTGGGGATCAGGCTCATTACGCTTTCGATGGAGATGGGGCAGATCAGACGGATGGCAACAATTCCCCATAGCATTACGATGATCCATTTTGGCGCTTTTTTGAGCAAGAATCTTAAAAGCAGCATCGCAAGGACAATCCAGCTCGCCGAAATGCTCATATTAACAATTTTCAAAAAGAGCGCGCTCATTTTGATGCTCCTTTCCGATAGCGATCAATCATCTGCTGCACCGCATCAATTTCTGCATCGGAAATTCTTTGATGTTTTGTAAAAGCCGCAATGAACGCCGGCAGGGAACCCTCAAAGGTTTTCTCAACCATTTCGTTGAGCTCGGCCGCCTGCACTTGATCCTTGCTGACCAGAGAGGTTACAACGGTTTTTTCATTTTTTAACACTCCCCGCGCCGATAAGCGTTTAATAACGGTATAGGTGGTGGTAGGCTTCCAGCCTAATTGCTCCTCGCAAAGCGCAACAAGCCTGCTGCTTTTAATGGGCTCATGCTCCCATAAAATCAGGCAAAAACGATATTCACTTTCAAAAACTTTCGGGGTTTCTATGGCTGATACTCCTTTCTCTAATTCATTAGAGCTTAAGTATACTCTAACACATTAGAGCCAGAATGTCAACTCTTTTGTTCCATAAAAAAAGAACTAACGGGATTGAAATCCGTTAGCTCTTTTTTATGATCATTTAATTATTTTTCGCGGTTTCCTCTTCTTTTAAAAGCTCTTTTCTTGTTCTGGTTTCGTTGAGGTTTTCACCGTTGAATTTAACACGATCGGAGTTTGTGCGCATTTCGCTCTTTGTGAAAACAATCTGAACGGTTTTAAATACCATCTTTACATCAACCCAAAAGCTTACATTTTCAACGTAATAAATATCGCTTTCAAACTGCGCATTCCAAGTCCAAGATTTGGAGGTGATCTTACTGCTGCCGTTCAGATCCCAGCAAGCCAAGCCGGGGCGAACATCATGGCGATGCTTATGGCGCTCGTTATAAAGCGGAAGGTAATCAACCATCAGCGGGCGAGGGCCAATGACCGACATAGTGCCGTTGAATACATTGAATAAGCCTGCCAGCTCATCCAAAGAGGTTTTTCTTAAAAAGCGACCGAAGGGGGTGATCCGCTTGCTGGGATGGAGCAATTTTCCTTCTTCGTCACATTCGTTTGTCATGGAGCGGAATTTATACATATTGAAAATCTTTCCGTCCTTACCCGGGCGCTTATCAATGTAAAATACGGGGGCGCCATGGTAAATCAATTCCAAGATGATAATTGCCAATAAAATCGGGCTGAGGATCAGAATTGCCATGCCGCTCAGCAGGATATCCAAAAGCCGCTTGATATAGCGGGAATAGAGGGATTTTTTGGGGGTGGGAAGATCTGTGCGGATCTCTGCGGTATCATTCATTTTCCTAATGCTCCTGTAATATTTTTTTAAAAATGAAGAAATTCCTTATTCCTGGCAGCTCAGATAGGCTTCATAAAGAGCCTTGCCATCATAATCGAAAAGCCCTTTATTTTCAAAGAACCGAAGAATTTTTTGGCGAGAAAGCGTGGGGCCGCACATGATTTGCTCATAATCCATGGCGGGATGAGAATTAATCTCGCAAAGCTTCATGCCATCCTCGGTAATAATGATATCCAAGCCTAAATAATCCAAGGAGGAAATATGGCTGCAAAGGGCATCGATCATGCTCCGAACATATTCCCAATTGGGGAGGGCAGAGGTTTTCCATTCCACCAGCGTATCGGGGTGCTTTTGGAATTTCCATTGACCATCGGGGCAAAAGCGCTTGTAGCGGATGCAGAAATCATTATATTTACCGGTTTCAAAATCAAAACCAACGCCGACACCGCCGGAGGAAAGATTGCTGGCGCCGCCGTTTACGCCGGTGCCGAAGCGGGCATAGGATACCGCGCAGGACCAGGTGGCGGGGGCGTATAAATCTTCCTTGGGATCTTTGGCCATAATTACGCGAAGGGTACATTCGCTATCCGGCCATACCGCTGCCAGCTCATGATGCTGCTTGCAGTATTCGGTAACAATATAATTGCGCATGGTATCGCGAATCTCCAAAACACGCGCCTCGGAAACGGGCTTATTATTTTCAAAGACCTCATTGCCGCGCAATTCAAGCTTGATAAAGCCCAAGCCACCGGAGGTGCCGGAATTGGGCTTCATTGCCAAAATGCCTTTGTATTTCAGCAAATTCATCAGGAAATCGGCATTTTTTTCGATATGCGCGGGGCAATCCATCAAATAAGTAAAGCTGCCGTCGTTTTCAACATAAACGTAGTATTCCGGCATAACAGCAGCGCAACCATTACTGTTTAAAACATATTTCAGCGTTGTTTTATCCAGCCATTTTAAGAAATGGTTGTTCATAGGATGGAGCATAAAATAATTGAAATCGGGAACAAACGAGCGATAATTCTCCTCATTTAATCCGTAAAGCTCAATTCTTCCGGGGTAAAAGCCGCGCTCCAGCGCCCATTTTTTCTCTTCATCTGTTGCCGGAAAGGCTTTTTCATCATCGGCGAGTTTTTTAACAAACATTTTGGACCAGCGATAGTCCATGCCCAATTCTCGTACCTTTTCAAGCAGTTTATCATAATTTGTCATGATTCAAGATCCTTTTATTTTGAAATAAAGTTATGGAGGATCTTAATAATTATTCCCACTCAATTGTGCCTACAGGCTTGGGAGTAAGATCCATCAAAACGCGGTTGATGCCGTCAACCTCATGGGTAATGCGGTTAGTAATCTTATGGAGCACCGCATAGGGGATTTCCTCAACAGTGGCGCTCATGGCATCGGTAGTATTAACAGCGCGGATAATGGCGGGCCAGCCTTCATAGCGGCTTTCGTCCTTTACGCCAACGCTCTTGATATCGGGAACAACGATGAAATACTGCCAAACCTTTTCGCTCAGGCCGCAAATTTCAAATTCTTCGCGGAGAATGGCATCGGCCTCGCGCAGCGCATGCAGCCGATCGCGGGTAATGGCGCCGAGGCAGCGAACGCCCAGACCGGGGCCGGGGAAGGGCTGGCGATAAACCATCGCATGGGGCAGGCCCAAAGCTTCGCCAACAACACGAACCTCGTCCTTAAAGAGCAGCTTGATGGGCTCGACCAGCTCAAATTGCAGATCCTCCGGCAAGCCGCCTACATTATGATGGGATTTAACCGCCTTTTTACCTTCGGCCTGCTTAATGCTTTCAAGGATATCAGGATAGATGGTGCCTTGGGCAAGATAGGAGATATCCTCCAGCTTGCGCGCTTCATCGGCAAAAACATTAATGAATTCAGCGCCGATAATCTTTCTCTTCTTTTCGGGATCGGCGACATCCTTGAGCAGATCCAAAAAGCGATCGGTAGCATCAACATAAATCAAATTGGCATCCAGCTCGTTTTGAAACAGCTTGATGACATTTTCGGATTCATCCTTGCGCATCAGGCCATGGTTTACATGCACACATACCAGCTGCTTGCCGATGGCCTTGATCAGAAGCGCGGCAACAACCGAAGAATCAACACCGCCGGAAAGAGCCAGCAGCACTTTTTTATCGCCAACCTGCGCGCGGATCTCCTTTATCTGCTCTTCGATGAAAGCATCGGCAAGCTCTTTAGTTGTGATTCGCGCCATAGTATCGGGGCGTTTATTGCAATCCATTTTGAAACCTCCTGTTTAAATAAAGCTTTATAAATTAGTTCGTATAGTTATCGAAATAGCCTTGAACAAGAACGACAGGGGTACCCTTATCGCCGGAGCCGCTGGTCAGATCGCAAAGGGAGCCGATCAGATCGGTCAGCTGGCGGGGAGTTGTACCCTGCGAGGCCATATTGCCTACCAGATTGTCCTGCTTGGCGCGGATGCTTTCGGAGATTGCCTTTTTCAGCGCATCGCCCGAGAGATCCTTATAGTCATTATCGGCCAAATACTTGAGCTTGAGCTCATTGGGGGTACCGATCAGGCCATCGGTATAAGCGGGGGAAACAACAGGATCGGCCAGCTCCCAGATCTTGCCTTGCGGATCCTTGAAGGCGCCATCGCCGTAAACCATTACCTCAACATGCTTGCCCGTTGCTTTCAAGATGCGGGCTTGAATGTCCAATACCAGATCTTTGCATTCGCGGGGGAAGAGCTTGATCATATCCTCGGTAGATTTATTGGAGCCCAAAAGGCCGTATCTTTCATTGCAGCCGCTGCCGTTGATCGGCGCATTCATCAGATCATCCAGACCGCAAACAACCTTGGCGCCTGCTGCCAGCAGGATCCGCTTGGTCCGCGCGCGGGTATGAATATCACAATTAATGATATGATCGGCATAGTCCAAAATGGCGCGGGGCTGATTGGCGAAAATGATTTCTACCTCGGCCCCACATTCCCGAACAAGCTCGCTATAATAATCAACATAATCTACGCCGGTAAAGGGATGTTTATTTACGCCGAAAAGGGCACGATAGCGCTCCAGCGAAAGAACATCGCTATAAGGATTAACACCTGCCTCATCCAGCTTATCAAGGCTGACCAGCTCATTGCCCACCTCATCGGAGGGATAGCCCAGCATCAAAACAACCTTTTTGGCCCCCTTTGCAATGCCGCGCAGGCAGATTGCAAAGCGATTGCGGGAAAGGATGGGGAAGATAACACCAACGGTGCCGCCGCCGAGCTTTGCTTTAACATCGGCAGCAATATCATCAACAGAGGCGTAATTGCCCTGCGCTCGCGCAACAATGGACTCGGTAAGGGCGATAACATCGCGATCCCGCATCTCAAAGCCTTCGGATTCGGCAGCGGCAAGCACACTTTCCGTTACCATGGCCGCAAGGTCATCGCCCTCGCGGAAGATGGGGCAGCGAATCCCCCGAGAAATGGTGCCGACTCTGCGTTCTTTCAGTTCCATAATTTCAGATCCCTTCTTTTATTAAAAATCACAAAGAATATTTTATCACGAACCGCCTTCGGAAATCAATAATTTTCTATAAAAAATATTTGTAAAATTCGCTAAAATTATTCAAAAAGCGGGGTTGAAAAATAGCGTTCTGCCGTATCGGGAAGAACCGTTACAACTGTTTTGCCTTTGCCCAGCAGCTTTGCCAGCTTGATTGCAGCGGCAACGTTTGTTCCGCTGCTGATGCCGCAAAGGATGCCCTCCTTGGCAGCAAGATCCTTGGAGGTCTGCAGCGCCTCCTCATCCTTAACAATGCAAACATCATTAAAAATTTCCTGATTTAGAATGGCGGGAATAATGCCATCGCCGATCCCCATTTGAAGATGGGTACCGATCGAGCCGCCCGAAAGGATGGCTGCGTTTTCAGGCTCTACCGCCCAGATGGTCATATCGGGGTTTTCCGCCTTCAGCGCTTCGCCGATGCCGGTAATGGTGCCGCCGGTACCGATGCCGGAGCAAAAGCCATGGATGGGCTTTGCAACCTGCTGCAAAATTTCCTGCGCGGTAACAGAGCGCTGGATGGCGGGATTGGCCGGATTTTCAAATTGCTGGGGAACAAATACCCGCGGATTCTCCTCCTTCATGCGCAGCGCCAGCGCAAGGCATTCCTCGATGCAGGCGCCGATATTGCCAGCATCGTGAACCAAGATCACTTCGGCGCCGTATTGCTGCACCAGCTTGCGCCGCTCCTCGCTTACCGAATCGGGCATAATAATCTTGACCTGATAGCCGCGCACTGCGCCGACCAGCGCAAGGCCGATGCCCTGATTGCCGCTGGTGGGCTCAACAATGATGGTATCGGGGCAGATCAGGCCCCGCTCCTCGGCATCGCGGATCATATTATAGGCAGTTCTGGTTTTGATAGAGCCGCCGACATTCAGCCCCTCGAATTTAACGAGGATTTCGGCCGAATCGGGCTCCACCATATTCTGCAGGCGGATGATGGGGGTATTTCCCATGGCATCTAAAATGGTATTACAAATCATAATGAACCTCTCATAAAAATGCAATATATTACATTATATAAAAGATTGACGTTTTTTGCAATAGAATAAGTTGACTTTTTTTATAAAAAGGGTTATACTAATCAAGCAAAATAATAAAAGGAAGTGGATTTCCATGGGTTGTACGCACGATTGCTCCAGCTGCTCATCCAATTGCGCAGGCAAGGGCGAGGAGCAAAGCATGATTGTTAAGCCCCACGAGCTTACAAATGTTAAAAAGATTATCGGTATTGTCAGCGGCAAGGGAGGGGTCGGCAAAAGCATGGTCACCTCTCTTTCTGCGGTGGCAATGCAGCGGCGCGGCTTCAGCACCGCAATTCTGGATGCTGATATTACCGGCCCCTCTATCCCCAAGGCCTTTGGGCTGAAGCAGCGGGCAGAAAGCGATGGGACTGCGCTTTATCCCGTTCGCTCCAAGATGGGTACGCAGGTAATGTCGCTCAATCTTTTGATTGAGGATGAGGATTCTCCCGTTGTTTGGCGGGGGCCTGTTATCGCGGGTGCGGTAAAGCAATTCTGGTCCGATGTTATCTGGAATGATGTGGATTATATGTTTGTTGATATGCCGCCGGGGACCGGAGATGTTCCTCTTACGGTCTTTCAATCGCTGCCGGTGGATGGAATCATCGTTGTTACCTCCCCGCAGGATCTGGTATCGATGATCGTTACCAAGGCGGTTAAAATGGCGCAGATGATGAATATCCCCATTCTTGGCATTGTTGAGAATTACAGCTTTCTTCGCTGCCCCGATTGCGGCAAGGAGATCAAGGTGTTTGGCGAAAGCAAGCTGGAGGAGGTGGCCGAAAAGAACGGCCTCCGGATCCTTGCTAAATTGCCTATCGATCCCGAATTGGCCTCTCTTTGCGATCAGGGGATGATTGAGCTTTATGAGGGCGAATATGCCGAGCCGATTGCCGATGCGTTGATGCCTCAATAAAATAAAAAAAGATAAAAAGTATCCGCTTGGGTCACTGAAGCGGATACTTTTTTATTTTGGGGCATATTAAGATCGAGGTGATGTTTTCTTGAAAAATAAAATCCCATCCGATTTGATGCTGGAGGCGCTGGAGGCTTCGCCGGAGCTGCCGCCGGGGGTGCGCAATGAGGTGAAAAAACTGCGCTATTGCAGCCTTTCCGCTGTGACGGTAGAAGAGGGGGAGGGCGCCGCGCTTCTGGGCAGAGAGGCGGGGCATTATATTACGATTGAAACTGATAAGAGCTATGAAATCGGCGAGCCCGCCTTTGAAGAAATCTCCGCCTTGCTGGCGGAGCAATTGGCGGGGCTGCTTGCGGGAAAGCGGCGGATCCTGATTTTGGGGATCGGCAATCCCAATATTACGCCCGATAGTCTGGGGGCAAAAACAGTGGAACGGCTGATGGTTACCCGCCCGCTTGCCGATCGCCCTGCCGAATATGGGGAAATCAGCGCTTTGGCGGCGCCTGTTTTCGGCGTAAGCGGGATCGAGAGCGCCGAGCTGGCGCAGGGGCTCAGCAAGAGCTTGAAGCCCGAGGCGGTTATTCTGATTGATGCGATGGCAACCTCCCGCCCCGAGCGGCTTTGCAAAACCATTCAGCTGGCGGATAGCGGGCTGACCCCCGGCGGCGGGGTGGAAAATGCGCGCAGCGAGATTACTGCCGCAACGCTGGGGGTTCCCGTTCTTTCCCTTGGAATTCCAACAGTTATGGATTGCCGCGCGCTGCTGCGTCATGCGATCGGGGAGGGCTGGGAGGCCTATGGAGAGGCGCTGCAGCCCTATGAGCAGAGCCTGATTGCAACTCCGCGCCAAATGGAGCTGGCTACCGATATGGGGGCAAGAATGATTGCCTTTGCTTTAAATAAAGCCATCCATGGCGATTTATCTACCGAGGAAATTTTGAAGTATTTATATTGAGGGGGGCTCATATCCTTTTATGAAAGGATGTGACGCAGCTTGAAAAGGTGGATAAGCATTGCGGCCGCGGCGGCGATTTTTCTGGCGGCGGGTTTTGGGTGGCGCGGCTGGCTGCCCGCTGCAACAGAATTTACCCTGCGCCAGCAGAGCGGAATTTCATTGCGCAGGCTTGGGATTGCCCTACTTCGAAATACCGATCCGATCATGCGCAATATCGAGCAATATCTTTTGCCGGAATTTACAGAGGATTTCGAAGAGCATTTTTTATATTTTCAAAAGGAGGAGCCGCAGGAAGAGGCGGAGGAGGATGCCATTAAAGCGGCCAATCTTTCCGCCCTTTCGGGAACCTATCGCCAAATTAACGGTACCGCCCTTGCCAATGCAACCTCTTTTGACGTTTCGGATTTGCTGGATCAAAAGGCAAGCCTGCCGCAATTTGAGAAAAACGGCCCCGAAATTCTGATTTATCATACCCACACCACCGAATGCTATCGCAACAGCAAGGGGCGGATCAATACCGAGGATAAAAGCCAAAATGTTGTTGCGGTAGGGGCGGCGATGGCGGAGGTTTTTCGGGCTGCGGGCTATGAAACCATTCATCTTACCGATATTTATAATCGCAATTTCGGGCAAGCCTATGCCACCTCCCGCGCGGCGGTGGAAAAGGCTTTGAAAAAATATCCGAGCATCAAGGTTGTTTTGGATATTCATCGGGATTCCATCAGCAGCAATGGGGTGGATTATTATCCCGTTACCGAGGTGGAGGGGCGCAAGGCGGCGCAGGTCATGATTGTTTGCGGAACAGATGCCAAAGGGCTCTCCCATCCCGAATGGCGGCAAAATTTCGTTTATGGGCTGGCCCTTTCCCGCAAAATGGGCGCGCTCTACGGCGAAATCTCCCGCCCCGTAAATCTGCGCAAGGATCGCTTTAATACCCATTTTACGCCCCATACGCTGCTTTTGGAGGTGGGGAGTGATGCCAATACATTGGAGCAGGCGATTTATGGCGGCGAATTATCCGCTCGCGCTATGATCGCCCTTTGGAATAATACTTGATTATGGATAAAATTTGTTATATAATATTTAGATGAATAAATATTAGGAGCGAGCTATGATTTATTTGGATAACAGCGCCACTACCCGCCCCTATGATGCGGTAACGGCGCTGATTGCTGAGGAGGAACGGCAAAATTTTGCCAATGCCTCCGCCCTTTATCGCCCCGCTCTTGCGGCGGAGCGCGGAATTCTTGCCGCCAAGCAGGAAATTGCGGCGGTATTGAAATGCCGCCCCGAAGAAATCTTGCTGACATCGGGCGGCACCTATTCCAATAATTTCGCCCTGCTGGGCGCGGCGGAAGCGCGGCGCAGGATGGGCAATCGGATTGTGATCTCTAAAATAGAGCATCCCAGCGTTTATGCCTGCGGCGGTGCGTTGGAGGCGCGAGGCTTTGAGGTTGTTTATGCCGATCCCGATGCGGCCTCCTTTGAGGAAGCTATTAATGATAAGACCATCGTTGTTGCAGCAATGCTTGTGAATAATGAAATCGGGATTCGGCTGCCGGCAGAGCAGATCGGCGCCATCATCCGCCGCAAAAAGGCGCCCGCTCATTTTCATATCGATGGAGTGCAGGCCTTTGGCAAAATCCCTTGCGCGGTAACCGGCCTGAAATGCGATAGTTTCTCCCTTTCGGCTCATAAGCTGAAGGGCCCCAAGGGGATCGGAGCGCTCTATTTGAAAAAGGGCGTTCGGCTGAAAAATATCCTTTTTGGCGGCGAGCAGGAGCAGGGGATGGTGCCCGGCACCTATAACAGCCCTGCGGCAGCAGGCTTTGCCGAGGCGATTCGCCTTTATCGCAGCGAGGATCTTTCTCATTTTGAACGGCTGCGGGCGCATTTTCTGGCGCGAGCGGAGCAGCTGCCTTTTCTGCAAATCAATTCCCCTGCCGATGGGGTTCCTTACATTATAAATGTTTCTTGCATGGGCTATCTGGGCGAGAATGTTTTGCATTTTCTGGAGGAACGGGAAATTTATGTTTCCCAGGGCTCGGCCTGCTCCTCCAAAAAGGCGCGGAGCAGCTCGGCGCTGGCGCGGCTGGGCGCCTCGGAGCAGGCGGTAATGGGCGCGCTGCGGATCAGCTTCGGAATTGAAAACCAAATTGAAGAAATTGATGCATTGATGGATGCCCTTGCGGAGGTTCCGTCTGTTTTGCAAAAGAGATATAGATAAGGATGTTATAAAAATGGAACAAATGATTTTAGCAAAATGCGGAGAGATTGTTTTAAAGGGGTTGAATCGCAGCCATTTCGATCAGATCCTTTTGAAAAATCTGCGAGCCAGCCTCGCGGATCTGGGCGGCTTTGATATCAGCCTTGCTCAATCAACGGTATATATCCGCAGCTTGGACGGCGCAGATATGGACGAGGTCTTTGAGCGAACCTGTCGCGTTTTCGGCTTTGCCGCCGTTTGCCGCGCCTATATGTGTGAAAAAAACATGGAATCTATTGCGGCGCTGGCAAGGGAATGCCTTGCCGAAACCATGGAGGAGGCAGCAACCTTTAAGGTTGAGGCCAAGCGCAGCGATAAGAGATTTCCTTTAAAATCGCCCGAAATCTGCAGCGAGATCGGCGGCGTTTTGCTGGAGCAATATCCGCATCTGCGGGTGGATGTGCATCATCCCGATGTTACCGTCACCGTTGAGGTAAGAGATTTCGGTGCCTATATCCATGCGGTAAGGGTACCCGGTGCGGGCGGAATGCCCTATGGCTCCAATGGCCGCGCCTGCCTTTTGCTTTCGGGCGGAATTGATAGCCCTGTTGCGGGCTATATGATGGCCAAGCGCGGCGTTAAGCTAACGGGGATTCATTTCTTCAGCCCGCCCTATACCGGCGAGCGCGCCAAGCAGAAGGTGCTGCAATTGGCGGATATTATGCGCGCTTACTGCCCCGAGATGAAGGTAATGGTCGTTTATTTTACCGAGGTGCAGGAAGCGATCCGCGATCATTGCGCCGAAGAATTTTTTACCGTTATTATGCGGCGTTTTATGATGCGGGTTGCCCATGAGCTGGAGCGCAAAACCCGCAGCGGTGCTTTGATTACCGGCGAAAGCCTCGGGCAGGTGGCCAGCCAGACTATGGATGCCCTGCGGCTGACCGATGGGGTTACCGATTCGCTGATCCTTCGGCCGCTGATCGGCATGGATAAGGAAGAAATTGTTAAAATCTCCCGCAAGATCGGTACCTTTGATACATCCATCCAGCCCTATGAAGATTGCTGCACTGTTTTTACCCCCAAACATCCCAAAACCAAGCCTACCCTTCGGGATATCGAGGCGGAAGAGGCGCGGCTGGATATTGATGCGCTGGTAGCAAAGGCGCTGGAAAAAATTGAAATTGTGGGCTGATGCCTGCAAGAAAAGGAGAAGAATATGAAAGCATTTAAACGACATCTGATCAGCGCGATTGTTATGTTGATTTTCGGCGCGGGCTTCTTTTATTTTAGCTTGCCTGCCCTGAATATCCATTCCTCGGGCCTTTTGACCTTTATCATTTCCCTTTGTATTGTTTACGGCCTTGCCTTTTTGGTGCTGGGCATCAAGCAGCCGAAGGTAATGCAGGTGGATTTTAAAAATCTGAAGGCAACGGTTTTGCCCAAGACCATCAAGGTTTTGCTGGCAATTATTGCTGCCTGCATTGTAATTGGATTGATCGGCAGCCTTTCGGGCGCGAAGATTTTTAATGCAGGCCGTTATCGCAAGCTTTTGGATGTAAAGGATGGGGACTTTACAGAGGATGTTTCCCAAATCACCTATCAAAATATCCCGCAGCTGGATCTTCAATCGGCGCAGATGCTGGGCGATCGCAAAATGGGCGAGCTTTCGGATATGGTAAGCCAATTTCGGGTGATGGATAATTATACCCAAATCAATTTTAAAGGGCGTCCGGTAAGAGTAACGCCATTGGCCTATGTTGATATTTTTAAATGGTTTTCCAATGTGCGCAGCGGCATTCCCGGCTATCTGATGATCGATATGGTAACGCAGGAGGTTGAGCTTAAGCGGCTGGATGAGGGAATGAAGTATTCTACCGCTGAGCATTTCGGGCGGTATCTGCCCCGCCATCTGCGGTTCCATTATCCTACCAAGATTTTTGCGGGCTATCATTTCGAGGTGGATGAAAAAGGGATTCCTTATTGGATCTGCCCCACCTATCAATATAAGATCGGCTTATACGGCGGCAAGGATGTTGAAGGGGCTGTTTTGGTAAATGCCATCAATGGCGAAAGCCGCTATTATCCTGTGGCCGAGGTACCGAGCTGGGTGGATCGGGTCTATAATGCCGATCTGATCATTGAGCAATATGATTATTACGGTACCTTTGTAAACGGCTATCTCAATTCTGTTTTTGCCCAAAAGGATTGCCGCATTACAACCGATGGTTATAATTATATGGCGCAGGGCGATGATGTTTATATGTATACCGGCATTACCAGCGTTGCGGCCGATCAATCCAATATCGGCTTTATTCTTGCCAACCAGCGTACCAAGGAAACTACTTTTTATCCCATCCCCGGCGCAGAGGAATATTCGGCAATGAAATCGGCGCAGGGTCAGGTACAGGAAAAGGGATATGTTGCTACCTTCCCGCTGTTGCTGAATATTGCCGATGAGCCCACCTATTTTATGGCGCTGAAGGATTCGGGCAATTTGGTAAAAATGTATGCAATGGTGAATGTAAAACAGTACCAGATCGTTGTTGTAAGCGATAGTGTTGAAAAATGCGAGCAGCTTTATATTGAGCGGCTGGCATCGGGCGGAATTATCAAGGAAGAGGTGGTTCCTGAAACGACCGCGGTTGCGGAGGGGATCATCAGCGATGTTCGCAGCGCGGTGATCGGAGGAAATACCTGCTATTATTATCAGCTCGATGGGAAGGCTCCTTCCTATTCGCTGAGCGTTGCCGATGATGAGCGGGCAGTAATTTTGGATCGGGGAGCAAAGGTGGCGTTTTCTTATGCATCCGAGGATGCAAAGAAGCCGATTATCCCTGTAATTAAGCTGGAAATAAAATAAAAAAATGCGCCCCCAAAATCACTTTTGGGGGCGCAAATAAAAAAATAAAAATTTTTTAAAAAAGTGCTTGACTTTCGGCAGATCATCTTGTATAATATTGCTTGTCGCTAAAGAGAGCGGCAAAAAATGCGGGTGTAGCTCATCTGGTAGAGCGCGACCTTGCCAAGGTCGAGGTAGCGAGTTCGAGCCTCGTCACCCGCTCCAAAAAATCACTCTTGCCTTTGGGCAAGGGTGATTTTTTTATTAATTTTTTTTAATCCTTTTCAATTAACTTTACAAAGTAAGCATTTATATATTATAATATATAGATAGGTAGGTGATTTCAGTGAAGAATGATAATCAATGGATCAAGCCGCGCCATTTGGTTGTGCGCAATTTGGCCTATTATTTGATGTATCCCTATGCCCGAATGAAATACGGGGTGGAGATAATTAAGCAAAAGGATGAAAAGCCGCGCCAATATCTGATCGTTTTAAATCATCAGACACCCTTTGATCAATTCTTTTTGGGGATGGCGGTAAAGGGCGCGATTTATTATGTTGCTACCGAGGATATTTTCTCGATGGGCTGGATTTCTTCGCTGATTCGCTATCTGGTTGCGCCGATTCCCATCCGTAAGCAAACAACTGATCTGCAGGCAGTTAAAACCTGCATTCGGGTTGCGCGCGAGGGCGGTACCATCGCCATCGCGCCCGAAGGGAATCGTACATATAGCGGGCGAACAGAATATATGAATCCCGCCATTGCTTCCCTTGCCCGCAAATTGGGGCTGCCGATTATGATCTTTCGGATTGAGGGCGGCTATGGGGTGGAGCCGCGCTGGAGCGATGTTAAGCGCCGCGGAAAGATGCGCGCCTATCCTGCAAGAATTATCGAGCCCGAGGAATATGCCGGCTGGACCAATGAGCAGCTATATGAAGAGATCCGCGATGGGCTTTATGTGGATGAAGCCAAGCTGAGCGGCGAATTTCATCATAGAAAGAGCGCTGAATATCTGGAACGCGCCATTTATATTTGCCCCTATTGCGGCTTTGCAAAGCATGAGAGCCGCGGGCAATATATGCAATGCACCCGCTGCGGCAGGCAGGTGCGCTATCTGCCCACCAAGGAATTGAAGGGCGTTGGCTTTGATTTTCCTTTTCGGTTTGTTGCGGGATGGTATGATTATCAATGCGATTTTATGAACGATACCAATACCGCTGCGCTTACCGAGCAGCCTGTTTTTGAGGATGCCGCCGCTCTTTTTGAGGTTTTGGCTTTTAAAAAGAAGATTGCGCTGGAAAAGAAGGTTAAAATCCGCCTCTACGGCGATCGGCTGGAGCTGGAGCGGGAAGAGGGGCTTTGGGTATTGCCCTATTCCGAGCTATTGGCAATAACTGTTTTGGGGCGTAATAAGGCGAATATATATTATGATGGAAGAATTTTTCAGCTGAAGGGCGATAAGCATTTCAATGCGCTGAAATATGTTCATTTTTATCATCGTTATAAAAACATCATTAAAGGAGACAGCAATGGAAAATTTTTGGGACTTTAAAGTTTGGGGGGCTATCCTCCTGATTGCCGTTTTAATGGGCAGCCTTTTAATTGCCAATATGCTGAAAAGGCGTATCCCGTTTATGCAAAAATCCTTGATTCCGACCTCGGTTTTGGGTGGCGTTATCTTGCTGATTATTGCGGGGATTTACCGCGCGATTACCGGTGATGCGCTTTTTGATGCGCCTGCCTTCGGTGCTTCGGGTACAACTACCCTTGAGATCTTTACCTATCATTGCCTTGCGCTGGGCTTTATTGCTTCCTCTCTGAAAACCGATGGGGGAAAGCTGAATAAAAAGCGCAGCATTGAGATTTTTGATACCGGTGTTACAACGGTTTCTACCTACCTGCTGCAGGCGGTATTTGGCTTTGGTATTACCATGATTGCCGCATTGCTCATGAAAGATTTCTTTGCCGCGGCGGGCGTTTTGCTCCCCTTTGGCTATGGGCAGGGTACCGGCCAGGCGCTGAACTACGGCGGGATTTATGAGAGCCAATTCGGCTTTGTTGGCGGAAAGAGCTTTGGCCTTACCATTGCGGCGCTGGGCTTTTTGAGCGCCAGCCTCGGAGGTGTTATCCATCTTAACATCATCAAAAAGCGCCATCCTGATCGGGTGAGGCTGGGCAATGATCGCTTTGAGGGCGAAATTGAGAGCGAGAATGAAATCCCGATGCAGGAAAGCATCGATAAAATGACCGTTCAGATCGCGCTGATTGCCGTTACATATCTGCTGGCCTATCTTTTGATGTATGGGCTGGGGCTTTTGCTGCCCGGAATGCGGGCTGTCATTTATGGCTTTAATTTCCTGCTGGGTGTTATTATGGCAACGGCAATGAAGGCGCTGATTAATTTTATGCGCAAAAAGAATATCATTCGCCGCGATTATACCAATAATTTCCTGCTGACCCGTGCCAGCAATTTCTTCTTTGATCTGATGGTGGTTGCGGGAATCGCGGCCATTCGGCTGGATATGCTGGAAAAATATTGGGGCTTGATCTTGATTTTAGGCGTTGTTGGGCTGGGAATTACCTATGCTTATAACTATTTTGTTGCCAAAAAGCTCTTCCCCGAATATTGCGAGGAGCAATTTTTGATGATGTATGGGATGCTTACCGGTACTGCAAGCACCGGCATTATCCTGCTTCGCGAGCTGGATGGCGATTTTAAAACGCCCGCAGCGGATAATATGGTTTATCAGAATTTCCCTGCGATTGTTTTCGGTTTTCCGCTGATGTTTCTTGCTACCATGGCGCCGGTAAAGCCGATGTTGACCTTCGTAATTTTGCTGGTATTCTTTATTGTAATGAACATCATTTTGTTCCGCCGTTTTATTTTTAAAAGGAAAAAGAAATGATATCAAAAGAGATGATTTTTCAGCAGCTTCGCGCCTTGGGTTGCCCGCAGGATTCTGCGGTTATTGTTCATACCTCTTTGCGCGCGGTCGGCGCGGTGGAAGGGAGCGGCGAAGGGCTGCTGGATGCGCTGATCGAATATATTACTGCCGATGGAGGCCTGCTTTGTATTCCTACCCATACCTGGAGTAATTTCGGCAGGGCCGATTGCCCCTTTGTTTTGGATATGCAAAGCGATAAGACCTGCATCGGAATTTTGCCGCAGCTGGCAGCAGCGCATCCTGCCGGCGAACGCAGCGAAAATCCAACCCATTCGATGGTGGTTTTCGGCGCGGATGCCAAGGCCTTTATTCAAAGGGAAAAGATGATCAAGACGCCCCTTTCTCCCGAGGGCTGTTATGCGGGAATTCTGGAGCGCAAGGGTTTTATTTTGCTTTTGGGCGTGGGTCAGGATAAGAATACCTTTCTCCATGCGGTGGAGGAAATGCTGATCGGCAATCGCCGCCTGACCGATCGGGCCTATCCGATGAAGATCAGGAGAAAAGACGGCTCGGTTGAGATCAGGGAGATGCGGGCCTTTTCCGAGGATGAAATCGGGGATGTTTCCGAGCGTTTTCCGAAATTCGAGCCCGCCTTTCGGGCCTTTGGCGCGGTGCGCTATGGCAAACTCGGCGCGGCGCAGGCGCAGCTTTGCGATGCCGCAGGGATGCTGGCCGCCATGAAGCGAATTTATCAGCGAGCGCAGGGTAAGGAATTGCTGGCGGATCAGGCTCCGCTGGATCCTGCATTATATGAATAAAAAAATACACCCAAGGCCTTGAAGGTCTTGGGTGTTCTTTTATTTTATTTTTTTGAAAACCAATGCGGTGCGTTGGGGAAGATAGCATTGGAAGCCGATTTGCCCATCTGCGCGGGGAGCAGCGGTATAGCGATAATGCGTATCGGCGCGGCCAAAGCCGCCAAAGGCGGGATCATCGCCGGAGAGAACAACCTGATAATCGCCCGCTTGCGGCGCCGGAATCCAATAGCCTTCATAAGAGGCCTCAGGATGGAAATTAAAAGCAAAAAGATAATCGCCTTTGGCATAAAGGATGGTTTTATCAGCAAAATGATTTTGGTTTAAAAGGAGCTTTTGCGATAAAAGCTTGCCTTGCTTTAGCAAACGAATCATTGCCGCATCAAAGGCCAAAAGATGGGAATAACGCAGCGCGGGATCCTCCGCAAGGCTCCATTGGCGGCGGCAATAATGATAGCTCCAGCCGTTGCCCTCCCGCGGGAAATCGATCCATTCGGGATGGCCGAATTCATTCCCCATAAAATTAAGATAGCCCTCGCCTGCAAGGGTTGCGGTAATGAGGCGGATCATTTTATGCAGCGCCATTCCGCGATCGATGATCGGATCGCCGCTATCGCGCCGCATGCCGCTATACATCGCGGCATCGCAAAGGCGAAACATAATGGTTTTATCGCCTACCAGCGCTTGATCATGGGATTCGCTGTAGCCGATATTTTTTTCATGAGGGCGGCGGGCGGTCAGCTCGTACCAAAGCTGATCCATATTCCATTCCTCATCGGTATATTCTTTGATATATTTGATCCATAGATCGGGAACGCCCATCGAAAGCCGATAATCAAAGCCGATTCCGCCCTCGGAAAGGGGAATACACATCCCCGGCATTCCCGACATATCCTCCGCGATGGTCAGGGCGCGGGGATTGATGGAATGGATCAGCTCATTGGCCAGCTGCAGATAGGTTACTGCCTCTAAATCGGTGTTCATTGAAAAATACATATCATAGGAAGTAAAGGCACTTCCCAGCCCATGATCATGATAAAGCATCGAGGTAACGCCATCAAAGCGAAAGCCATCAAAATGATAGGTTTCCATCCAATATTTCAGGTTGGAGAGAAGAAAATGCAACACCTCGTTTTTATCATAATTGAAAAGCTTGGTTCCCCAAGCGCTATGATCGCCGCGCGGCCCTTCATGGAAATATTGATAGGGGGTGCCGTCAAAGAAATTGAGGCCCTCGCCGCTGTTTTTAACCGCATGGGAATGAACAACATCCAAAAGAACTGTAATGCCCATCTGATGCGCGGTATTGATTAATTCTTTCAGCTCATGGGCGGTGCCGTATCGGGAGGAGGGCGCATAAAAATTGGAAACCTGATAGCCAAAGGAGCCATAATAGGGATGCTCCATAATCGCCATGATCTGAATGGTATTATAGCCCAGCTGCTGAATACGGGGCAAAATTTCCTCGGTAAAGCGGCGATAGCTGCCTACCGCATAATCCTCCTGCGCCATGCCGATATGGCATTCATAAATCAAAGGATTGGCGGTAGGGGTAAAGCCCTGATCGGTCCAGGGGAAGGGCTCGGAAATCGCCTGATCAACCTCGGCGCACCAAAGATAGGTCTGCGGATCTTGAACAACTCTGGTCGCGTAGGCGGGAACGCGGCGTAAAAGCGCGCCGTTGTGCCAGATAATTGCCTGAATCTTCTCGCCGATTTTTAAGGTATCGGCGGGGAGCTTCAGCTCAAAGACGCCGTTGCCCAGCGGCTCCATGGGGAAAGCCTCTAAATCCCAGCCGCAAAAATCACCGGTCAAAAGCATCCGATCGGCGGCGGGCGCCCATTCCCGATAGACCCATCCGCTCGCGGTGCGATGAATGCCGAAATAATGATGGGCATTGGCAAAGGCGGAAAGATCGGCGCAATCTTTTAATAGCGCCGAGCGCTTTTGGGCATAGCGATCCATCCGCAGCAGGATATCCTTTTCATAAGGTTTTAAATAGGGATCGTATTCAAAAATTTTATAGTCCATATAAAACCTCCCAATCAAGATTTGATGGCCTTTTCATTAAAATTATAACATAATGAGGCGATTTTATCAATCGAAAAAAGAGGAAACAAGAAGTTTTTGTAAACTTTGAAATATGACTTGACATTCCCTTGGGTTTGGGATATAATAATTGAGCAAATTGAAAGATCACTTCGTACTCGGAGAAATACTCAAGAGGCCGAAGAGGCGCCCCTGCTAAGGGCGTAGGGCGGGTAACCG
>JAZQDS010000098.1:0-11143 GCA_045546895.1 Eubacteriales bacterium | reverse complement strand
AACGACATGGCTACGATCCGACTTTGTTTTCATGCCCACCTTTAACCAGTTGGTTCGCAAAGGTAGAGAGGTATCTGTAAAGAAGTCCACCGCTCCCGCTCTGAACAGAGGTTTCAATACGCTGAAAAATCAGCCCACCGAGACTGCAAGCCCCCAGAAGCGCGGCGTCTGCACTGCTGTTAAGACCGCTACCCCCAAGAAGCCGAACTCTGCGCTGCGTAAGATCGCGAGAGTACGTCTGACCAATGGCGTTGAGGTTACTTCCTACATTCCGGGCGTTGGTCATAACCTGCAAGAGCATAGCGTGGTTTTGATCCGCGGCGGACGTGTTAAGGACCTCCCCGGTGTCCGTTACCACATTATCCGCGGTACCTTGGATACTCAGGGTGTTGCCAATCGTAATCAGGCTCGCTCCAAATATGGCGCGAAGAAGGCGAAGGCAGGCAAAAAATAAGGTACGGCCTGCGTAAATCAGTTGATTTTATAAACTTTATTTTGTTTTTATATATAAATAGGATAAAGTTTCTTAAAACGGCTGGCGGAGAATGAAATAATTTCTTCGAGTACCAATGATATCATAATTATGAAGGAGGGAAGAACATGCCCAGAAGAGGCTTTGTCCCCAAAAGAGAAGTGCTGCCCGATCCCGTATACGGAAGCGTTGTTGTTGCAAAGCTGATCAACAATATTATGTATGACGGCAAGAAGGGTGTTGCGCAAAAAATCGTTTACGATGCATTCGATATCGTAAAGGAAAAAACCGGCAAGGATCCCTTGGATGCTTTTGCCGAGGCAATGGAAAACATCATGCCTAAGCTGGAAGTTAAGGCTCGCCGTGTAGGTGGTGCTACCTATCAGGTTCCTATGGAGGTGCGCGCCGACCGTCGTCAGACCCTTGGTCTGCGTTGGCTGACTCTGTATTCCAGAAACAGAAATGAAAAGTATATGTGCGAGCGTTTGGCCGGCGAAATTATGGACGCCATCAATGAGACCGGCGGCGCTGTTAAGAAACGCGACGATACTCATAAGATGGCAGAGGCCAACAGAGCTTTTGCTCATTACAGATGGTAATCACCGCGTTAGGAAGGAGAACTTATGCCTAGAGAATTCCCATTGGATAAGTATCGTAATATCGGTATCATGGCCCACATCGATGCCGGTAAAACGACTACTACCGAGCGTATCCTCTTCTATACCGGCCGTAACCATAAGATCGGTGAGACTCATGACGGTGATGCCACTATGGACTGGATGGAGCAAGAGCAGGAGCGTGGTATTACCATCACCTCCGCTGCTACCACCTGCCATTGGAAGAATCATCGCCTGAATATCATCGATACTCCGGGACACGTTGACTTTACCGTTGAGGTAGAGCGTTCTCTGCGTGTATTGGATGGTTCTGTTACCGTTCTTTGCGCAAAGGGCGGTGTTGAGCCTCAGTCTGAGACCGTATGGCGTCAGGCTGATAAGTATCGCGTACCCCGTATGGCGTTCATCAATAAGATGGATATCATGGGTGCCGATTTCTATCGTGTCGTTCAGATGATGAAGGACCGTTTAAAGTGTAATGCTGTTCCCATTCAGCTCCCCATCGGTTTTGAAGATACCTTCCGCGGTATCGTTGATCTGATCGAGATGAATGCGGAAGTTTATTACGATGATCAGGGTAAGGATTTCCGCGAGGAGCCGATCCCCGATGATCTGAAGGAAAAGGCTCAGGAATATCATGAGGCTTTGGTTGAAGCTGTTGCCGAGACCGATGAAGAGCTGATGATGAAATATTTGGAAGGTGAAGAAATCACCAACGATGAGATCCGCGCCGCAATCCGCAAGGCAACCATCGATAATACTATGGTTCCTGTTTGCTGCGGTACTGCTTATCGTAATAAGGGCGTTCAGATGCTGCTTGATAACATCGTTGCATATATGCCTTCTCCCTTGGATATCCCTGCCATTAAGGGTACAGATTCCGATGGCGAAGAGATCGAATGCCATGCCGATGATAAAGAGCCGTTTGCTGCTTTGGCCTTCAAGATCATGACCGACCCGTTTGTTGGTAAGCTCTGCTTCTTCCGGGTATATTCCGGCATGGTTTCTGCAGGTACTCATATTTATAATTCCACCAAGGATTCCAAGGAGCGTCTTGGCCGTATCGTTGCGATGCATGCCAATAACCGCCAGGAAATCACCGAAGTATATACCGGCGATATCGCTGCTGCGGTTGGTTTGAAGAACGTTACTACCGGTGATACTCTCTGCGATGAGAGCCGCAAGGTTATTTTGGAATCGATGGAATTCCCCGATCCCGTTATCCGCGTTGCGATCGAGCCCAAAACAAAAGCTTCTCAGGAGAAGATGGCGGTTGCTTTGGCCAAGCTGGCTGAAGAAGATCCCACCTTCCGTACCTGGACCGATGAAGAAACCGGTCAGACCATCATCGCCGGTATGGGTGAGCTCCATCTGGAGATCATCGTAGACCGTCTGCTGCGTGAGTTTAAGGTTGAAGCAAATGTTGGTGCGCCTCAGGTTGCTTACAAGGAAACCATTCGTGCTGCTTGCGCTTCCGATATGAAGTATGCTCGTCAGTCCGGTGGTAAGGGTCAGTATGGCCATGTTAAGATCCGCGTTGAGCCCAATGAGTCCGGTAAGGGCTATGAATTCATCAACGAGGTTGTCGGTGGTGCGATTCCCAAGGAGTATATTCCCGCTGTTGATGCCGGTATTCAGGGCGCAATGCAGGCAGGTATTATGGCCGGCTTCCCGGTTGTTGACCTGAAGGTTACTCTGTATGATGGCTCTTATCATGAGGTTGACTCCTCTGAAATGGCATTTAAGATCGCCGGTTCTATGGCAATTAAGGATGCTATGAAGAAGGGCAACCCCGTTCTGATGGAGCCCATCATGTCTGTCGTTGTTGTTACTCCCGAGGAGTATATGGGCGACGTTATCGGCGACTTGAACAGCCGCCGCGGTCAGGTGCAGGGTATGGAAGCCATCCCCGGTGCCCGCCAGATCGATGCTTTGGTACCTTTGAGCGAGATGTTCGGTTATGCTACCGACCTCCGCAGTAAGACTCAGGGCCGTGGTCAGTATACCATGCAGCCTGATTCTTACCTCGAAGTTCCCAAGAATATTGCTGAAAAGATTATCAGCTCCCGTCAAAAGAGTGAATAATTGCAAAAAACACTTGCAATCTCTGTTGATTTATATTAAAATAGGCTTATCTAAACATCAAACACATTAAAGGAGGAAACTCAAAATGGCAAAGGCTAAATTTGAGAGAAACAAGCCCCATGTAAACATTGGTACCATCGGTCACGTTGACCATGGTAAGACCACCCTGACCGCTGCTATCACCAAGGTGCTGGCATTCAAGGGTCAGGCTGCTTATTCCGAGTATGGCGATATCGATAAGGCTCCCGAAGAGAGAGAAAGAGGTATTACCATCAACACCGCTCACGTTGAGTATGAGACCGACACTCGTCACTATGCTCACGTTGACTGCCCGGGACATGCTGACTATGTTAAGAACATGATCACCGGTGCTGCTCAGATGGACGGTGCGATCCTGGTTGTATCTGCTGCTGATGGTCCGATGCCCCAGACCCGTGAGCACATCCTGCTCTCCCGTCAGGTAGGCGTTCCCAACATCGTTGTTTTCATGAACAAGTGTGATCAGGTTGACGACGAAGAGCTGCTGGATCTGGTTGAGATGGAGATCCGTGACCTGCTGAACGAGTATGAGTTCCCCGGTGACGATATTCCCATCATCCGCGGTACCGCTCTGGGCGCTATCGAGTGCTCCAGCACCGATATCAACGATCCCGCTTATGCTCCTATCCTTGAGCTGATGAACAATGTTGACGAATATATCCCCACCCCCGAGAGAAAGGCAGATCAGCCCTTCTTGATGCCTGTTGAGGACGTATTCACCATTACCGGTCGTGGTACCGTTGCTACCGGCCGTGTTGAGCGTGGTCAGCTGAAGCTGAACGAAGAAATCGAAATCGTTGGTCTGGCTGACGAAGCTCGCAAGACCGTTGTTACCGGTATCGAAATGTTCCGTAAGCTGCTGGATTATGCTGAGGCCGGTGATAACGTTGGCGCTCTGCTGCGTGGTATCAACAGAACCGACATCAAGCGTGGTCAGGTTCTGGCTAAGCCCGGTTCCATCCATCCCCATACCAAGTTCAAGGGTCAGGTTTATGTTCTGACCAAGGACGAGGGTGGCCGTCATAGCCCCTTCTTCACCAACTATCGTCCTCAGTTCTATTTCAGAACTACCGACGTTACCGGTGTTATCACTCTGCCCGAAGGCACCGATATGTGCAAACCCGGCGACAACGTTGTTATGGACGTTGAGCTGATCACTCCGATCGCGATCGAAGAGGGTCTGCGTTTCGCTATCCGTGAGGGTGGCCGTACTGTTGGTTCCGGCGTTGTTACCGCGATCAACGAGTAATTATCATCAATAACGATTCTTTGGGGCAGGGTGTAATTCCCTACCGGCGGTATAGTCCGCGAGCGCTTGCGCATGATCGGGTGTAATTCCCGAACCGACGGTATAGTCCGGATGTGAAAAGAATGTTGTGATATGCAGAAATTATGCTCCATAGGATTTCCTATGGAGCATTTTTTTGCGTTTCCTGCGTCTGTCAAAGAATAGAAGGGTAGGATGCTTTATGAAAAAGATTAGTATCCGCGAAATATCGCTGGTGGCGATGCTTAGCGCGGTTTCCTTTATTTTGGTATTGGTTGGGCGGTTGATTCCCAATGTTGCAGGTTTTTTGAGCTATGATCCCAAGGATGCCATCGTTGTTATTGCAGGCTTTATGCTTGGCCCTATTGCCTCGGTAATCATTTCGGTTGCGGTTTCTTTTTTGGAATTTATTTCTATTTCCGGAACCGGAATTTGGGGTCTTTTAATGAATATTCTATCAACCTGCGCTTTTGCGGTTCCTGCTGCTTTAATCTATAAGCGTTCGCGCACGATGAAGAGTGCATTGATCGGGCTTGCGATCAGCGTATGCTTTATGAGTGGCTGTATGGTGCTTTGGAATTATCTGATCACCCCATTTTATATGAAGGTGCCCCGCTCGGTGATTGTTGATATGCTGTTGCCGGTTTTTTTGCCCTTCAATTTGGTGAAGGGCGGATTAAATATGGCGCTGACGATGCTTCTTTATAAGCCTCTCGTTACAGCCTTGCGAAAGGCGCGGCTGCTGCCGGAGGGGAGCGGAAATAAGAGCAAAACATCATCCCGCATCATATTTCTTTTAGCGGGCCTCTTTTTGCTGATCACCTTTTTGCTGTTGTTTTTGATTTTTGCCGATGTTCTTTAAAAATCTCTTGACATTTAGCGGCAGATAAGGTATTATAATTTACGAAATTTGTTGAATTAAATAGCCTTATCAAGAGTGGCAGAGGGAACAGGCCCGATGAAGCCCGACAACCTATTGGATAAAAACCCAACAAGGTGTTAAATCCTGCGGATATCATCCGAAAGATAAGTTTTGAAACGCTCTTGATCTGTCAAGAGCGTTTTTTAGTGCTGCAAAGGGCGCTGAAAGGAAGGAAAGAAAAATGGGAAGAAATTATTTGTTTACATCTGAATCGGTTACCGAGGGACATCCCGATAAAATCTGCGATCGCATTTCCGATCGGATTTTGGATGCCATTTTGGCGCAGGATCCTGCAGCGCGGGTTGCCTGCGAAACAACCGTTACAACAGGAACCGTCCATGTTATGGGCGAAATAACAACGACCGCGCAGGTGGATTACCAGAATATTGTTCGTGAAACCATTCGCGAAATTGGCTATGATCGGGCCAAATACGGCTTTGATTGCGATACCTGCGGCGTTATGATTACGCTGGACCGCCAATCTCCTGATATTGCGATGGGCGTTGATCAGGCCTGGGAGGCCAAAGAAGGGGATGAGGATGCCGCAATGTCTACCGGCGCAGGTGATCAGGGTATGATGTTTGGCTATGCCTCCGATGAAACCGAGGAGCTGATGCCGATGGCAATTTCCTTGGCGCATAAGCTGGCAAAGCAGCTTACCTTTGTTCGGAAAGAGGGAATTTTGCCCTATCTTCGCCCTGATGGTAAAACGCAGGTAACGATCGAATATGAGGATGATCAGCCGGTGCGGGTGGATACTGTTGTTGTTTCCTCTCAGCATAGTCCCGATATCGGGCTGGAGGAACTGCGCAGAGATATTTTGGATAAGGTTATTCGTCCTATTATTCCTGCCGCGCTGCTGATCGACACTAAGTTTTATATTAACCCTACCGGCCGTTTTGTTGTTGGCGGGCCCCAGGGCGATAGCGGTCTTACCGGTCGCAAGATCATTGTTGATACCTATGGCGGCTATGGTCGCCATGGCGGCGGCGCTTTTTCCGGAAAGGATCCTACCAAGGTGGATCGCTCGGCGGCCTATGCTGCCCGCCATGTGGCAAAGAATATTGTTAAAGCAGGCCTTGCTAAAAAATGTGAGGTAGAGCTTGCTTATGCAATTGGTGTTGCAAAGCCTGTTTCTGTAACGATCGATACCTTTGGTACCGCAACCGTTGCCGAGGAAAAGATTTTGGAAGCGGTAGAGCATTTCTTTGATCTGCGCCCCGCTGCGATCATTAAAAATTTCGATCTCCGCCGCCCAATCTATGCACCTACCTCCAGCTATGGCCATATGGGCCGCGAAGATTTGCAGCTTCCTTGGGAAGATACTTCAATCGCGGAAGAATTGAAAAAGTTTATTGAAGCATAAGGCTTGAATCCCGCTGCGCCGAATGGCGCAGCGGGATTTTTTTGGCACGCTTTTCGATCCTTTTTCATATTTTATATTAACGATAAGGATTGGGGGATTGGCGATGCTGATGCATTTCTTTTGGGTGATTATTTCGTTTTTTGCGGTTTTGGGTATTTTGGAAAGTATCATCGGGATCATCGAGATCTTTTCTTTGCGACGCATTCATTCCATTCGCTCTGCTACCCTGCGGATCGAGCTTTTTGGGGAAGAGGAGCGGGTGAATTATCTCTTGAATTCTCTCTCTTTAATGGCGGATCGGATGCAGGTGGGGAAGAATGAGGTTCGGCTGGAAATCGTTGATTGCGGGCTCTCTGCAGCCGGCCGCCAAGCGGTTGCGGATTATTGCGAAAAAAATCCATGGGTGTTGTTTACAGAATGAAGGAATAGTGATATAATTTAATATTAAAGGAGGTGATTCCGATGGGAGAAGAAGAGCAAATTGAAGGTACTGTAGAAGACGTGATTTATGAGAATGAGAGCACAGGCTATCGCGTATTTTTCGTTGATTGCGATGGCGAAATGGTTGTTGCGGTCGGTACCTGCGTTTCGATCTATCCGGGCGAGCTGATCAATGCGGTCGGCAGTTGGACAGAGCATAGTACATATGGCAGGCAGTTTGTTTGCGTTGAGATCGAAAAAAGCTTCCCCGGCGAGTTGGAAGGAATCACCAAATTTTTGCTGAGCGGCGCGGTAAAAGGGATCGGCCCCGCAACCGCCCGTCATATTGTTGAGCGCTTTGGCGAGGATAGCTTTGATATTCTGGAAAATGAGCCGATGCAGCTTACCCAAATTAAAGGAATTACCAAGGCGCGGGCGCAAAAACTTTCCGATGCCTTCCGCGAAACAGTAGGTACTCGCGAAACGCTGATGGAGCTCCATGAGCTGGGGATTACCCCTGCCTTTGCGGTTAAGGTTGCGCGGGAATATGGCGCTTTGGCGCCGCAGATCGTTCAGGAAAATCCCTATCGCCTTTGGGAGGATATTGAGGGATTTTCCTTTCAGAATGCCGATAATCTCGCGCTGGCGGGCGGGCTGCGTCCTGCAGACGAGCTGCGGGTCGGCTATTGCGTGAAATATATTTTGGTCCATAATTTGCAAAACGGCCATTGCTTTCTGCCAAAGGAAAAATTGCTTCCGCTCGGCGCGCAATATGTGGAGGTCTCTTTGGAAGAGGTGGAGATTGCAGTCGAAAATATGTGTGAGCGCCATCAGCTGGAGGTTGCGCAGATCAACGGTATAGAGGTTATCTATCTGCCGAATTATTATAAGGCCGAAACCAAAGCGGCGGAAAAACTGAAATTGTTGATGCAATTCGGCCGTCAGGAAATCCGCAATATTGATGAGCGAATTAAAAAAAGCCAGAATACATTGGGCATTTTTTATGAAGATGCGCAGGCCGATGCCATTCGCGCAGCGATTGAAAATCGGGTGATGGTGCTTACCGGCGGCCCCGGCACCGGTAAAACAACCACTTTGCGCGGAATGATTGCTTTGTTTGAGGCGTTGAATTATCGCGTTTTGCTCTGCGCACCAACCGGTCGGGCGGCAAAGCGGATGAGTCAGGTCTGCGATCGAAAGGCGCAAACCATCCATCGATTGCTGGAGGTGCAGCCCGGCAACGGCGCTTTTACCTTCAATGGCTCCAATCCGCTGAAATGTGATGTTTTAATTGTGGATGAAATGTCGATGGTGGACAGCCTTTTGTTTGAAGCGCTGCTGGAGGCGCTCCCGCTGGGCAGCCGCCTGATTATGGTAGGGGATGCGGATCAGCTTCCCAGCGTAGGCGCCGGCAATGTATTTTCGGATCTTGTGCGCAGCGGCGCGCTGCCGACCGTTGCGCTGACCAAGATTTTTCGTCAGGCAAAGAGCAGCATGATCGTTACGACCGCCCATCAGATCAATAAAGGGGAACGGCCTGAGCTGGAGAATAGCGGCGATCTCTTTTTTATCAATAAAAAAACGCCCCAAGGTACGCTGGAGGCGGCTCTTGAGATGATTATCAATCGTATCCCGCGCCGCTACGGTTATAGCGTTATGGATGGCTTGCAGGTTATTATTCCTACCCGTAAAACTTTAACCGGTACAATGAATATTAATGAGCAGATCCGTGATCGGGTCAATCCCGAGCAGCCGGGCAGAAAGAGTATTCATTTTCGCGATCAGATCTTCCGCGAAGGGGATAAGGTGATGCAGATTCGGAATAATTACGATCTGCCTGTTACAACCTTTGAGGGTCTGGAGGAAGCCGGCGTTTTCAATGGCGATATCGGCATTATCTCTGAAATTTTACCGCGTGATAAGCAGGTAAAGGTCCGGTTTGAAGATCGTGTTGGGCTCTACGCTTATGATCAGCTGGACGAGCTGGAGCCTGCCTATGCCGTAACCGTTCATAAAAGTCAGGGCAGTGAATTTGAAGCGGTGGTTTTGGTTTTGGGCGAAATGACGCCGCTTTTGCAATATCGCAATCTTTTATATACCGCGGTAACCCGCGCGAAAAAATTACTGGTTATCGTTGGCAGCCGTCAGGTTGTGGATCGAATGATTGCTAATAATAAGCATACCAATCGATATAGCGGCCTGCGCTATCTCCTGCAATGAATTTGCGGGAGCTGATCTATCCCAAAACCTGCCCGTTTTGCGGAAGGATCGTAAGGGAAAAGGGGCCTTGCGTCCAATGCCTGAAATCGGCAACGGAGCTAACAGCGGAGGTCTGCCGCATCTGCGGCGCATATCCCGAAAACTGCCGCTGCATGGGCCATTCTTTTTCCTTTTTAAGAAATGTAAGCGCCTTTGCTTATGAGGGCGCGCCCCGCACCATGCTGCTGCGCTTTAAGCAACGTAATCGCCCGCAGCTGGCGGGATTTATGGCCAATCGGATGTATCATCATATCCGCGCGCGGCTGGGCGAGGAATTCTCGGCGGTTGTTTATGTGCCGCAGGCTTATAAAAGCGCGCTGGAGCGTGGCTATTGCCCTGCTCAGCTTTTGGCGGAGCAAATCGCCGATCGGCTGCAGCTTCCTTGCATTCAGGTGCTGCGGCGCTGCAAAACAAAGCAGCAAAAATATCTTTCGGTTAAGGATCGCTGGGCCAATGCACAAAATAGCTATGAACTTATAAAAGGAAAAGCCCTTTCGGGCCGTGTTCTTTTGATAGACGATTTGCTGACAACGGGCGCAACCTTAAATCGCTGCGCAGCCCTGCTGCTGGAGGCGGGCGCGGAGCAGGTCTGTTGCGCCACTTTTGCAATTGCGGTAAAAAACAGTTGAATTTTTAGCATAATCTCGGTATAATAAATATAATTAGTAATTTTTGGAGGATGTTTCATGTTAGGTCACGATATCGGCATCGATCTTGGTACCGCAACAATTCTTGTTTATATTAAAGGAAAGGGCGTTGTTTTGAAGGAGCCCAGCGTTGTTGCAATTGATAAAGTCCATAATAAGGTTCTTGCAGTAGGGGAGGAGGCGCGCCGTATGGTCGGCCGTACCCCCGGCAATATTGTTGCAGTCCGTCCGTTGAAGGATGGCGTTATTTCCGATTACGAAGTAACCGAAAAGATGATTAAATATTTCATTACCAAGGCTTCGAAGAATTCATATTTCAAGCCCCGTGTTATCATCTGCGTTCCCTCCGGTGTTACCGAAGTGGAGGAGATGGCGGTAGAAGAGGCGGCCAAGAATGCGGGCGCCAAATTCGTTACCCTGATCGAGGAGCCCAAGGCTGCCGCAATCGGTGCGGGGATTGATATCAATAAGCCCAATGGTAATATCGTTGTTGATGTTGGCGGCGGGACTGCAGATATCGCGGTGCTTTCGCTGGGCGATGTTGTTCTTTCCGATTCGGTTAAGATGGCGGGCGATAAATTCGATGATTCGATTGTTCGCTATCTGAAAAGGAAATATAACCTTTTGGTCGGTGAGCGTACCGCCGAGGCGATCAAGATGGAAATCGGCTGCGTTTATCCGCAGGAAGAGGTTAAAACCATGGTCATCAAAGGCCGCAGCCTTTTAAGCGGCCTGCCTCAATCCATCGAGATTCGCTCTGATGAGATTATGGAGCCGTTGCAGGAATGCGCGGTAACGATCATTGATGTTTT
This sequence comes from Eubacteriales bacterium, assembly GCA_045546895.1. Lineage (GTDB taxonomy): Bacteria > Bacillota > Clostridia > Oscillospirales > QAKW01 > QAKW01. Next base: position 237 of record JAZQDS010000098.1, on the reverse strand, counting down.
GCATAATGTCTTGGAGCGTACCCCGCCTGAGCTGGTCGGTGATATTTATCAAAACGGCATCTGCCTTACCGGCGGTGGTTCGATGATTCGCGGCTTTGATAAGCTGGTTTCTCAAAAGATCGGGATCAATGCTTATGTTGCCGAGGATGCCGTGTCCTGCGTTGCGATCGGTACCGGAAAGGCGCTGGATTATTTAGATAAGCTGGAGGCCTCCGGCCGCGGTTCCAAGCGCTTTGG
>JAZQDS010000097.1:0-12546 GCA_045546895.1 Eubacteriales bacterium | reverse complement strand
CGCGATAGTGAAGTTCACGGAAAAGAAATATCTGTTGAAACAATCGTCACGAATGAGTACATTCAGAATACAGCATCGACTGGTGCAGTCAACAAACTGGAGTATGATAAGATTAGGAATTCCGTTCAAACCAAAAATTTGATTTTGTTACGTTCAAAAGCGAATTTAATTTACATATTCCGAAAAGATACATTTACAAAAGGCGATAAAGAGAGTTTTATTAGATTTTTAAATAACAAGGGTGTAAAAATTAAATAAAACGAAAGAAAATCAGGTTTTTAGACCGGTTCCATTTTGAGTGTCGGTCCCAGAAAAAGAAAGACAAGTCGAAAGACTTGTCTTTTCTTTTTCAATGAAATTCGCCTACGGCGAGTGAAATAGCTTCGCTGTGAAATACGCTAAAGCGTATGAAATATTTGCTTCGCAAATGTTAAGAGGCGAATTTTATTTCACATTTTGCGTCAGCAAAATATTTCATAATCCGAAGGATTATTTCATATCGCATAGCGATATTTCATTTAATCTTGTCTCTCCACCGCTTTTATGGTATAATATACAAAAGGCGGTGATTGATATAAAAACGTTTTGCTTCACGGTTGATGACAATATAAGATTTTTAAAAGAAATAACCGCAAGTAATTATCAAAGCATTTTTGAACACCCCTATCTTGCTATGTTTAAGCGGTTACACAAAAAATTCGATTTGAAAGTACAGTTGAATTTGTTCTACCGTATGGAAAGCTTCGATCTTTCTAAAATGAGTTCGGCTTATTATTCTGAATGGAGAGATAATGCGGATTGGCTGAAATTGTCTTTTCACTCGGATTTTGAAAATGAAAAACCTTATGAGTTTTCGAAATATAAAGAAGTTTATCAAGATTGTAAAAAAACAAATGAACAAATTATACGATTTTCTTCACCGTTCGCGCTGGCTCAAACAACGACTGTTCATTATTGTCTTACTACAGAAGAGGGGCTAAATGCGCTAATGGATAATAATGTTTTAGGGCTGTTAGGGCTTTTCGGTGACGAGCAAAATCCTCAAATTTCTTATGGGTTGACCGAAACCATGGCAAAAAGAATTCGAGGCGGAGAAACTGTTAAAAGCGGCGCGATAAGCTTTGCTTCAATCGATATTGTACTCAATTGTTTTTCTAAACAGGAAATTTTAAACCGGCTGGAAAACTTGATCGAGCGAAACAACATACGGCTTATGATTCACGAGCAGTATTTTTATTCTGATTATAAGTGGTATCAACCTGATTTTGAGGAAAAACTTAATGCTGCGTTTTCTTTTTTGAAATTACGCGGATATAAAAGCAGTTTTTTTGAAGATCTGATTTAAAGAGGTATATGAAAAATCGGTTTTTGTGTTTTTAGCTTTGAATTTCTTTTGGTTTTGGATAGTGAAATATTTTGGATGCGCGGAAAGATATTGACCGCTTTTTCTAATAATGGTATAATATTTAAGAAAAAATTTTTAAAAAGGAACAATGACAATGGCAAAGAAAAATAAGAAACCTGAAAAATTAACAAAAGTTGAGATTATTGATACCTTTGCTCCGATTCTGGCGGCTTGTTGGGTTTTGGTGTTTGGGTATATTGCATTATTTAACGGTAGCGCATTGCTTGCAAACCTTCTTGTTTTCCCGATGATTCTTCTTTATGGTCTTTATCTGCCGGCAAGCGCATTTTATTGCTATAAAGAATTGGAAATTATGAAGGAGCTTGGGAAGCCTACCTTTGATCTGGAGAGAAAATATCGCAAAAATCCGCCGAAATTAAGTGTTGCTAAGCTTTCGGTTGGTGGTGGTTGCATTGTTGCGGCAATTCTATTATTCATTTTTATTTAATAACAGAAAAAGCAGGCATTGGCGGATACCAATGCCTGCTTTTTATAGCTTTAGCTCCTTGCTCCAATCCCTCGTTTCTTTTACTGCGGCATTATCCGGAATCGTTGTTTTGGATTCCGGCTCCTTTGTTTTGGGCTGTAGCATCGGAAGGGTAGCGTAATAGGGAACAACATCATTTTTCCTTTTCTTATCCATCATAAAAAGCCTCCGTTACTATTTTTTTCGGAGATTTTATAAAATATAACCGGAATTTAAAGGAAATAATATGTAAAGATGTTTTACTTTACATATGTTTTGGTATATAAAAATAGAGCCCCGAATGAAAGATTCGGGGCTCTGGTACGCCCGACTGGATTCGAACCAGCGGCCTTCAGAGTCGGAGTCTGACGCGCTATCCAACTGCGCTACGGGCGCATTCACAGTTTGTTATTATACTATCTCTTTGGAAAAAAAGCAACCTTTTTTTGAAATTAGTTTGCTTTTTCTTGATGTTTATGTTATGATTGGTTTATTAAATAATAGATGGAGGCTTTTTATGGCAAACGCTGAGATCTTCAAAACATCTTTTAAAGGTTATAATAAAGAGGAAGTTATCGCTTATATCGATAATTTAAATCACCGGATGGAAGCGCTTCAAAATGAGCTGAACGATGCGAATGCGCGCTTGCTTCAAGCGGATGAGGAGCGCAATGATATTGCAGCTGAAAAGGAGCGAAATCAAGCGGAAATGGAGGCATTGCGTCAGGAAATCACCGATGAGCTTATGCCCGCTCTTCGCGCAAGCGTTGCCGAGGAAATCCGCCCCGAGATTGAGCAGGAGCAGCGCAAAAAATTAGAGGTAGAGCTTGCTTCTAAGTTTGAAGAGGCTGCTCGCGCCGAGATCAATAATCGTATTCAGGCGCAGAGCGGTGAATTGCAGGAGCTGCGCCGCCGCGCTCAATTATATGACGATAATCGCGAAGTATTGGCAGAGCTGATGATCAAGGCCAAAAACGATGCGGCGGGGATTATTGAGGATGCTGAAGCGCATGCTAAAGCATTGCGCGCCGATGCGGAGCAACGCTATCAGCGGATAATGTCTGATTATGAGATTTTAAAGAAAAATTTGATTTGCGCCAAGATGGAGGCGGCAGATCGGCTTGCTATTGCATCCCGTTGCCTGGAGGATTTTGAAAAAAAGGTTTCCGGAATGGAATCGGATATTCAGAATTCTGCTGCCCATCTTCAGGATTAAATATTGCAGCATCCGCGCTCAATGAGCTCGGATGCTTTTTTATATGTGGCAGCCGGGGAGGGTGCAAAGGGAAGCGGGCGGCCCCGGCTCAGAGGAAATGGTATAGTTTTTCAGCTGCTGATGAAGGCAGCCGGCCCGAACAATGCAATTGAAACCGTAGCGACCGCGCAATTGATCGATTGCGCGGCTTAAATTTTGCTCTTCAAAGCGTTTTTGGCGCGGATCCCATAAGGTCATTTGGAGGGTTCCGTTATCGGATGTCAGCTTGCTTACGCCAAGACCGATGCAGCGAACAGGCTTGGAAAAATCATAATGCTCCTGAAAAAGAGAAAAGGCGGTATTAGCGATCTCCATAACATTGTTGGAGGGGATGGAAAGGGGCAGCTGGCGAGAAATGGAGCCAAATTGATTATCGCGCACATAAAGCATTACCAGAGAACCGCATAAGCTTTGCATTCGCATACGTGCGGTAACATGCTCTGCCAACATCAGCAGCTGAACCCATATTTCCTCGGGTGTTTTGAGATCGTAAGGAGTTGTTACGGAATTACTGACCGATTTGATGGGGGCGGGCTCGGATAAATGTTGAGCCGCGTAATCTGAGCCGATGGCGTATTGATGGAGCATAACTCCGTTTTTGCCCAATAGTTTTTTTAAAAAAGCAGGATCCGCAGCGGCCAGATCTCCAACGGTGTAAATTCCGTATTGGTTTAATTTTTCGGCAGTAGATCGCCCAATAAACAAAAGAGCTGAAACCGGCAAGGGATAAACAACGGCTTGAAAATTTTCTTTACTGATAATCGTTGTTGCATCCGGCTTATTCAGATCGCTTCCCAATTTTGCAAAAATTTTATTATAGGAGACCCCGATGGAAACCGTCATCCCCAGTTGCTCGCGAACCTGCTTGCGAATTTCATAAGCGATTTTAGGGCCACAGCCGAAAAGGCGGGTGCTTCCGGTGACATCCAACCAAGATTCATCAATGCCGAAGGGCTCGATTTCATCGGTATATTGCCGATAGATTTTTTGCACCAATTCGGAAAATTGATGATAGGATTTCATATCGGGCTTTACCGTTAAAAGAGAAGGACATTTTTGCTTTGCAGACCAGATGGTTTCGCCGGTTTGAACCCCCGCTTGCTTGGCTAGCTGGCTTTTGGCAAGAATAATACCATGGCGCTTTTCAGGATCGCCGGCCACCGCAAAAGCTTTCCCGCGCAGAGCGGGATTTTTTGCCGCTTCAACAGAGGCAAAAAAATTATTTAAATCCGAATGCAGGATGATGCGCTCCATTTTCCCGCCCCTTTCCGAAAAATTAGAACAAATGTTCTAAAATTATTATATCATATTTGCTTGAAAAGTCAACGAAGTTTTTGAAATTTCGGGACATACTATAATGGGTGATAAATATGGTAAAAAGAAGCGGAATATTTTACATTGCGCTATGCATGGCGTTTATAGGGCTGATTTTTCGTTGTTTTTGGCTGGCAGGCGGAAAGAATGCGGCACAAGCGGAAACAGCGGTGGCAAAGCGAGAGCGAAGCTTGGTATTATATCGAACCAAGGGGCGCATTTATGACGATTCGATGATCCCTTTGGCGGGCGGACAAAAATGCATCTATATTGTTGTTAATCCGCGCGAGATAGCGGGCGATGATCAAAAGAAATTAATTGAAATCAGCGGGGAAAAAGCAGCTGAAACAAAAGAAAACTTAAAAAAAGAAGCTCCATTCATTATAAAAACAAATGAAAACCCCCAAATAACCAAAGGGGTATGGATCTTTGAGGGGGAGGAGCGATATAGCGGTGTTGCAAAGCACTTATTGGGCTATCTTGATTCCGCAGACGAGGTGGGGCTATCGGGGGTTGAAAAAGAATATAATGATTTTCTCAGCCTGTTTGCATCGGAAATCTCGGTTCGCTATCGATCGGATGCAATGCGGGGTGCGTTGGCAGGGCTCGGGATGGAGATCCAAGGCGAAGAAGTTAACGAAAACGGAATTGTTTTGAGCCTAAATCGAGGCTTATGCGAGGCGGTAGAGGAATTGATGGAGAACCGCATTGAAAAAGGAGCTGTTGTTGTAACCGATTGCAGGAGCGGCGAAATTAAAGCAATGGTATCCAAGCCAAACTATGATGAGGATAAAATCGTTTCATATCTGCAATCGGATAATGGTGAGCTGATTAATCGGGCGCTTACTTCTCAGGCGGTGGGTTCTGTGTTTAAATTAGTTATCGCGGCGGCAGCTTTAGAGGCGGGGCTTGAGGGGTTTAAATATCAATGCGACGGTGGCATTTTGATTAAGGAGCATACCTTTTCCTGCAATAATCATACGCCGGCAAAGGAAATGGATTTGAGGGAAGCTTTGGCCGGCTCTTGCAATTCATATTTTATTGCACTCGGCCAGATTCTTGGTTATGATCGCATTATTAATACGGCAAGGCGATGCGGTTTTGGAGAAAAGATTGAAATTGCAGAAAAAATTGAGGCAAGTGCGGGGCGATTAAAGCAGGAAGGGGGCGCTTTGGGGCTTGCAAATTTAAGCATTGGTCAGGGCGAATTGACTGCGACCCCGCTGCATATCAATCAATTAATGACAATTATTTCCAATAATGGTCTGCTGCCTGCAACAAAATTATACCGCGGGCTTTGGATTAACGGTGCATTAAAAGCGCAGGAAGAGGCGCCGGATCCGCAGCAAATATTGGATTCGGACATTGCTGAAAAATTGCGAGAATATTGCGTTTATGCTGTTGAAAACGGAACCGGAAATCAGGCAAAACCGAATGATGGCGGTGCGGGCGGAAAAACCTCAAGCGCGCAAACGGGGATTATAGAAAACGGTGAGGAAAAGCTAAATGTTTATTTCGCAGGGTTTTACCCTGCCGATCAGCCGCGATATACTATTACAGTTTTTGCGGAAGACGGGATTTCGGGCGGAAAAACTTGTGGCCCGATTTTTCGCGAAATATGTAATTATATCGGTAAAAATTTCTTGACAGTGTAAAAAACTATGATATACTAAAAATGTATTGTGTTGAGGAAAAATCCCATGCTTCAGACTGCATACAGAGAGAAAAACATTGGTGAGAGTTTTTCGCAGAGGGGTGCATGGCGGCTGTTTTTCGGAGCAATGCCGCAAAGTACGGCGTTAACGGCTGACGAAAGTGGCACTTCTGTGCAATTAGGGTGGTACCGCGGAGCATTCCGTCCCTATTTGTTCGGGGTGCTTTTATATTTTTAGGAGGAAAACAAGCGTTATGAAGTATATGGGGTTAAACGAGATCAGAGAAAAGTATCTTTCGTTTTTTGAATCAAAGGGGCATCTTCGCCTAAACAGTTTCTCTTTGGTTCCCAATAATGATAAGTCTTTGCTGCTGATCAATTCGGGCATGGCGCCAATGAAGAAATTTTTTACAGGTGAGGTAAAACCGCCTCGCAATCGGGTAACAACTTGCCAGAAATGTATTCGCACGCCCGATTTGGAGCGGGTTGGCCATACCGCGCGTCATGGGACCTATTTTGAAATGTTGGGAAATTTCTCCTTTGGCGATTATTTTAAGGAGCAGGCAATTCGTTGGGCTTGGGAATTTTTGACCGAGACTATGGAGATTCCCGCAAATCTTCTTTGGCCTTCAATTTATGAAAGCGATGAAGAAGCCTATGAAATTTGGAAAAATCAGATCGGTGTTCCCGAAGAGCGTATTGTTCGCCTTGGTAAGGAGGATAATTTCTGGGAGCATGGGACAGGCCCTTGCGGTCCCTGCAGCGAGATCTATTTCGATCGTGGTGAAAAATACGGTTGCGGTTCGCCCGATTGCAAGCCCGGCTGTGAATGTGATCGCTATATGGAAATCTGGAATAATGTTTTCTCCCAATTTAATAACATGGGTGACGGCACCTACACTGAGTTAGAGCATAAGAATATTGATACCGGCATGGGCTTGGAACGTCTTGCGTGCGTTATTCAGGGCGTAGATAATATGTTTGAGGTTGATACCATTCGTAATATTTTGGATCGTGTTTGTGCGCTGGCAAATGTGACCTACGGCAAAGATCAAAAAAATGATATTTCTATCCGCGCCATTACTGATCATGCCAGAGCTTCCACCTTTATGATCTGCGATGGTATTATTCCTTCCAATGAGGGGCGCGGTTATGTTTTACGCCGACTGATTCGGCGAGCTGCGCGCCATGGTAAGCTTTTGGGGATTAAAGGTGCTTTCTTAACAGATCTTTGTGACGTTGTTATTCGCGAGAATATGAGCGGATATCCTGAACTTGCCGAAAAAGAGTCGTTGATTAAAAATGTTTTAGCCAATGAAGAGGCGTCTTTTGCAAAAACAATCGATCAGGGCTTGGTCATTTTGGAAGAACTTACCGCTAAGGGGGGTACTCTTTCAGGGGATGACGCTTTTAAACTCTATGACACTTATGGATTTCCCCTTGATCTTACCAAGGACATCCTTGCGGAAAAGGGGATGGACTTGGATGAAGAGGGCTTCACTCGCCGAATGGAGGAACAGCGGATTACCGCGCGTACCTCCAGAAAAGCGGCGGATGCAGAATCTTGGAAAAGTGATGGTGTTGCGCTGGATGGCGTTGCTGCTACCGAATTTTTGGGTTATGCGGAGGATTGCGCGAAAGCAAAAATCCTTGCTATTGTTGCAGATGGCGCGCAGGTAGAGTCTATTGGCGCAGATGGAAAGGCTATAATTATTTTGGATCGCACGCCCTTCTATGGTGAGGGTGGCGGTCAGGTTGGTGATACCGGCATGATTGGCGAGTTTAAGGTTGAAAATACAACCAAGAATGCCTCCGGTATTTTCATGCATCTCGGCTGCCTTGAGCAGGGAAGCTTGAAGGTCGGGGATGAGGTCGTTGCCGAAATCGATGCCGCCCGCAGAGCTGCCATTCGGCGTAATCATACCGCCGCCCATTTGCTTCAGGCGGCGCTGCGCGAGGTGCTTGGCAATCATGTTGAGCAGGCGGGCCAGCTGGTAAATGATCAGATGGTGCGCTTCGATTTTACTCATTTTTCAGCAATGACCGTTGAAGAACTGAATGCTGTCGAAAATCGGGTAAATGATATAATCTTTGATGGTATCGATGTTTTGAATTACGAAACGGATATCAATGAGGCCCGCGCGAAAGGTGCAATGGCGCTTTTTGGCGAGAAATACGGTAGTCGTGTTCGGGTGGTTGAAATTCCGGGTGCATCGATTGAACTTTGCGGCGGTACACATATTGCCAATACCGGAAAGATGGGGCTCTTCAAAATTACTTCTGAAAGCGGAGTTGCTTCCGGTGTGCGCAGAATAGAAGCGGTTACCGGCCGCGGCGTTTTGAATCTGCTGGACCGTCGTCAAAAGGAACTTTCTGAGGCGGCTGCGGCTTTGAAATGCAATCATCCGCAGTTGGTTCAAAAATGCAAAGCAATGGTTGAGGAAGTAAAGACGCTGAACAATGCTTTGGCTGCAGCCAATAAAAAGATTGCCGAGCAGCAATCCGGCTCGATGTTCGATAATGCGGAAAGCGTTGAGGGCATTCAGATTGTTACTTCCCTTATCAAGGATGGCGATGTTAAAACCATGCGCGAACTGGGAGATGATCTGAAGGCCAATAAAGATCATTTTATTGCAGTTTTTGCAAATGTTTTCGGCGATAAAGGGAACTTGATGGCCGTTTGCAGCAAGGAGGCAATCCAAAAAGGCGTTTCTGCCGGAAAGCTTGTTAGCATGGTTGCCGGTGTTACCGGCGGCAAGGGCGGAGGGAAGCCTGATAGCGCAATGGCCGGTATGGGGGATTCCTCCAAAGCAGAAGAAGCGCTGGCAAAGGTCATTGACTTCGTTAAAGAAATGATAAAGTAAGGAGAACAAGATGGAAGATTGTATTTTTTGTAAAATCGCTACAGGGGAAATTCCCTGCAATAAAGCCTATGAAGATGATCGGATAATTGCATTTTATGATCTGAATCCCGCGGCAAAGATCCACATTCTTGTGATTCCTAAAATGCATATTGAAAATGCCCTTGCAATTAATGAAGAAAACAGCGCTTTAGTCGCTCATATCTTCGAGGTAATTGCAAAGCTTGCCAAGGAGCTTGGCATGGAAAAGGGCTTTCGGGTTGTAACAAATTGTAATGAATACGGCGGGCAAAGCGTATTTCACCTCCATTTTCATTTGATCGGCGGAGAAAAGCTTGCTGCCGCTATGTGCTGAAAGGAGCGAACAATGGATACATATCGTTTGGAAGTTGCGGGCTTGGTAAGAGAATTGCCGATCTGCCCCGTTAATGAACATCTTGATATTGCAGCATTTGTTATTTTCGGTGATGTTGAACTTACCGAAGCTTGTGCGCGAGAACTAAATAAAAAAATTCCACCCCACGATGTTATGATTACCGCCGAATCCAAAGGGATTCCTTTAATTCATGAAATGGCGCGGCAATCGGGGGAAAACCATTATGTATTGGCTCGAAAAGCGCCGAAGCTTTATATGAAGGATCTTTTTACTGTTGAGGTAAATTCCATTACTACTGAAAAGAAGCAAATTCTTTGCATCGATGGAAAGGATAAGGAGGCAATGTGCGGAAAGCGCGTTGTTATCGTTGATGATGTTATTTCCACCGGCGAATCCTTGCGCGCTTTGGAGCAATTGGTTGAAGCTGCAGGCGGAGAGATTGTTGGTAAGTTGGCAATTCTTGCAGAGGGCGATGCTGCCGAGCGTGATGATATTATAACCTTGGCGCCGCTCCCGTTATTTTTTAAATAAAGAGGTATTGAATAATGCGTGAATTTAAACCGAATGAAGGAAAAAATGAAAAGATTGAAGTACGCGGTGATGTTTATCAAAGATTTCCGATCAAGACACATGTTATTACCGATCAGGATGTGATTGAGGATGTTGCGGAAAAATATGCCAAGGACCTGATGGTAGCGGGGGATGTGCTTTTTATTTCCGAAAAGTGCGTTGCCTGTACCCAGAAACGTGCAATCCCAATGGAGGATATTCATCCTCGCTGGTTGGCAAGATTTCTTTGCAAATTCGTTTATAAATCTCCCTATGGTATTGGTTTGAGTATCCCTGAAACGATGGAAATGGCAATTCGCGAATGCGGCACCTTTAAAATTCTTTGGGCTGCTGCTTGCTCCGCTGTTGGTAAGCTTTTTGGTAAGCGCGGAATTTTTTATGATATTGCGGGCGCCAAGGCACGCTCTATTGATGGCCCCTGTGATTGCACCATTCCGCCTTATAATCATTACGTTGTTTTAGGGCCCGTTGATCCCGATAAGGTAGCTGTATCGATCAAGGAAAGGATTGGATTTGACGTTTGCATCGTTGATGTTAATGATATTGATGGCGTTATTCTTGGTGTTTCTGATCCCTCTATGGATCGCTCCCTCTATGTTGAAATTTTGAAAGATAATCCCCTTGGTCAAAGCGGACAGCAGACCCCAATGGGCATTATTCGTAAAGCGTAATATAAAAAAGAGAAAGGAATTGGGCGACCAATTCCTTTCTCTTTTTATTATTCTTTTATTTCTGCGCAAAGGTAATCCTCGCCCACATGGAAATATTCACAAAGCGCTTTGATTTTAGCGGGAGGAAGATCATATTTCCCTTTTTCGAAGGCTGAATAAAGCGGCTTTGGATAATCAATGATTTCAGAAATTTCCAACTGGGTTTTGCGGTAAAGCTTTCTTAACTTAAATACATTTCTCATTGATCGGATCCTTCCTCTGCAATCAGGCTTTCATTGTCATAAGCAACAATTTTTAAAGCAATCGGTTCATGGGATAAACGCCCCCTCCAGCGAACCGGACAATAATTGGGAGTAAAGCCGCGGAGTGTTCCCTTTTTTTCGTTTTCAGGCAAAACTGTCTGAACGGTACCGACCAAGCTTTCCCAAAAAGCCTTGCGAGATTGAGCCTCGATTTCTTCCATTTTCTTTACTCGCTCTGTTTTGATGCTCTTGGTTAGTTGCTCTTTCATGGCTGCTGCTTTTGTTCCGCTGCGGGGAGAGAAGGGAAAGATATGAATTTTCGCAAATCCAATTTTCCGGACAAATTGAAGGGAATCAATAAAATCATCTTCGCTTTCACCGGGAAAGCCAACGATGATATCGGTTGTTACGGCGCAATCGGGATAATATCTGCGCAGTAATGCAACAGCATCTTTATATTCTTGAGCTGAATAATGGCGATTCATGGCACGCAAGGTTTTATCACATCCGCTTTGGAGAGAGAGATGAAAATGAGGACAAAGACTCTTAATTGATTGAATTTCTTTTAAAAATGATTCTGTTATAATCCTTGGCTCCAAAGAGCCAAGGCGGATACGCTCGATTTTTGGATTCTCTGAAACCGCCTTAATTGCCTTTTCGAGGCAAGGTGAGCCGTTTTCCTTACCATAAGAACCAAGATGAATACCGGTCAAAACAATTTCTCGATATCCATCATTTGCAAGGGCGGCGGTTTCCTTTTTGATGATTTCGAGGGGTTTGGAGCGAATTTTTCCGCGTGCGAAGGGAATCAGGCAATAGGAACAATAGTTTTCACAACCGTCTTCGATTTTTAAAATAGCGCGGTTTTTTTCGCCAAAGGAATGAATTTCCTCTGTTTCAAGCGTTCCGCAATTATCAACCTCCAAAATTTGCCGCTGCTCTTTTTGGAATAATTCAAGGTAATTTAAAATATCTTTTCGATTTGAGGTTCCTAAAACGATATCAACTCCATCAAGAGCCGCAACTGTGGTAGGTGCTACCTGAGAATAGCAGCCGCATACAACAATGACGCTTTGGGGGAAATTACGCTTTACTTTTGAAATCATTTGGCGGGATTTTTTATCGGAAATTTGGGTGACTGTGCAGGTATTGATGATATATACGTCTGCAGCATCTTCAAAATCGACAGTATGATAACCTGCCCCTTCCATTTTTTCCCGCATAATTTGCGTATCATATTGATTTACCTTGCATCCAAGGGTATAAAATGCAACTTTCACGCTAAAGATTCCGCCTTTTATGATGATGGATTTATGATATCAAAAAAAAGCATCTTTTTCAAGGTATTTTTTTATAATTAGGTATTGACTTTTCTAAATTTAATTGCTATAATTGATAAGCATTTGAGGGAGAGTGGCGGAACTGGCAGACGCGCACGTTTGAGGGGCGTGTGGATTTCTCCGTACGGGTTCAAGTCCCGTCTTTCGCACCAACAAAAAAGCCTAATTTGTCTATCAGACAAATTAGGCTTTTTTTGAGTGATGCGTTCCTTGCGGAACGTGATGCGCACAGTGTGCGTGATGCAGGCTTTGCCCGTGATGCACGCCTGCGGCGCGTGAATGGAACGCATCGCATCACTTATCACAGCGAAGCGACATCACTTATCACTTATTTGCAAGCAATCCTATTATGTGATATAATATCAGAAAGTGAGGTGTGCATTATGTCAGAA
>JAZQDS010000096.1:0-47161 GCA_045546895.1 Eubacteriales bacterium | reverse complement strand
GCGATACCTTTACGCCTGCATCCATTTGTTTTTATGAAAATATTTATAATCATCTGGTCCATGGGGAAGCCTTGGTGACCAATATGGATCGGATCTTGCAACTGGTAAAGGTAATGCAGATGGCGCGGAAGCAAAATCCTGCATTTGAGATTGAATAAAATGAAACTGTATTCTACTGATAATCAAATTCATTTCGGGTATGCCTGCCGCTATGCACCGCTGAAAAATTTCAATCGTCATATGCATAGCGAATATGAAATTTTGCTCTTTTTGGAGGAAAGCGGCTCCTATATGATCGAGGGGCGGGAATATGAACTGTTGCCATATACGCTTTTGCTGATTCCGAGCAATACCTATCACTTTGCCAAGCCCGAAAAGGCCGCAGTTTATTGCCGTTATATCCTTTCTTTTCGCGGCGCTGTTGCGGATGGGCAGCTTTTGAAGCAGGTCTTCGGCGGCTCCTCCTGCTGCCGGCTGAAAAAAGATGATCCGATTGTTTTGGCTTTCCATCGCTTGTATTCTTTTGGTAATGCAAAGCTGATCGGTTATGAGGATTTGATGCTGAAAACCCTTTGCAATGAGATTTTATTGGGAATTTATGCCCATCAGCAATTGGGCAGCGATCCGGCTGTTGCGGATCGGCCTGCGGTGGATCCGATCATCGCCTATGTGGAGGAGCATTTTGCGGAAATTCAATCGGTAGAGGCGCTTGCTGAGCTTTTTTATATGAGCACATCCACGCTGACCCATCGCTTCAAAAAAAGAATGGGGATCAGCCTGATGAAATATATCCGTCAAAAGCGGCTGTATTGGGCGAAATCCCTGCTGGAGCAGGGAAATAAGCCGCTGGATGTCTGCGCTCGTTGCGGATTTAATGAGTATACCACCTTTTATAAGGCTTATGTTTCCTATTTTGGGAAAGCGCCCTCAAAAGAAATTTAAAAAAGGCATTGCATCGATTGATGCAATACCTTTTTTCTTTTTTTGTATAATTTTCTTCCAATCACCTAAAATAGAAGTGAAATCAAAATAAAAGGAGGAAAATCAATGAAACGAATCGTTGGTTTTGTTTGCCTGCTGGCGATGCTGCTGGCGCTGGCGGGCTGCAATATGCAAAAAAATGATAGCGGCGCGGTATATTACCTGAATTTCAAGCCGGAGCAGGATCAGCAATGGAAGGCTCTGGCCAAAGAATATACCAAGGAAACAGGCGTTGAAGTAACAGTTGTTACCGCCGCATCGGGCGATTATGAAGATACCCTTTCGGCAGAGATTGTGAAAAGCAATGCCCCCACCTTGTTTCAGGTCAATGGTCCGGTTGGGCTTGCGGGCTGGAAGGAGCATTGCTATGATCTGAAGGATACCGCCCTTTATAAAAATCTTACCGATGAGGAATTCGCGCTGAAAGAGGGCGATGAGGTTCTTGGAATTGCCTATGTTTTGGAAACCTACGGCATTATCTATAATAAGGAAATTCTTGATCGCTATTTCGCCATGGAGGATGCCGAAGTGAAATCCTTATCGGAGGTTCGGAATTTTGCTTCCTTTAAGGAGCTGGTAGAGGATATTCAAAGCAAGCGTGAGGCGCTGAAGATCAAGGGTGCCTTTACCTCCGCAGGAATGGATTCTTCCTCCGATTGGCGCTTTAAAAACCATCTGGCTAATCTGCCGATCTATTATGAATATGAAGACGATCGCATCACCTCCACCTCCGCCATTAAGGGCAGCTATCTGGATGAATATCGCCAAATCTGGGATCTTTATTTGAATAATGCTACCTGCGCTCCGGGCGAGATCGGTGCCAAAACAGCGGATCAGGCCGCCGATGAATTTAATCGCGGTGAGGCGGTATTTTATCAAAACGGTACCTGGGCATGGAATGAGGCGATGGAAAAGGCGATCGGCGCTGAAAATGTAGGAATGCTGCCGATTTATATCGGCGCAGATGGGGAAGAGGCTCAAGGGCTTTGTACCGGAAGCGAGAATTATTGGTGCGTAAATAAGAACGCCGATGAAAAGGATATTAAAGCAACCTTGGATTTTCTGGAATGGGTTGTTACCGATGAGCGGGGCACAACCGCCCTTGCGGAGAAGATGGGCTTTTCCATTCCCTTTAAGAACGCGAAAAAGGCGGAAAATCCCTTGATTCAGGCGGCGGATCAGGCTCTGGAAGACGGTAAAAAGCCGGTTTCCTGGAATTTCACAACCATTCCCAGCGATCAATGGAAAAACAATCTCGGTGCGGCGCTTTTGAGCTATGCGCAGGGCGGGATGACCGATACGCTCTGGGAAAAGGTTGAAGATGCCTTTGTTGACGGCTGGAAAAAGGAATATGATGCCGCCCATTAAGCGGGCGCAGGAAAGGATTGGCAATGCATAAAAATCTGAAACGTTGGTTTCCGCTGTTTTTGCTGCCAACTTTGATTGCCTTTATTATCGGTTTTGTTGTTCCCTTCTTGATGGGGCTTTGGCTTTCTTTTTGCGAATATGCAACAGTGGAAAACCCGAGCTTTGTAGGCTTTGCCAATTATGCGAGGGTATTTGTTGCCGATAGTCAATTTTGGTATTCCTTTGGCTTCACCGCTTTGTTTACCGTTGTTTCGGTGGTTTTGATCAATGTGCTGGCCTTTACGGTGGCGCTGGGGCTTACCCGCGGCATCCGCGGCACCAATCTTTTTCGTACCGTCTTTTTTATGCCGAATTTGATCGGCGGCATTGTCTTGGGCTATATCTGGAAGATGATTTTAAACTATGGTGTTTTAATTCCTCTTTTCGGAAAGGATTTGAGCTATAGCACCGCCTTTGGCTTTTGGGGCTTGGTCTTGGTTGTTGCGTGGCAGCAAATAGGTTATCTGATGATTATCTACGTTTCGGGGCTGCAATCGGTGCCGGAGGAATTGATTGAGGCGGCGGGGATTGATGGAGCGGGAAAATTCGCGGTATTGCGCCATGTGATTTTGCCGATGGTCATGCCCTCGGTAACCATCTGCACCTTCCTGAGCCTCACCAATTCCTTTAAGCTCTTCGATCAGAATTTGGCATTGACCGATGGTAAGCCCGGTCGCGCTACCGAAATGCTGGCAATGTGTATCCGCAATAGCTACGGCACAACCCCGAAATCCCATGGTACCGCGCAAGCAATGGCGGTAATATTCTTTATCATTGTTGCGGGGATTGCCTTGCTGCAGCTTTGGCTTACCCATAGAAAGGAGATTCAGCATTGATGGATAAGAACCCTCAAAAGCCGATGAATCGTCTTTTAACTTGGATTTTTGCAGTTGTAAGCCTGTTTTATGTTTTTCCGCTGGCAATACTGTTGATCAATTCTTTTAAGAATAAGGAAGCGATCACAGCGCAGGTATTCCGCCTGCCTGATCGCGAAAGCTTTGTGGGGCTCCAAAACTATATTCGCGGCATTCAATCGATTGATTTTTTTCGCTCGATCGGTTATAGCCTGATCGTTACTCTCTTTTCTGTGGCGCTGATTTTGGTCTGCACATCGATGTGCGCTTGGTTTATTGAGCGGGTAAGAGGCAGAGGCTGGCGCTGGATTTATTATGCCTTCGTTTTTTCGATGGCGGTCCCCTTTCAGATGGTGATGTTTACCCTGCCTTGGATTGCAGATCGCCTGCGTTTGGTCACCCCATGGAGTATTCCGCTGGTTTATCTCGGCTTTGGGGCAGGGCTCTCGGTTTTTATGTTTACAGGCTTTGTGAAGTCCATTCCGCTTTCCATCGAGGAGGCGGCAATGATCGATGGCTGCAATCCGTTGAGTACTTTTTTCAGGGTAGTATTGCCGATGATGAAGCCGACCTATATTTCGGTTGCGATTTTGCAAACGATGTGGATCTGGAACGATTATTTGCTGCCAACCCTTGTTTTGGATAAAACGCGGGGATTTTATACCATCCCGATGGCCATTCAGGCGGCGATTGCTGATAGCTATGGCACCGTTGACTACGGAGCATTTATGGCGCTGCTGACCATCGCGATCATCCCGATCATTCTCTTTTATATTTTAGCGCAAAAGCATATCATTAAAGGCGTCATTTCGGGCGCTGTAAAAGGATAGAAAAAGCCTCTTATGCAATGCATAAGAGGCTTTTGATCATTTTTCCAATGTATATTCAATGAGGTAAGGCTCTTCCTTCGGATCCTGGAACCGCAAAAGGATTGCATCGCCCGCGCCGGATACGGCTCTTCAAAGCGATCGACCTGCCCATCGGCGGATTGAATACGATCAAGGCTCAGCGGCTTATCCCAAATATAATGGCCGGCAACATGGCGATATTATACGCTGGTTTCATGATAGGGGTTTGCCTTTTCTTCGTTGATTTTGGAGTGCCTCCGCTTGAGCGTAATCCACCGAAAACTTCCATTTTGGAAAAAGCATTGATCCCAAACTCTTTTCGTGGGCCGATTTTATTAAAATAAATGTATAAAGACAATAAAAAAGACCGCGAAGCGGTCTTTTTTTATGAATTACTTTCTGCGTTTTTCCTCGCGCGCACGCTGCGCCTCTTTTGCAACAACATTGCCTAAGGCAATCATTGCAATGGCATTGGGGAATACCATCAGGTAGTTGAAGAGATCGGTCAGCTCCCAAACAAGGTCGTTGGAAAGCAAGGAGCCGAGGAAGATGAATCCGATTGCGATAACAGAATAGATGGTGGTCGCAGCCTTACCCTTGCCAAAGAGATATTGGTAATTGATCTTACCAAAGAGGTTCCAGCTAACGATGGTGGAGAAGGCAAAGAAAGCAAGGCAGATAGCAACAAAGATTGCGCCAACCTTCGCGCCGATGTTATTGCCCATAAAGATGGAGAAGATATTGCCCATCGCAATCTGAATCATATTGGTCTTATCAATGCCTTCAACAGGGCCGTTGGCCAGCACGCCGTTGCCTGCATAAAGGGTGGAGATTGCGATGATCGCAGTTATGGTCAAAACAACAAAGGTATCAATGAAAACAGCGATGATAGCGGTAGTACCCTGCTCATGGGCTGTTTTAACATTCGCCATTGCATGGGCATGGGGGGTCGAACCCATACCGGCTTCGTTGGAGAAAAGGCCGCGCTTTGCGCCTTGGCTGATTGCCTTGGCAATGGTAGCACCGAATAAGCCGCCCGCCAAGGATTGGGGCATAAAGGCATATTTGAAGATCATACCGAAGGTTTCGGGGATATACTGAATGCGGCAGATGATAACAATCAGACCGCCGATCAGATAAAGGCCTGCCATGATGGGTACCAGCTTTTCTGTAACCGAAGCAATGCGGCTAACACCGCCGATAAAGATAATGGCGGCCAGAACAGCAACGATAATGCCGATGATCCAGGAAGGAATGCCGAAGGCGGTGTTAAATGCGGCACCGATGGAATTGGATTGTACCATAGAGCCCATGAAGCCCAGCGCCAAAACGGTAGCGATTGCAAAGAAGCCTGCCAGAATTTTGCCGAAGGTGCCCTTGAAAACGCTCTTCATATAATAAACAGGGCCGCCGGAAACCTCGCCGTTTTCATCAACAACGCGGGTTTTCTGAGCCAAAACAGCTTCGCCGTAGTTGGTAGCCATCCCAAGGAAGGCGATAATCCACATCCAGAAGATTGCGCCGGGGCCGCCCAGCAGGATCGCGCCGCAGGCACCAACGATGTTGCCGGTACCAACCTGCGCTGCAATCGCAGTAGCGAGCGCCTGGAAGGAGCTCATTCCGCCGCCCTTCTGCTTGCCGCCGCGAAGCGAGAAGTTACCAAATACGTTCTTTGCGCCCTCGCCAAAGCAGCGAATCTGAACAAAGCGGGTGCGGATGGTATAATAGATACCAACACCCACCAAAAGAACGATGAGGATGTAGTCTGCTGTGTAGGCGTTGATCGTCTGCACAATTTTCAATAATTGATCCATTTTAATGAACCCTCCTATAAAAAATATACAAAATAAAAAATCGCTGCAAAAACAGCGACTCCGAAAAATAAATATTGCTCAATTTAAAAGCATAAAGCGATTAAATTGAACTCTATCCTTTTGCCTGAGAGATTCAGCTTTCGCCTTGCACCTTCGGCACCCAATTGAATGGGATTCTCCAGAGTCCTCTCCGCCTTCGGTTTTTTGCATTCCGAAGGTTTCTTCGAGATTATGTTAAAAGTATAGCATATTGCAAATGCCATTTCAAGCAAAAAAACCATTAAAAAAAACGCGTTTTTTTGGTGGTTGTGACGAAAAAGCGCGCTTTTATTTTAGTAATATTGCGGCAGTTAATTACCGTGGGCAACGATCGGCTCATCAATCATTTTTTTAATGGTATCAATATCCAGCTCGCTCGCAGTATGGGGGTCCGGCATAGCGGCCTGATAAATATGCTCTTTTTTTAGTGTGCGGGCCGCCTCGATGGTCAGCAGCTGAACATTGATATTAGTCATATTCATTGCCGCCAATTGCACCGGCAAGGGTCCTATGTGGCAGGGATGGACACCTTGGCCATCCACAAGACAAGGAACCTCTACGCAGGCATCCTCCGGCAGATTAGTAATCAGATGGCCGGTGTTGAGAACATTTCCGCCGATTTTGATGGGGTTAATGGATTGGATTTACAACCGATATGACTCTCCCCGCGCCACTTTCAGAGCCGTTGCTTTGCTGCCCCGGCGCCGGCGCGATCTTTGAGGAAATGAAGCGGAGCATAGCATTTGAAAATGGGCGAAGTGCATTTCTCGCCGCTCGTCTTTGGGATCTGATGAGTATCCTGCAGGAGCAGGGTGCGCCGGAGGCGGATTATATCGATAAGGCAATTCATTGTATCCGCTCGGAATATATGCGGGATTTAACAGTCCGGGAGCTGGCTGATCGGCTGAATTTGGATCGTAGTTATTTCTCCGGCCTATTTCGCAAGAGGACCGGAAGCTCTCCCGGTCGCTATTTGATGACCTTCCGCCTTGAGAAGGCTGCCGAACTGATGGTAGAGCATGGAGAACGCGCCTCCACTGCCGCTCTCTCGGTAGGCTATACAGATCTCTTTCACTTTTCAAAAGCTTTTAAAAAGCATTTCGGTCTTTCCCCAAGAGAGTATATTAAAGCAAAAAAGCAGTAGAATTTTTCTACTGCTTTTTTAGTTTGTTGCGCTCGTTTAGATAATAAATCTTTCCGCCATCCTCATCCACCGCCAACGCTTTTATTTCCTTGAGAATTACTGATTCTTTGCGGATGGGATCATAGCAGCAGGGAAAGCCCTGCTCATTGAGATATAAAATTGAGCCGGAAGCGCTGCCGATGGGGGAATAGAGAGGTGTTTTGGTAATAACAGTGAAGGTGCCGCTGCGCTGCAGCTGCAAAAGGCCGCCCTCTTCCGCTGCAGCATAAAGGTGATTGCCTGCGCGAATAAGCGCTTTGCAGGGCGGGCAATCGAGGGCGCGCTCTCGGCAATATATCGCGCCCTTTTGATCGACCAACCAAAGCTCTTGATCCCAAAAGATAAAATCCTTTGCATCCCGCTCGCTCAAGGTTTTGGTTTTATGACCATCGCGGGCAATATATTGAATACGATGGGTCAGACCATTGAGATAATAAAGCCCGTTTTCCGCGGCAATCATTCGCTCCGCAGGAGCGGGGGA
This sequence comes from Eubacteriales bacterium, assembly GCA_045546895.1. Taxonomy (GTDB): domain Bacteria; phylum Bacillota; class Clostridia; order Oscillospirales; family QAKW01; genus QAKW01. The sequence continues at coordinate 39,554 of JAZQDS010000096.1, read as the reverse complement.
GAGCTTAAGGGAAAGGCCTTTAAAATCGGCATAGATGCCATCGGGTTTTGCGATGTAGGTGGTATTGCCATCGGTGGCGATAGCGAGCGCGTCCTTGAATTCCTCCGCTCTCCGCCCGCCCTGAGCAATGCCGCCCGCCTCAAAAAGCGCGCCCGCAGGCTCGGGAGCAGCTTCGGCGCTGCCCTTGGGGATTTCCCCGATGGTGCGCTGCGCTGCTTGCTCGGTTGCGGCCAGAGTAAGGGGATCAGCGCCGAGGGCGCGGTAGTTGGCCAGCAGCTGCGCCCAGCATTCCCGATCCTTCGGATCCTGCTGCAGGATCGCCATCAGGCAAAGATTTTGCTCCGAATAGCGCGTTGCTTCGTGCAAAAGGGCGCGCGGATCGGGCGCAGCCTCTTTTGGATTGCGCAGAAACAAGAATATTCCGCCGGCCAAAAGCATAATTGCGGCGCTGATTGATATTAAGATTATAAGGGCTTTTTTCTTCATAGTGTTATTTTAACAGAAATTCAGTTGAAATTAAATAGATTATCGTATAATTTTTATGTTGACAAGATTAAAAAAGGGTGCTAAAATTTTTTTATTCTACTACATATAGGAGTGATTAAGATGGCATTGAAAAATGCATACCTCAACGAATTATATGCAAGCGTTGAGAAGCGTAACCCCGGTGAAAAAGAATTTTTACAGGCGGTTTATGAAGTGTTGGAGTCTTTGGAGCCCGTTGCAGATCAGCGCCCTGATCTGATTGAAGCGGGTGTTTTTGAGCGGATGGTTGAGCCTGAGCGCCAGATCAGCTTCCGTGTACCCTGGGTTGACGATAGCGGTAAGGTTCGCGTAAATCGCGGCTATCGCATCCAGTTCAATTCCGCGATCGGCCCCTATAAGGGCGGTATTCGCTTCCATCCTACCGTAAATTATTCTATCATGAAGTTCCTCGGCTTTGAGCAGACCTTTAAAAACAGCCTCACCAGCCTGCCCATGGGCGGCGGTAAGGGCGGCGCCGATTTCGATCCCAATGGTAAGAGCGATGGCGAAATCATGCGCTTCTGCCAGAGCTTTATGAATGAGCTTTATAGACATATCGGCGCAGATACCGATGTTCCCGCGGGCGATATCGGCGTTGGCGCTCGCGAGGTAGGCTATATGTTCGGCCAGTATAAGCGGCTGAAGAATGTGTTTACCGGCGTTTATACCGGTAAGGGGATTCCCTACGGCGGCTCCCTGATCCGCCCCGAGGCTACCGGCTTTGGCGCAGTTTACTATGTTGTTGAGCTGCTCAAGTCCATGGGCGAGACCGTTAAGGGCAAAACCTTCGCAGTATCCGGCTTCGGCAATGTTGCTTGGGGTACCGTTCAGAAGGTTACCGAGCTGGGCGGTAAGGTTGTTACCCTCTCCGGCCCCGATGGCTATATCTATGATGCCGATGGTATCAATACCGAAGAAAAGATCAATTATATGCTCGAAATGCGTGCATCCGGCCGCAATAAGGTTCAGGATTATGCCGATAAGTTTGGCGTTCCCTTCTTTGCAGGCAAGCGCCCTTGGGATCAGAAGGTTGATATCGTTATGCCTTGCGCTACCCAGAATGAGGTTGATGTTGCTGATGCCGAGAATATCATTGCAAACGGCGTAAAATTCTATGTTGAAGTTGCGAATATGCCCACCACCGCTGAGGCTGTTGCCCTGCTGAAGAAGAATAATGTTATCATTGCTCCTTCTAAGGCGGTTAATGCGGGCGGCGTTGCGGTTTCTGGTTTGGAAATGAGCCAGAATTCCATGCGCTATAGCTGGACTGCCGAAGAGGTTGACGCCAAGCTTTATCAGATCATGGCCAATATCTTCAAGGCTTCCGCTGAGGCTGCCGAGGCCTATGGCATGAAGGGCGATCTGATCGCCGGTGCCAATATTGCAGGCTTCCTGAAGGTTGCTGAAGCAATGAAGGCTCAGGGCGTTGTTTGATCCCTGAAAAATGTAAAATAAAATGCTCCCCGATGGGGAGCATTTTTTATTTTTGATAAAGCGCTTTGATCATATCCTCGCTGCATTCCGGGGTGTTCTTCATAGGGAAGGGAATGCCCAATTGCTCATATTTGGAAAGGCAAAGCTTGCGGAAGGGAAGCAGCTCTAATTTTTCAAGATTAGAGAATTGCTCTGCCAGCCTTCGGATGGCAGGAACATCCCGATCGGTCAGCCCCGGGGCAACAACATGGCGAATCCAAAGCGGAATTTTCATCTCCTCGGTCTTTTTCAAAAACCGTAACACCTGCGCCAACGAGCCGCCGCTGTTTTTGCGGTAGGCTTGCTCATCGGCAAATTTTAAATCAGCAATAACCAGATCGGTAGCCGCCAGAATTTCTTCCCAATAGGGCTCTCCTGCCATGGCAGAGGTGTCCAAAGCGGTATGGATTCCGCATTCTTTGGCGCGCCTTAGGATTTCGGCAACAAAAAGGGGCTGCATCATCGGCTCCCCTCCCGAGAGGGTCAGGCCGCCGTTTTGGCCAAAATATGGGCGATAGCGATTGGCCTTTTCGATGATATCCTCCGCAGAAATCCGCTGCCCACCCTGCGGATCCCAAGTATCGGGATTATGGCAATAGCAGCAGCGCAGGGGACAGCCCTGCAGAAAGGCAATGAATCGAACCCCCGGCCCATCGGCGCAGCCCATAGTTTCAAAGGAATGGATCCGCCCTTCCATCAGATTGCCTCATGGAAGGTGCGGGAGATAACCTCTGCTTGCTGCGCGGGCGAAAGCTTATGGAAGTTCACCGCATAGCCTGAAACCCGAATGGTAAGATTGGGATACCGTTCAGGATGCTTTTGCGCATCGATCAAGGTTTCGCGGTTGAGGATGTTTACATTGATATGCTGGGCGCCTTGGGCGAAATAGCCATCGATAATCTGCGCCATATTGGCTTGGCGCTCTTCAAGGCTGCTGCCCAAGGTATGGGGAACGACCGAGAAGGTATTGGAAATGCCGTCTTTGCAGATAGCGTAAGAAAGCTTGGCCATGGAATTGAGCGCTGCCAATGCGCCGTTCTTTTCCCGCCCATGCATCGGATTGGCGCCGGGGGCAAAGGGCTCGCCCGCCTTGCGGCCATCGGGGGTTGCGCCGGTCTTTTTGCCGTAAACTACATTTGAGGTAATGGTAAGGATCGAGAGGGTATGCTCCGCATCACGATAGGTAGGAATTTCCTTAAGCGCCTCAAAGAAAAGGCGGATTTGCTCGGTTGCAATGGAATCGGCCCGATCATCATCGTTGCCGTAGCAGGGGAATTCCCCTTCGGTCTCGAAATCAATAATCAGCCCTTCTTCATTGCGGATAGGCTTTACCTTGGCATAGCGGATGGCGGAAAGGGAATCGGCCAATACCGAAAGCCCTGCTGCGCCAAAGGCCATAAACCGATGAACATCGGTATCATGCAGCGCCATCTGGGTCTTTTCATAGGCATATTTATCGTGCATATAATGGATCATATTCATGGCGGTAACATAGGTTTTTGCGAGCCAAGGGCGGTAAAGATCCAAAAGCTTCAATACCGCATCATAATCCAGATATTCGCCTTCATAGGCGGGATAAGCAGGGCCCACCTGCTCGCCGCTCTTTTCATCCTTGCCGCCGTTGAGGCTGTAAAGCAAAAGCTTTGCAAGATTGGCCCGCGCGCCGAAGAATTGCATATCTTTACCAACCCGCATGGCTGAAACGCAGCAAGCAATGGCATAATCATCCCCATAGCAGGGGCGCATAACATCATCGTTTTCATATTGAATGGCGCAGGTTTCCTCCGAAACCTTGGTGCAATAGAGCTTGAAGGCCTCGGGCAGCTTTTCCGACCATAGGACCGTAAGGTTCGGCTCGGCCGAGGGATGGAGATTATAGAGTGTATGCAGGAAACGATAGGTATTCTTGGTAACAAGGGTTCGGCCATCCTCGCCCATACCGCCCAGCGCTTCGGTAATCCACATCGGATCGCCGGCGAAAAGCTCATTATATTCAGGGGTGCGCAGATGGCGGGCGCAGCGCAGCTTTATAACAAAATCATCAATCAATTCCTGCGCCTCCTGCTCGGTAAGGAGCCCGCGCTCCAGATCCCGCTGGATATAAATATCAAGGAAGGTAGCGGTACGGCCAAGGCTCATGGCCGCGCCGTTTTGCTCCTTGATGGCGCCGAGATAGCCGAAATAAAGCCATTGCACCGCTTCCCGCGCATTGGCAGCGGGTTCGGAGATATCATAGCCATACATTGCAGCCATTTCCTTTAGTTTTCCGAGGAAATTAATTTGCTGGAAAAGCTCCTCCAGGCGGCGGATGGTATCGGCATCGCAGGCAAATTCAGCAAGCGCCGCCTTATCCTGCTCCTTGCAGGCAATCAGATGATCAACGCCGTAAAGGGCTACCCGCCGATAATCCCCGATGATCCGCCCGCGGCCGTAGGCATCGGGCAGGCCGGTAATGATTCCGCTATGACGCGCAGCGCGGATCGTCTGATTATAAACGCGGAAAACGCCGTCGTTATGGGTAGTACGATATTGGAATTCCTCCTCTACCTTGGGCGAGAGGGTATAGCCATAGGCCTTGCAGGCCTTGCGGGTCATATTAATTCCGCCGAAGGGGTTTACCCCGCGCTTGAGCGGGGCATCGGTCTGGAGACCAACAATCAGTTCCAGCTCCCGATCAATATATCCGGGTTGATAGCTGGTAAGGGAACTTACGGTTTCGGTATCGATATCCAAAACGCCGCCCTTCTTTTGCTCCTCAGCCAAAAGAGCTTCCAGCTTTTGGCGGAGCTTAAGGGTGCGTGCAGTGGGCGCTGCAAGAAAGGATTCGTTTCCTTCGTAGGGGGTATAGTTATTTTGAATAAAATCCCGCAGATTGATTTCATTGCGCCAGATTTCACCTTTAAATCCATCCCATTGCATCATGATTCTGTTCCTTTCCTTTTTAGCAAAAATAAAAAGGGCAGTTTTATCAAAACTGCCCAGACGGTCGGCCAACATCCTTGCGATCCCACCGCGGTAAGCTCCGCGTTAGTCCGTCAGAGATCGTAAGGGCATATTTATTTCAAATATAGGATATCATGAAAACAGAGTAAAGTCAAGAAAGGAATTGAAGAATTTGAAAAAATATGTTATGATAAAATCAAAAGATATGGGAGGCGATGAGAATGTCCGGTCAATATATAGTGGCGCTCGATCAGGGAACAACCAGCTCCCGCTGCATTGTTTTCGATCATGAGCTGAATATTGCGGCGATCGCGCAAAAGGAATTTCAGATTTTTTATCCGCAGCCCGGCTGGGTGGAGCAGCGCCCGCTGGATATTTGGGTAACGCAATACGGCGTTTTAACCGAAGCGATTCTGACCGCCGGCATCTCGCCTCAGGAGATTGCGGGCATCGGTATTACCAATCAGCGGGAAACGACCATCGTTTGGGAAAAGGAGAGCGGAAATCCGATCTGTAATGCCATTGTTTGGCAATGCCGCCGCACCGCTGAATTTTGCAAGGAACTGAATGAGCGGGAGGGAGAATATATCCGCGCCAAAACAGGCCTTTTGGTGGATCCCTATTTTTCCGCCACCAAGCTTCATTGGATTTTGCATCATGTTGAGGGCGCGATGGAGCGTGCGCAGCGGGGCGAGCTGCTTTTCGGTACGGTGGATACTTACCTGATCTGGAAACTGACCGGCGGAAAGGTGCATGCCACCGATCCTACCAACGCTTCCCGCACCATGCTTTATGATATTCATAACCATTGCTGGGATCCGCGGCTGCTGGAGCTTTTGGAGATCCCCGCCTGTATGCTGCCGGAGGTTCGCCCCTCCTGCGGCGATTTCGGAATGGCGGAGGTTTTGGGTGCATCGATTCCCATCGCAGGCGTGGCGGGCGATCAGCAATCTGCCCTCTTTGGTCAATGCGGTTTTGAGGCAGGGGATCTTAAATCTACTTATGGCACCGGCTGCTTTGCGTTGATGAATATGGGAATGAAGCCCCCCGCCTTGCCGCAAGGGCTGCTTCTGACCCTCGGCGCCACCTCCGGCAGTAAGCCTTGCTATTGCCTGGAGGGCAGCGTTTTCATCGGCGGCGCTGTTGTTCAATGGCTGCGCGATGAGCTGGGGCTGATCCGCGAATCCAAGGATAGCGCTTATTTTGCGGAGAAGGTGGAGGATAGCGGCGGTGTAATTGTTGTTCCCGCTTTTACAGGGCTGGGCGCGCCTTATTGGGATAGCGGCGCGCGGGGTGCTGTTTTCGGGCTGACCCGCGGCTCCGATCGCAATCATCTGATCCGCGCCTGTCTGGAGGCTATCGCTTATCAGACAGCCGATGTTTTGGGCGTTATGTCGGAGGCCTGCGCCGCGCCGATCCGCGCTCTGCGGGTGGATGGCGGTGCAACCGCCAATCCGGTTTTGATGCAATTTCAAAGCGATATTTTGCAGGCTGAGGTGATCCGCCCGCTGATCAGCGAAACAACCGCGCTCGGTGCCGCATTCTTGGCGGGCCTTTCGGTCGGCTTTTGGCGCGGGGAAGAGGAGCTTTCGGCCTTGATGCAAGGCAGCCATCGCTGGCAGCCTCAAATCAGCGCTGAGCAGGCTTCTGAAAAAATGGAGCGCTGGCGGATGGCGGTTGCAGCTGCAAGAATGTTTCAATCTTAATTTAATAATGAAGAAAGCGTTTTGCCGATGGCAAAACGCTTTCTTTATTTAGATTTAATGCAGCGTATCGTTGCGCGCTGTTTTCCGCCTTTGGTGCAGGTAAAGAGGGTAAGATCCCAATCGCCCGCCCTCATTTCTTCGATTGCGGCGCCGCTTAAGATTTCGATGGTATCAACGTAAAAGGAATGCTTTTTTCCGTAGCAATCGATAAAGAAGACCGAATCCCCTTGCGTTAAGGTATGAAGCGCGCCGAAATGGTTTTTATAATTATGCGCAGCGATAATCAAATTCTCTGCCTCAAGGCTTCCGGAATAGCGGCATGGGGCCTCTTTTAAATGCTGATAGCTCCATTTATCAAAGATCGGCAATTCAATGCCCAATTGCTCGATGGCAATTCTGCCGCAAAATTCCTCGCCTTCAATGCGGATCAGCGGTTGATCTTCCGGCTGCTTTTGCATCTGCGCTAAAATTTCATCGGCGCGCTGCCCTGCGCGGTGATCCTCTATTTGATTATGAATCAGCCAACCTCCCGCAGCAAGCAGCAGCAAAGAGCCGATCAGTAAATATAGGATTGCCCGCTTATGGATGCTCTTTTTCATGCTTTTTTCCTATAAATTCCAAAATTCCGAGTAATAAGAATGCGGCGCCCGTTATCGCCAGAAGAAGGATCGGCCACCATTGCTGGCCGGTTTGAGGAAGCTTTTCGCCTTGATAGGTATTGGTAATAATAAAGCCGTTTTCGCTATCGCCGTTATAGGCGGGAGTATAAAATTTGATCGGCTCCTCCGTAACCGTATAGCGGCCGCTATCAGGTAAATTTTTAAAGGTATGGGTCCAGCCGTTTTCCTTGCTCAAAACAATGGTTTTTAACGGCTTTTGATCGCGGCTGAGAGTAATGGTTACGCTTTGGGGCCGCTTTTTTGCGGCGTTATTTTCATCCTCCCATTTTTTGAGAACATAAATGCTCTTGTCATTGGGATTGTTGATCTCGGTTTTGGGCGCGGAGGCAAGGGTATAGCAGAGGGTGCCGTTCTTTTCATAGGGCAGAAAAACAAAATAAGGATTAAAACTGTGTTTTTGAGAAGGGGGGCAGGAAACCAGCCAAATCCCAAGCTCTAAATTTTCGAATTCCACCTTCCCCTTGGAGGCAGTGGCGGAGCGGAAGGGGCAAGAATGCTCTTTCGCATAGCGATATACCGTCTTTGCGTTATCAGGGGAGGGATCTCGCTGAATGCTGCGAAGAGAGATGCCCGCATCCTTAAATCCCTCGGTAGGGGATAATTCTCCGTTTTCGAGGGCTGCGATGCGGCAAAGCTCAATCGATAGTCCATCAATGGGCTGCTTTTGAGCATCCTCAAGCGCTATCGATAGTTGCGCTGTTTCGGCCAGAGCCGGAAAGGCAGCCAATTGCAGCAAAAGGATCAATATTAGGCTATATTTGATTAAGCGTCGCAATCTATTCCTCGCTCCTTTTTGCGGTGTTGCTTTTTTTCTTTTTAGGGTTGTTTTTTCTTCTCTTGCGGAGGGCCAATAGCTTATAGATTGCAAAAATCAAAATAAATAAGCCCAGCAGAGAGATAGGAATCAGATACTTCATTTCGATCTGAAGAAGATCGTTTTGAATGTGATCGGTATTCCCGATTTCGGTGGAAGCGCCTTCCTCAACCCGAACGCCTCTCACAAGCAGGCGATGGGAATTGACGCCGTAGGGGGTGCAGGTTACCAGCGTAACATGATCTTTTCCGCTGATAACATTCAGGCGGGATACTTCGTCCGGCTCAACAACCGAGATATCATCGATCCGATATTCCAGATCTTCGTCTAACACATGAATATAAAAAACATCGCCGATCTTTAAATGATCGATATTGGTAAGCAATTTTGCGGAGGGAAGGCCGGTATGGCCCGCCAAAACGCAATGGGTGCTTTCTCCGCCGATGGGGAGGGCGGTTTGCTCAACATGCCCGATGCCGCTCTGCAAAACATTCTCATCGATCGAATGATAGATTACCAGCGAAACGCTGATTTTAGGGATTTCAATATAGCCCATAACGCCGTTTTTAGCTATATTGAGAACATTTTCATAGGTTAGACCAAGCTCTGCTAATTTTTGAGGCTGATCTTTATATTGATTATAGGCTTTGGCATTTTCCAGCGCCTCATTATATTCCTCGATAGTGATGTCGGAGGAGAGCTCTTGATAATCGCCGATCAGCTGCTGATTGCGATATCGGTTATAAAGATTGCTGAAGGTTGGATAGAGAAAGAGGGAAAGACCGCAGATGAAGATAACGATAACAATAATAGTTGTTAAATGCTTTTTCAAGGGATCTTTCCCTCCTTTCTCTAAGATTTAGTGATTATGAAAAAGAAATAAGCTTTGCGTGGGAATAAAAAGAGATTCTACGCGCAAGGGGAATCACTTTTTCATACCGCGTTACTTCTTTTTCTTAAAGTAAAAAAAGCGAGTGCACCTGCCATCAAAAGGATACCACCGATGGTAAAGATGGTGGTACCCATGCCGCCGGTTTCAGGCAGTGCGGTACCGGGCTTATTGGTGATCTCCGCCCAAACAGTCAGGATCGCTTCGGCGCGGCCGTCAACATTGATGATAGAGCCTGTGCCGGAATGGGAGCCGCTGGCCTCCAGCTCGGTAACAACGCCGGTAATGGAGCCGATGTTATCATAGATATCAACGATAAAGGGCTCGGAGGGGAGAACATATCCGTCCGGAGCCTTGGTCTCAACAAGATGATAAACACCTTCGGAAAGGCCGATAACTGCAACATCGCCCAAATGGCCGCCGTAGTTCAGATGATCCAGCGAAATAGTGGCATCACCGGTATTATGGGTTTTCAGGGTTGTGGTAGTATTTTCACCATCGGGATCAACAATGTATTTAGTATAGGAAACGCCTGCAGCGTTGGTGTCGGGAACTTCGGTGAATTTAATGGGCTCATTGCTGCCCGCTTTATAGAGCTCAAATTCAGCGCCTGCCAGCCGCAGATTGCGGGGGCTGCCGTCAACATCCTGCGCATATTTGGTAAAGATAAAGCGATAGGAATGAACCTTTGCAAAATCAGAAACCGTGCCGGTGGAGGTTTTGTCGGTGGGGTCGTTACTGTAGATCAAGGATGCTGCATTTTCATCGGTTAGGAAAAATTTGTTGTTGAGCTCGGCAGTATAAGTAACAATAATATTATCGCCCGCTTCAAAATCCTTGATATTGGCCATGGTAATAATAAAATCAATTCCATCGGTACCGGGAGCGGTCAGTGTATAATCGGTGTCCTCGGTAAGAGCGCCCTCTTTCTCGGAGGTAACTACGATGGTTGCGGGGTCAAGAGTTATTCCCGCCGGCAAACTATCCTGAATTTTATAAGTATAAGTGGGATAATCTTTGTGATCGGGAACCTCGGCGGTGATTTTAAATTTCAGCGGATCGCCGATGGTGGAGGAAGTACCCTTCGCCCAAGCGTCCTCGTTGTTGAGAACCTGCTTGGTAATGGAGGGGAGGTCTACCTTCAGGGTGATGTTTGCATTGGGGGCGGCGCTGGTCAGCATAACAGCGGAACGAACGCTGCCTTCGGCGATATCATCGCTGTCGTAAACCAGATAGTAACCGTAGTCCTTGCCGGTAAAAACAACGCTGGTATCGCTGCCACCTGCGGTCTTGGTATCGGTTGCCGCAATGCTGTTATCAGAGATATACTTATAAAGGTCGGTGGCAAAGGCCTGCAGAGCGGTAGCCTCCAGATCATTTACCTTATCAACGATAGTCAGCAGATCGGTTGTGCCGAATTTATCGTTGAAGAAGGTGCTATAGCGATCATTATCGATCCAGCTATAGGAGATGTTTGTGCCGTCGCTGGTGGCGTCAAAGATCTTATAGATTTCAAAGGTCTTGTTGGCAACGCCTACCGTTGAATCGGTGGGAGAGTTGATGGTAATGGTGCCGTCCGCGGCTGCAAAAGCGGAGGGGACCGCAAAGCAAAGCAGAAGGCAGATACACATCAGGATTGCGAAGATTCTTTTGGTTGCTTTCATTTTTTTAGCTCCTTTTCTTATGATTTTTGATTTCAAATTGAAAGCGGGGTTTAATTTCTCCACCCCCTTTTGAGGGTGTTTATGTAAATGCCGGCGGCTGCTATTAAGAAGAGCAGGCCAAGGGCATAAAACATACATTCTCCGGCGCCGCCGGATTCCGGCAGGGGAATGGCTTCGGCGTTGCGCACAAGGATGTTATAAGCGGTATTGCCGGCCTCGGCAAAATAATGATCTTCCACCGTTACCGAGCCATCCTCATTGATCATGAAATAAATATATTCGTTCAAATGATGATAGCCTGCGGGCGGAGAGGTTTCTGTTAATCGATAGCGAACATTGCATTTCAGGTTATCGAAAACCAATGTTCCTGCCGCTCCGGTTGTAGCCGATTTGCTGATTTCATTGGGAAGCAGGTTTCCGCTCGCATCTACCGCTTCTAAAAGAAAGGCGGCATCGGGAAGCTGAATGGTTTTGCTCAGATCGGTTTTGGTCAGCCGCAGCATTACCCGTTTGGTGGTGTTGGTAACGGTGAGCAATGTATTTTCGTTGCCCTCATCATCGGTAGAGTAAATCGGCAGTTCGTAGGATACCAGCCAATTTACAAAGGAACCATCGCTCTTGGCAGCTTCTGATCCGATCATGGTTTCCTTGATGGACCATTGAATTTTTTCTCCGTTTACATAAACGGGAAGGTTTTCCCAGGTATGCTCCCATTGGTTTTCGTTGTTTAATACAACCTGCGGCTCCACACCTGCGATTACGGTCGTTACCAGCTTTCCGTTGGCCAAGAGCTGGATGGTAACATCCTGCCATTCGCTTTCGGGGCAATCCCAATTCTTTTGGGCAGTAACCGAGGAGGAATCGGTGCTGTTGCCAACAATCAGAATGCCGTTGACATATTTAATCAGCTCGCTGTTGCCGCTGAGAATACCGATGGTTTTTTGATCATCAAGATAGCCGATCTTGATTTCTCCGATAGGGGTATAGCCGATGGGCGGCGAAACCTCCTGAATAGTAATGGGGCCAAGGTCATAGCTGAAATTCTCAATGGTGATTTCGAAATAGCCATTGGCGGTACCGCTCAGAATTGTTTCGGTTCCGTTTTCGGGATTATATTGATATCGCTCTGTTTCGGAATCATAATTGAATTTGAGCGCTTTACCGTTTTGCAAAAGGCGGAAGGTGGCGCCGCCGATGGAAACGCCTGTTAGGCTATCCTGCTTTTTGATAACGATGGAATCACTTTTGTTGTAGATATTGGTGAACTCCGCGCGCAGAACTTCATCCACGCCCTCATCCAGCGCATAGGTCATGCCGCTTACCGTCAGCGAGGTGCCCGATCCGGTAGTGGATTGATCTCCATGCGCGTCCATAACGGTATATTCGGAATAAACGCCAAAGGCAATGCTCGGATCGGCAAAGAGATGGGGATGCTCGGTGATTTCCCAATATTCGCCGTAGTCAACGTTTGTGATCTCCCACATATAGGTGTCGGTGGCGGCGTTATATTGGGTGTAGTTATTTAAATTCAGAACCGTATTGGTGCCGGCGGAAATATCGGTGGCATCGATATAAAAATCAGTTTTTGCCTCTGCGATCAGCTCCTTATTTCCGGCGAAGGTTTTATAAACATGGATCAGCCCTACTTTTTTAACCAGCTTTCCATCGATATGCCAAGCATCGGCCTGACATTTAAAAACATACCAACGAATGGCATATTCTTTGGAGTTGAGATCCTCTGCCTTAACCGTTACGCCATCTACTGAAAGATAGCCGGTTTCAGCATAGTCTACCAGATTTTCAAAGATGTAATTATCATTGGGAATAGCGCTGAGCCATACTCCATCGGTTTTTTCGCCGTAAAGGGCGCGAATCTCCTGATCGGCGCCAAAGGAATTATCCGATGTTGTATCAACGATGTGGTATAAATTATTCAGCGCGGTAGCGCCGAGGCTGGTATCAACACCGCCAACATATGCGGAGAAGAGCTCATTGGTATATAGGTTTTGATCCTGCCCCGTAACATTGCCTTCGGTATCAACCGCAACAGAATCGAAGCGGATAAAAAAACTGGCGGTTTGCAGAGCGTTGTATTCCCATACTGCGGTAAGCTTCAGGTTGTTTCCGGTAGCATATTGCAGCAGCTCATCCCAGATCAAGGTAGTATTGGGCTGAATAATGGTGTCGGTTGTTCCAACCCGCCAGCCCTTGAACTGAATAACGCGGGAAAGATTGGTGGAATTGTCTATAACCTTTCCTTCCACCGTTTGCCGGGAAACATTGCGGATCAATGCAGAGGAATTTTGCGTAAATTCATCGGTGACGGTTGTGGACGAGCTGCCCGCAAGGGTGGGCGCGGTTGATACCGTTACGCCGCTTATAATGGGAAAATCAACATCATAATGGATATTAATATAAGTAATAGGCCCCAAGAGAGTGCCGGTGAAGGTGGTTGTGGCGGTAATGGTAATGGTCTCGCCCGCCGCATAGGTTTCTTCGCCTGTGGTCCATTCATAGTTGCCATCGGGCAAGGTGAAATCTGCGCCGGAGCGCGCATAGCGTGTAACTGTTGTTCCTCCGGGGTAGATAAATCGAACCGTGTAAAATGCAAAGGCAGTGCTTGACGCAGTAGCGTTTTTAGGAATTAATCGAACATATTTTGCGGCTTTGGAGTTATTGCTGTTTTGACGATAGCCGATGGTAGTTGTAGAAGAGCCGACAGAAAGAGAAGTTTTCGAATAACTTCCGTTTAAAGAGGACGCAACCGAAACGTCAAAATCGCTTTGGTCATAATCAGTCCCCAGCGAGGTATTAACAAGATTTAAAACGTCCTCGGTTGCAATGGTGCTGTTGTAGCGGGTACCATTGCGTGTGGTGGTAAATGGGAGCGTACCGATGCAGGTCCATTTCTTATCAAGGTAAACATAAAAATTAGCGTTGTAATCGGAGCTTACCGGCGTATCATTTACCGAAAAGGTGGATGGGTTGGCTGCAATGGAATTGTTTTCGAGCCCCTCCTGATCTTCTCTCACGGGGGTGTCGGGCTTTAAAATAGAGGGATTATTGATTTTTTCATTTAAAACCAGCTCGGGAAGGCTTTCCAGATCCGAAATGGTATCGTTCAGGGATGCTATCGTATCCTGCGAAAGGGCAGGCGGCTCCGATGGGGGCTGCGTTTCCGGTGTATTGAGGTTTTCATTAAATTTCAGCGCCGCCGTCATTACATTGCTGATCATCGATTCCAGCGAGCGCTCCTTGCTATCGGCAAGATGGGTTAAAATGCCGTTGATATCGTTTTCATTCAATAAAACGATGTAGCAATTGCCATCATGGGAATGGGTCGGCCGCTTGCAGACAAGCAGTTCTTGCTCATAGCAGCTGTCGGTGTGTGCGTGTTCTTCAATGCCGCAGCGAATCTCCTGCTCCAGCGCAACCGCCGCGGTAATGCTTTTGATGAATAAACCTCCCGCCACCCCAAGGCAGATAATAACCAAGGCAGCAATCAGCGCAATGAGCTTAATATTTGATTTTTTGCCGTGGTTCCTTTCCATTTTTTATCAATATGTACCTCGTTTATTTGATAACTCTGAAGGGATTGATTGAAAAAATTACCTTGCCGATCAATCGATCTTCGCTTACTGTGCCGATCTCGGCGAGGCGGCTGTCCATTGCAGCCTCGCGATTGTCCCCCATAACAAAGAAAGAGCCGGAGGGAACGTTAAAGGGAAAATTTAAATTGCATTGCCCCAGCGTTTTATTCTCAAGATACGGTTCCTCCAGCGGCTCGCCGTTTACCAAAACCTCACCAAAAACATCAATGCTGATCAATTGGCTTCCGGTGGCGATTACCCGCCTTACCAAAACTTTATTGTTATAGTAAAAAGCAATAACATCTCCGCTTTCGACCTTTGAAACCTTGCTCACAATTAAAATCTGTCCATCATTTAAGGTGGGGCTCATGCTTGTCCCGTAATACTTCACAACCGGCGTAATAAAAGTAAAAAGGTTCAAAAGAAGAGAGGCAGCAATCCCTACCGCCAATAAGATGGTAAGGGTTGTTTTTATAAAAGGACTTTTGAAAAAGCCCTTTTTTTGCTTTAAATGCTTGCTCAATTCTTTTCTCCAATTAGTGATAGAATGTTATAGGTTTACAATTTATTATAATATATAAAACTAATATTGTAAATACAAAAAGAAAAAAAGCCCAAATTTGTTAAAATTGAGCGGGCTTTTTTCTTATGCTTGCTGAATACGCTTATTTAAAGTGTTTAAAACATGCTTTTTATTGCCGCTCCAGAGCGGGGCGAGCAGCAGCTTCTTGGGGCCATCGCCGGTAATGCGGTGAACAACAATGTCGGGATCCAGCGCTTGCAGAGCTTCAATTAAAAGATCGCCGTATTCCGCAAGGCTGAGCGTTTGGAGCGCGCCCTCCCGCCAAAGCTGTTCATAGTGCGTACCTTTCAGGATATGCAGTAGATGAAATTTTACCCCATCGATTCGGGCTTCGTTGATGGCGGAAACGCTTCTGAGCAAATCCTCCTTGGTTTCTCCCGGCAGACCGATCATTAAATGGGCAACAATATGGATGTTTGGATAGCGCTTCAGCTTTTTAACTTTCTCAAAAAAGAGGGCGGTAGGGTAGCCGCGGTTAAAGTCCTTGGCGGTTTGATCGTTGATTGTTTGCAGTCCCAATTCAATGAAAAGCGGCTTGATGGCGGATAATTCGCCCAATAGCGCCAGCGTTTCCTCGGGGAGGCAATCGGGGCGGGTCCCAATCGCCAGCGCCGCAATATCCTCCCGTGTAAGGATGGGGGTGTAAAGGGCGCGCAATTGCTCCGCGGGAGCAAAGGTATTGGTATAGCATTGGAAATAGGCAATATAGCGATCGCCCTTGAATTTGCGAGCAACCTGCGCCTTGGCAAGCTCAATTTCAGCCGCGCTGAAAAAGCCGCTCCCACCGGCGCAAAAGGCGCAGCCGCCTTCCTCGCGGCTGATGCGGTTGGGGCAGCTGAAGCCGCCGTCCAGCGAGAGCTTATAAAGCTTTTCGCCGAAGGTTTTGATGCAATAATCGTTAAAAGTAATAATCTTCATAGCCTTATTATATAAATTTTATCGGCTAAAAGCAATAAAAAGGTTTTCTTTTTGCGGGGAATGTGCTATAATTGGCTCATTAATTTTGAAAGAGGATTATTATGGGAAAAATTCAAGGCTGCGTTCCTTGCCTTTTCGGGCTGGAAGCATTGGTGGCGCAGGAACTTCGCAATCTCGGCGCCGAGCAGGTGGAGCCCGAAAACGGAAGGGTTTTCTTTTGGGGCGATGAAGCAACGATTGTGGATGCCAATTTATGGCTGCGTACAGGTCAGCGGGTTGAAATTGTTTTGGGTAAATTCAAGGCGCTTAGCTTTGATGCGCTTTTTGAAGGGGTTTTGGCCTTGCCTTGGGAGCGTTGGATCCCCGAAAACGGCCGTTTCCCCGTGAAGGGTCACGCGCTGAATTCCAAGCTTCATAGCGTTCCTGATTGCCAAAAAATCATTAAGAAAGCAATTGTTCGCCGCTTGGAGCGGCGGTATAAGCGGGCAATTTTTGCCGAAGACGGCGCCTTATTCAGCGTTCGGTTTTCGATTTTTAAGGATCAGGCGGTTTTGATGCTGGATACCAGCGGTGATGCGCTTCATAAGCGGGGCTATCGGCTCGCGGCACAGCCGGCGCCGATTCGCGAAACGCTGGGCGCTGCCCTTTGCAGCCTTGCACGCCCCTATCCCGATACCAATCTTTATGATCCCTTCTGCGGCTCCGGTACCCTGCTGATTGAGGGCGCCATGCTTGCGCGCAATATGGCGCCGGGGCTGGGAAGAGGCTTTGCGGCTGAAAATTGGCCTGCGCTCCCTAAAATGCTTTGGCAGATGCGCCGCGCCGCCGCGCGCGAGAAAGCAACGCCCGATATTCCGTTTCGCGGCTTTGGCAGCGATATCGATCCCCGCATGGTTGCTATGGCGGCGGATAATGCCAAGCGCGCGGGGGTGGCTGATTGCTTGGAATTTAAGGTTTCGGATGTAAAGGATTTTTCCTTGCCAACTCAGCGCGGCATGGTCATTACCAATCCGCCCTATGGCGAGCGGCTTTTGGATCAGGAGCAGGCGCGCGCCCTTTATCAGCTGATGGGGAAGGTCTTTTTAAAGCAGGCGGGCTGGCGTTATTTTGTTATTGCCCCTGAAAAAGAGTTTGAAGCCCTCTTCGGCCGCCCCGCCGATAAGCGCAGAAAGCTCTATAACGGCACTTTAGAATGTAATTTTTATCAATATTTCAAGTCATAATAAAATCCAGCAATGCATCGCATTGGGGGATTTTTGAATTTAAAAACATACTTAAATATTTATAAAGTTCTTCTTTTGCAGAGTTGTAAATTCGGCTTGTTTTATAATGTACTTACTTTCTTTTTCATTAATCTGCGGTAAAAAAACAAGGTTACGCCAAGGCTGATAATTTCCGCCAAGGGGAATGCGATCCAAACCAGATTGATGTTTCCCGTTTGCGCCAGCAGAAAAGCGGTGGGCAGCAAAACAACCAGCTGCCGCGCAATGGAGATCAGCATGCTGTAAACACCATTGCCCAGCGCCTGAAAAACTGTGCTGCAAACGATGCAGAAGGCGGCGATGGTAAAGCTCGATCCGATGATCCGCAGCGCGGGAATGCCAATGGAAAGCATGGTTTCCGAGGCATCAAACCAGCCCAGCAGCTGGCGGGGAAAGATCAGCATTACCAAGGTGCCGAGGAACATATAGCCGCAGGCAAAGAGGATGGACCAGCGGATCGCCTTGAGCATCCGATCCCGCTTGCGGGCTCCGTAATTATAGGCAACAATCGGCACCAAGCCGTTATTGAAGCCGAAAACAGGCATAAATACAAAACTTTGCAACTTGAAATAAACGCCGAAGGTAGCGATTGCGGTATTGCCCAGCCCATCCGCGAGGGTATTAAAGCCGGTAAGAATGGTATTCAGCCCCAAGGTCATTACCGCTGCAATGGATTGCATGATAATGGAGGGAAGACCCACTTGATAGATTTTCAGAATGGTTTTTCCGCTAAAGCGTATTTTGCGAAATTTCAGCCGCAGCTCGCTATTATAAACCCGATTGGCAATAATGGCAAAAATGCAGCCGATAATTTGGCCCAAAACCGTTGCAATGGCCGCGCCCTGCACTTCGAGGCGGGGGAAGGGGCCAATGCCGAAGATCAGCAGGGGGTCCATTATGATATTGATGATGGCGCCCAGCCCGTGGCTGATCATTACCAGCATGGTTTTTCCGGTGGATTGCAGCAGCCGCTCAAAGCATACCTGCCCGAAAAGGCCAAAGGAAAAGATGGTAACAACGCTGAGATAATCCGCGCCGTAACGGCAGATTTCAGCGGATTGGCTTTGAATGGAGAAAAACCATTCCGAAAAGAAAAGGCCAAAGATTAAAAAGATGAGATAGCTGAAAAAGGCAAGGATGATTCCGTTGCCCGCTGTTTGGGTAACATCCTCCCAGCGCTTTTGACCCAAGCGGCGGGAGAGCAGGGAATTGATGCCAACGCCGGTCCCTACCGAAACGGCGATCATCAGGCTTTGGATGGGGAAGGCGAGGGATACTGCCGAGAGCGCATTTTCGTTCAATTGCGCAACAAAGAGGCTGTCGACAATGTTATAAAGCGCCTGCACCAGCATGGAAAGCACCATCGGCAGGGAAATTTTCAACAGCAGCGGCAGGATCGGCGCATAGCCCATCCGATTTTCTTCAGGTGGATTGTTTTGAGTCATGGTCGGTATCATTCCTCGCTGTCGGAATAGGTTGCATACCAATCGCCGATCTCTTCGGCTTCGATATAATAATTACCATCGCCCTTGCAATAGGTGCCTTTTGCCCAAACAAGGGTATCTTCAAATTCCTCATATTTTTCGGGGAATTCAATATCGAAATAAACAAAGCAGCAGCCGGTGTCGTCGCAAACAACCAGCTGCCAGCCGGTCTTGCTTTCTTCGGAGCGCTTCAAATCGCCTTCGATGGTAATGGATTTATCAACATTCTTTTCGGGCGCAGCCTGAATATTCAGCGCCATTTGATATACCGCATAGGGGCTGATGGGGCCGCCGGTAATCAAAAAGAGATCCGATTCGCTCTCGCCGCAGGAGGCGGCGGTCAGTAATAATAATGAGGCTAAGATTGCAGCAATGATTTTTTTCATTTTGAAAGTCCTCCTTTGATTTTGCCGATTAGGCAAGAAACTAAAAAGATGGCAATATTTACAGCAACAATGGTGGGGCCGGGCGGGGTACGGAAGGAAACAAGGGTTCCGATCGCCGCGGCAATAACAGAAATAACGGCGGCGCAGATGGTAACCGAGCGAAAGCTCTTAAAGAGCCGCATTGCCGAAAGGGCAGGGAAGATCACCAGCGCCGATACCAGCAGGGAGCCAACAAGATTCATTGCAACAACAATGACGATGGCGGTAATAACAGCGATCAGCAAATTATAGAGATTGGCTTTTACGCCGGTTGCGGTTGCAAAATTCTCATCAAAGGTCACCGCAAAGATCTGGCGATAGAACAGAATGAAAACGATGATGACCAAAATGGACATTATCACTGTCAGCAAAACGTCGCCATCGCTGAGCAGCATAATGGAATTGGATCCAAAGAGGGTGGAGCAAACATCCCCCGAAACATTGGCGGATTTTCCGAAAAGATTGATCAGCAGATAGCCCAGCGCCAGCGCACCTACTGAGATCATCGCCAGCGAAGCATCGCCGTTGATCTTTGCATTTTGCCCTGCGCGCAGCAGCAGGATGGCGGCCAGAATGGTAATGGGTAAAACGATCAGCATATTATTGGTGATCTTTAAGATCATTGCGATGGAAAGGGCGCCGAAGGCAACATGGGATAAACCATCGCCGATAAAGGAAAAGCGCTTCAATACTAAAGTTACGCCCAAAAGGGAGGAGCAGAGGGCGATCAGTACGCCAACAATCAGCGCATAATGCATATTGGTTAAAATGTAATAATTAATCAGCTGGCTCATGCTTCCTCACCTCCCATTTCTGCAAAGGCCTTTCCTGCGGGGGTTTGGAGGTAATCGGCGGTCTTTCCGAAAAAGAGCGGCCTGCGGCTTACATGGAGGATATGGCTTGCATAGCGTACCGCCGCGGAAATATCATGGGAAACCATAATAATGGTAATTCCAAGCTCCTGATTCAGGCGAGCAATCAGCTCATACATTTCCTTGGTCACCTTGGGATCCAGCCCTGCAACAGGCTCGTCCAAAAGCAGCATTTCCTTGGTGGCGGTAAGAGCGCGCGCCAGCAAAACTCTTTGTTGCTGCCCGCCTGAAAGCTCGCGATAGCAACGGTTGGCCATACTGCTGATACCCATCAGCTCCATATTTTTTTCTGCTCGTTTCTTTTCCTCGCGGCTGTAAAAGGGGCGGATCTTGCCGCGGCTGAGATTGCCGGAAAGAACAATCTCATAAACAGAAGCGGGGAAATCCCGCTGAACGATGGTTTGCTGGGGAAGATAGCCGATTTTTTTCTGATCCAGCCCCTCATCAAAGGTAATGGAGCCGCCCAGTGGCTTTTTTAAATGCAGGAGGGTTTTCATCAATGTGCTTTTGCCGGATCCGTTTTCACCCACAATGCAAAGATAATCCCCTTTATGAACTTCGAAATTCAAGCCTTCGGTAACGATCTTTCCATCATAGCCCAGG
Organism: Eubacteriales bacterium; assembly: GCA_045546895.1. Lineage (GTDB taxonomy): Bacteria > Bacillota > Clostridia > Oscillospirales > QAKW01 > QAKW01. The sequence goes on along the minus strand of JAZQDS010000096.1, from coordinate 19,123 downwards.
CTTAAATTGCGGCAGGTTAATTGCGCCATTTTGTTTCTCCTTTAAGAGTAATCCAATTAATATAATGCTTTTTTCAAAACCTCAAGATTCTCTTCCATCAGGGAAAGATAATCAATCCCCTTCTTTATCTGGGATGCGGTAATCGATTGGATGGAATTCATAACAAGGACCTTTTGATTTTTATCCTTGGTCTTTTTAAGGATCGTTTTGGCAAGTTCTTGATCGCCCGTTTCCGTTACCATAATGTAGGGGAGCTGCAGGGCGTCAATTTTCTCAATCAGGTGCGCCATGGTCGAAAAGCTTACCTCAACCTCTGCCGAACAGCCGCTGAATGCAGCGATGTGCTCAAGGCCGTAATCCTTGGCCAGATAAATAAAGGGGAAACGATCGGCAAAAAGAAGGGTTTTACGTGCAGCGCCGTTGATTGTTTCCTGATAGCCTTGATCCAATTGATTGAGCTTTTGAATGTATACTTCGGCATTTGCGCTGTAAAGTTCTTTATATTCGGGATCGAGTTCACCCAGCTCCTTTGCCAGCAGGCGGGTAAGGGTGGTGGCGTTTTTAAGGGAGAGCCATAAATGCTCATCATGGGTGTGCTGATGCGCATCTTCGCTATCGTGTTGATGCGCAGCTCCGCTGCCGGTTTCCAGCGGCGTGATGTAATCCATAAGTTTTATTGCCTTTTGAAAGGGATTTGCTGTTTGCTTCAGGGCTGCGGGAACCCATTTATCGGATTCTCCGCCGATATAAACAAAAAGATCGCTGGACGAGATTTTCATCATATCTTCCACCGTTGTTTGATAATTATGAAGATCAGCGCCATTGTCCATCAAAAGAGTAAGCTCTACCTTTTTGATCCGTTTGCCCAAAATGTTGCGAATCCAATCATATTGGGGAAAAACGGTACAAACAATTTTTAATTCGGAGGAATCCTCCTTTGGCATTGCGCTGCAGGCGGCAGCCCCTAAAAGAATAGCAAAGATCAAAAGTAACGAAATGATTTTTTTCATGATAATAACCCCTTTTCTTTATTGCACAGATTGCATTTTCCAAATAAGATAGTTTGATGACCGTCTACCGCAAAGCCATCATTGCGCAAAATATCGGCCAAAAGCTGATGAGATGCGGCGCTTTTCATATGGATCAGCTTGCCGCAGCCGGTGCATTTTAAATGAAGATGATCGCAGCATTGCAGATCGGTAAAGCGATAGTAAGCGCGATTGCTTCCATCTTCATCAAAGCGTTTTACCAGCCCTTCCTGCTCCAGCTTGCGAATGAGGCGATAAACAGTGCTTTTACCGGGCGAATCGTTATGATAATGAAGCTTCAGTGCTGTTGTAAGCTCTTCTGCGGTAAAACTTTGATCAGGGTGACTTTTCAGATAATCGATCAATTGTTTGCGCGGCTTGGTTTGATAGGTTGCCATATTTATCCTCCAAATTGAGAATCATTCTCATTTTATAACAGTATAGCGGATGAGGAGGGTTCATGTCAATAAACAAAATATAAAAAATAATAGTATTTTAAAGAAAAGTATGTTAAAATAAATTGAAAATAAAAGAGAGGGTGTATTAAATGCTTCAAACGAGAAAAATTAATGCGGATTTTTGTGTTGTTGGCGGAGGTATGGCGGGCATCTGCGCAGCGATTGCTGCGGCGCGCGAGGGCGCAAAGACCGTGTTGATGCATGAGCGGCCGGTTTTAGGCGGGAATGCATCCTCGGAGATTCGGATGTGGGTATGCGGCGCCAAGGGGGAAAACAATCGCGAAACCGGCATTATAGAGGAAATTGCGCTGGAAAATCTTTATCGGAACCCTACCAAGAATTATTTCATTTGGGATACGGTGCTTTTGGATTTCGTTAAGCGTGAGCCAAATATCACCCTTCTTTTGAATTGCACCTGCATGGATGCAGAGATGGAGCTGGGCGAATTTGCAGATGGCAGGGATCGCCGGATTCGCAGCGTTCGCGGCTATCAGATGACAACCCAGACGATGATTGAAGTTTCGGCGGCGAATTTTGCCGATTGCTCGGGCGATTCAATTCTTGCGCCGTTGAGCGGTGCGGAGTTTCGGATCGGCAGGGAAGCAGCATCAGAATTCGGCGAGGCCTCGCAGGTCAAAGAGGCGGATTTTTTGACTATGGGTAACAGCTGCCTTCTGCAAGGGCGGGAAACAACGCGCTCCGTTCCTTTTACCCCGCCTTCATGGAGTACAAAGCTGAAAAAAGAGCATTTTGCCCATCGAAAATTGGATCTGTTTAAGAGCGGCGAGAATTTTTGGTATCTGGAATTGGGCGGTGATCGCGATACCATTGCGGATGCCGAGGAAATCAGCGAGGAATTGCTTCCGCTGGCGATCGGCACCTGGGATTACATTAAAAACAGCGGCGATATCGCGGCTGAAAATTGGGAACTTGATTTCTTGGGTTTTTTGCCCGGCAAGCGGGAATCCCGCCGTATGATGGGCGAATATTTGATTACCGAGCGGGATATCAGCGCTGATCGCAGCTATGAAGATACTGTTGCTTATGGCGGCTGGCCTTTGGATGATCATTATCCTGCAGGCTTTTATCATCGCGGCGCGCCAAATTCCATCGGGCATACCCCTGCGCCGTATTGCCTTCCTTATCGGGCGCTTTATTCTTCAAATGTTGAAAATCTTTTCTTTGCGGGGCGCAATATCAGCATGACCCATACCGCCATGAGCAGCGTTCGTGTAATGGCAACCTGCGGCCTTTTGGGTCAGGCGGTCGGTACCGCGGCAGCCCTTGCGGCGCGCTATGGGCTGACTCCCCATGGCATTTATCAAAAGAAAATGAAGGAATTGCAGGAAATCTTGATGGATCGGGATTGCCTGCTGCCGGATCGGAAGCGTAGAATTAGCCCTGACTGTAGCCGATTGGCGCCCGCCGCCCTTTGCAACGGTGAGGATCGCCCCCATCAAAAGCTTTACGGCAGCGATCATTGCGGCATCCTTTTGGAGAATGGGAAGAGCTTGGAATATCGCTTTGAGAGGGCGATGGAGCTGAATAGCTGCCATATTGTTTTCGATAGCGATCTAAACCGCGTAACCCTGCCGGGCGATGATGTGGAGCGGCGTCTTTCTACCCGCTGCAATACGCGGCTGGATAGCCCGCAATTCCATCTTCCGCTGACCCTATGCCGCGCCTTTAGCTTGGAAATTGAAGATGGCGAGGGAGTGGTAGACCGCTATGAAATTGATGAAAATCGCAGCCGCTATCATCACATCTCTTTCGATAAGCCGATCAAGGCGTTGCGGCTTACCCTTCATTCCAATTGGGGGAATACACCCCAAACGCCGCTTTTTTCTTTTGACTTTAAATAATGCGATAAAATGATAAATTGAAATGAGGTTCTGTTATGGCAGAAGATATTTTGTTTGATCAAAAGGATTGGCGCTTTTCCTATCGGGCAGGTGCGCTGCTTTATAGGGGAAATAAAATCTTGCTGCAGCGCTCGGAAGGCGATGGGAGTTATTCCTTGCCCGGCGGCCATGTTGGGTTGGGCGAATTTTCCCGCCCCGCTTTGGCGCGGGAGCTGATGGAGGAAACAGGCGCAGCCATTACCGTTGGCCGCCTCTGTTTTACTGTTGAGCTGATGTTTATGTGGAATAAGCCCTGCCATCAGATTAGTTATTATTATCTTGCGGAGCTGAAGGATCCTGCCGCCCTGCCGTATGATAACTTTAAGGCTTATGATGAGCTGGGGCGAGAGCGGGTCGGCGTTGAGTTTTGCTGGGTTGATCTCAAGGAGCTGAAGCATATTGAGATTTATCCCGTGTGCATTCGCCCTTATCTTTGCAATCTACCGGAGCAGATCATTCATTTGCAAGAAAATCAGCTGGAGGGGTAAATGGAACCGAAAGATTATATCGTCGCCCGAATCGAGGGAGAATATGCAATATTGCGGAATGTTGAGAATGGCGGCGAAGTTTTTATTGCGATGGCATTGTTACCCGCAGAAACAGAACTCGGCTCCCGCCTGCATTTTGAAAATTTCTCTTATGAACTAATTGAATGAAAAAAGGCTGTTAAAAAACATTTCGTTTTTTAACAGCCTTTTTTATATTCCGCCGTTTATAGCAGCCTCGGCGGGGGAGCGGATGTGCATCCGCGGGAGAGATCCTGCTGCTAAAATCGTCCGTGGCGCAGGTTCATCCGCCCCTCTTTGCAAAACGGTGTTTTAAGAGCGAACCTCTTTGTTGCAATCAGCAGCAATCGGCCCACCGTTTTTCCAATAACCGATCGCTTGTTTCCTTTTTGCAGCTGCTTATAAGAAAAGCTGCAAAATCCTTACAGAGCATCAGCTCTGCTTCAACCTTCCCGGGACATTTCTTATTATGTAATGTTTTTGGGTGTCTATGCACGAAATAAATATGAAAATATTACCAATAAATATGAAGAATTTACTATCCTTTTGCCAAGAAATCGGTTATAATATCAGGTAGAAAAGAAACACGAGGTGAAAAATGCAAAAGAAAATTTCGGAATGGCATGGCTATCGCCGCATTGATTTTAATTTTGAGGGTCGGCCCGCTTGGCTGGTATGCCCCGATCAGCCGCTTGAGGAAGGAAAATGGCTTTATAAAACCGAATATTTTTCTGCCTTTCCCGCCTTTCAGGATCTGATGCTGGGGCGAGGCTATTATCTTGCCCATCTTCAAAATATCTGCCGTTGGTCGCCGCAGGAGGATCGTATGGCCCGCCCGCGCTTTTGCCGCTTTATAAGCGAGGAATTCGGCCTGCATCCCAAATGTGTTCCCATCGGGATGAGCTGCGGCGGAATGCAAGCGGTTTATCTTGGGGCGGAGGCGCCGGAATGCGTTGCAGCGCTCTATCTGGATGCGCCGGTTTTAAATTATTTAAGCTGCCCTTTTGGTTTGGGCGCAGCAACGGTTGACTTTCGGGCGGAATTTGAGCGGGATATGGGCATGAACCTTGCGGAGATGCTCTCTTTCCGAGATCATCCAATGGATCATCTGAAAGCTTTGGTTCGCAATGAAATTCCTACCGCGCTGATCTGCGGTGATCGTGATCAGACTGTTCCGTATCCCGAAAACGGCGCCTTGCTTGCTGCTGCCTTTGAAGAATCGAAGGTTCCTTTTCTTAAAATCATCAAAGAAGGCTGCGATCATCATCCCCATGGTCTTGAGGATTATAGCCCGCTGGTTGCTTTTATTGAGCAATATTATTAAATAAAAAAGCCCGACTGCAGTCGGGCTTTTTTAATCCTCCAGCGAGGGGAGGCTAAGCTTTTTGAAATCGGGCTGAAGCGGCTTCGGGGGGGTGCGCCGCAAGGGAGTATAAACAAATTTTTTGCATTTAAAATCCGCCTTTACCAAGCCTTTTTTGGGGCAGATAATATCCTCGGTGCCCAAAATCGGTTTTCCATGCTCGCAATAGGCGCAAATTTGCTCAATCTCTTTGGAAAAGATCATAACATCCTCCGTGTTGCTTTCTCGTGTTCATATTAATATCATTGTTATTATATCTCCTTTTTCTCCATTTGTCAAAAGAAATCAAAAAAACGCAAAAAAGAAAGAAAATTATCAGCCCTTCGAGCCCGAATTCCTTGCCGAGCCAAAGGCAAAAGGGAAGCACCGCGGCATAGCCGAGTTTTGCGCAAAGCATTGGAAAAAGCGGTAAATTTGCCTCCGCCAAAATGCCGCAATTTTGCAGCATAACTGCGCAGCCGCCAAATCCGCTTGCAGCCGCAAGCAAATAGGGGCGGCTCGGAGCGCAGGCAGTTCCGCCGCAGAGCTCCAAAAAGGGGTAAAGAAAAGAGAAAAAAGGAAGCTGCTTCAGCAGCGAGGCAAGGGCTGAAAAGGCGGTAATATATCCGATTAATACCGCTGCGCCCCAAATGCTCCCTGCAAACCCTTTTGAAATTGATTGCATCAGGCTGCGTTTTTCCGGTCTATCGCTTGCTTTAATATCGAAAACACGGAAAGCGGCGCCAATCAAGAAGGAGATAGCCACCTGCGAACCAAAGAGAATGAGTCCATCCCGCCGATTACCGATCAACCCGCCGATATAAAGAATTAAAAAAGCGGGGGAAGCATTGGCGCAGCAGAGGGAGAGCGCAACGGCTGCCCTGCGGGGAAAATATCCGTTTTGATAGCACCGGGCTGTCAGGCGAATTCCTGATGGAAATCCGCAAAGCTGGGCGAGCAGCCAGATGGATATACCGGCAGGAAGCGGAAGGCAGTCAATTAATTCAGCTAAAATTCCGCATAAAAGCATCGCAGGAAGCAGAGAAGGCAAAACGCTTCGATAGCTGAGCGCCAAGCCATGGCAAACGCCTTCCGCCGCTGCAGAGCCTTTCCAAAGCAAAAGGGGAAAGAGCATCATTAAAAGAATTGCTGCAATTTTATTTGATGGATTTTTCATATTAAAGCCTATGAATCCCGCATAAAAATAATACGAAAAGAGGGATGATATGGCTCATAAAAAAAGAAAAAATGAAGGACTTTCTCCCCTGAAAAGAATGCTTCGGGGGATTGAACTGCCCGAATTTGCCATCGGCTCCGAGGAGAGCGTTGAAATCCGGGGCGGAAATACCGTTGAAATCGAAGGTGCCCGCGGGATTCATACCTACGCTCGTGATGTGGTAAGAATTCGGCTAAAGCATCGGCTGCTTGCTATTTACGGATCGGATTTCGATCTGGTTCAATTCGGAAAGGGCAGGATCAAGGTGACAGGCTGTTTGCAGCGGATCGAATGGGAGGAGCAATCATGAATCGATTGATGGGCTTTTTGGGTGGAATGGTAGAGGCAGAGGCGAGGGGGAATCAGCGGGAACGGCTGATGGAATTATGCAATCGGGAAGGGATTTGCATCTACCGCCCGCAATGCACCGAAGAGGGAACCCTTCGCTTTCAGGTGCGGCGCCGCGATTTTAAGCGGCTGCGCAAGCCTGCTTTCAAAAGCGCGAGCCGAATAAAGATTATTAAAAAGCGCGGTCTTTATCTCTTGGTGCGCCCCTATCGTCATCGCTGGGGGCTGGCAATCGGGCTATTGCTCTTTATGGGCTTGATTTTTTATAGCTCTGCCTTTATTTGGGAGATCGAGGTGCGCGGCTGCGAAAAGAGCTCGGCGCAGCAGATTGAGAGCGAGCTTCAAGCAATGGGCTTGATGCTCGGCTGCCGCCGCAATATCGATGTGAATTCCATTGAAAACCGCTATTTAAAGGGAAATTTGCGCCTTTCGTGGATGTCGATCAATATTCGAGGAACGACTGCTTATGTGGATGTAAAGGAAAAAGACTTAACACCTGAGATCGTTGATCTGGCGCAGCCAACCAATATTTATGCTGCCCGCAGCGGGGTTATATCCTCTATTATGGATTATAATGGTGAGCGAATGGTAGAGGAAGGCGAGGCAGTAACAGAAGGGCAGCTTTTGGTCAGCGGGGATCGTACCGATCAATATGGGGTACGCCGCCTATGCCATTGCATTGCCACCATTATGGCCAATACCGAGCGAAAGGCTGAGATCAGGATCCCATTATCAGGCGTTCGTGCGGTAAAAACAGGAAAAAAACAACATTTTTTAAAAGTTTCTTGCGGGAAGTTAAAGTTTCCTCTTTATTTTAAGAGAAAAATACATTATAATAAATATAATACCCATACCGAAGAATATCCCTTGCGTTTGGGTTCCTTTGTTTTTCCGCTGCGTCTGCGGATTGAAACAGCGGAGGAATTAAAGGAGGAGCCTTATCGCCGCTCGGCCGCCGAAGGGCGGAGGCTGGCGCAGGAGCAGCTTTTCTTCCATCGGGAGGATCGGCTGGCGGGGATCCGTATTCTTCGATGTGAAACGCAGGAAAAAATAAAGGCGGATGAATTGATTCTTTCCGCTGTATTTTATTGTGAGGAAGAGATCGGAATGAGCATGCCGATCCGGGAGTAATGATGCAAAAGAAATTTAAAAATCCTGAAATTAATTTGATCCCTGCAGTTTTTGGCCCTTTTGATGAGAATGTCGGGATTTTGGAATCCGAGCTGGGGCTGCATTTGATTAACCGCGGCGATGACCTTTTGATTGATGGTGAGGAAGCGAATGTTAGAATGGCGATCACCGTTCTTGAAAATCTCTTTGCCCTCGCTGCGGCGGGGGAAGTGATCGATGTGCAAAAGGTGCGCTATCTGATCAATCTTGCGCGGGAAGATCGGGGCTGTAATGTTGCGCAGGCTCTGGATGAATGCATTTGCATTACGACTCGCGGCAAGCCTATCAAGCCCAAAACAATAGCGCAAAAAAGCTATGTTGAGTGTATCAATAAAAATGTTGTTACCTTTGGCGTAGGCCCTGCAGGTACCGGTAAGACCTATCTTGCGGTAGCGCTGGCGGTATCGGCGCTGAAATCCAAGCAGGTTTCCAAAATCGTTTTAACCCGCCCTGCGGTTGAGGCGGGAGAAAAATTGGGCTTTCTGCCGGGCGATCTTCAAAATAAAGTGGATCCCTATCTCCGCCCGCTTTACGATGCGCTTTTTGAGATGCTGGGGCCCGAAACGGTTGCGGCCTTTATGGAGAAGAATATTATCGAGATTGCGCCCCTTGCCTATATGCGCGGCCGTACTCTTGATAATAGTTTTATTATCTTGGATGAAGCTCAAAATACCAGCATTGAGCAGATGAAGATGTTTCTTACCCGCTTTGGCTTTAATTCTCGCATTGTTGTTACCGGTGATCCTACCCAGATTGATCTGGATGGCAAGCCCTCCGGATTGATGCATGCTTTAAAGATTTTAAAGGGGATCGATCAGATCGGTATTCATCGTTTTGAAAAGAAGGATATTGTGCGCCACGCTTTGGTCCAAAAGATTGTTGACGCCTATGAAAGGAAAAATCATGAAGGTAATCGTAAATCAGCTAAAAGCGGAGTTTGATCCGCTGATCAAAGGCGCCATCGAGGCGGCGCTGCTCTATGAGAAATTTCCGCAGGATGCAGAGGTAGAGGTAATGTTTGCCGATTTAGAGGAGATTCGCGCCATCAATCGGGAGCAGCGGGGAATCGATCGTCCTACCGATGTTCTTTCCTTCCCGATGGAGGAGGATCCCTTTGAGGCGGAGCCCGATCCCTCTACTAATGCAGTATTTTTGGGCAGCATGGTCCTTTGCATCCCTAAGGCAGAAGCGCAGGCCGCAGAATATGGCCATTCCCTTGAGCGGGAGATCGCTTTTCTTACTGTCCATAGTGTATTGCATCTGCTGGGCTATGATCATGAGCTGGGCGAGCAGGAGGAGCGGGAAATGTTTCGCCGCCAGGAGGAAGTTTTGCAAAAAATGGGGCTGAGCCGATGAAAAATTTTTTGAAGAGCTTTCTTTATGCCTTTCGCGGGCTTGGCAGCCAATTGCTTCGCGAACGGAATTTTCGAATTCATTGCGTTGCAGCGCTTACTGTATTTTTACTTTCTGCTTTTTATGATTTTTCGCCGGTAAAATGGTGCATTTTGATTTTGTTGATTTGCCTGATTCTTTTTGCGGAATGCATCAATACCGCCATTGAGCAGGCGGATAACGCCATCAGCGATCAGCCCAATGAGCATATTCGCCGTTCTAAGGATGTTGCGGCCGGCGGCGTTTTGATTCTTGCGGCAGGTGCCGTTGCCATCGGTTTCTTTCTTTTTTGGGATCCCGCTGCGTTTTTGCGGATCTATCATTATTTTTCGGTCTGGTATCGGCTGATATTGGCGGTGCTTTATGTTGCAGCGATGCTGATGCTGATCTTTTGTGAAAAAACTTATAAAAAGGATTGATAAAATGTCTACCAAAACTGTTTTTGCTACCCTTATGGGTCGGCCGAATGTTGGAAAATCTACGCTTTTAAATCGCCTTGTCGGCGAAAAGATTTCCATTGTTTCGCCAAAACCGCAAACAACGCGAACGCGAATAACGGGTATCCTCACAAAGGACGAGGTTCAATATGTCTTTTTGGATATGCCCGGTTTTATTACCGGCCGTAATGGGCTTGGAAAAAGAATGGAACAAACGGTAAGCGATTCTGTGGAGGAAACTGAAATTGCTGTTTTTGTTTCGGAAGCGAAGTTGCCCAATGAAGCGGAAAAAAAGATGCTTACCCGCCTGAAGGGAATGGGAATTCCCGCCATTTTGGTTATTAATAAGATTGATGCAATCCCCAAGGAGCGGATTCTTTCAGCCATTGCCGCTTTTATGGAAGAATTCCCCTTTGATGCGGTGGTTCCTTTGAGCGCGAAGAATGGCGATGGTACCGATATTCTGCTCAAGGAGCTGGAAAACTATGCCGAAGAATCTCCTTTTTTCTTTGAAGAGGATCAGATCAGCGATCAAAGCGATGCTGTTTTTGCCTGCGAGGTTGTTCGGGAAAAGATGCTCTATCTATTGGGGCAGGAGGTGCCTCATGGTGTTGCGCTGGCGGTAGAATCCTTTGAAGAAGAGGAGGATCTGATCAGCATTTATGTTGTTGTTTATTGTTCCCGCGATTCCCATAAAGCGATTATCATCGGTAAAAAAGGCGCTATGCTCAAGGAAATCAGTACCCGCGCCCGCATGGAGCTGGAAAAGCATTTCGGTAAAAATGTCTTTTTGAAATGCTTTGTTAAGGTGAAGCGTGATTGGGAAAACAATAGCGGGCTTTTGGATTCTCTCGGCTTTACTGAATAACCTGCCAAATAAGGATTATTTTACTATCACTTTTCTTGCCGTTGCTGCACATACTGATAATGTAAGGAGTGTGCTATATGGACGAGCGAGAAGCATGGAAATATTTTGAAAACACAGGCAGTATTGAGGCATATTTGCTTTATACTGCGTTGGAAAAGAAGGAGAGTCATCCTGAATATGACACGCAAAGTCAAGGGCGTTCTGCTGCGGATGGGTCAAACCGTTCATGAAGAGAAGGTGCTGACCATTCTGACCGAGCAGCTGGGCTGCATATCGGTCTTTGCCAAAAGCAGCCGTAAAAAAATGCAATATGATCAGTTTTATTACGGCGAATGGGTGCTGTATGAAACGGCGAGCGGGAATTTTCTGCTAAATTCCTTTGCCTTGGAAGAGCCCTTTCATGCTTTGAAGGAGCAGATGGAAAATACCTTTTTAGCGAGCTATTTTGCGCAGCTTGTGCTCTATTTCAATCGGGGCGACGGCGCCGATACCGCGGCGCTGCTCCCGCTGCTGCTGAATGGTCTTTATCTTCTTGGAAAGGGAAGATCCCCATTGCAGGTGAAAAGCGTATTTGAGCTGAAAACTATGCAGCTGATGGGCTATTGCCCCAATCTTTCCGGCTGCGGCCATAATGGGGCATACTTTGCATTGGAGGATGGCAGCATCCTTTGCGAGGAATGCGCGATCGGGCATCGCTCGGTGCCGCTTACTGCCAGCGTGGCCGCGGCGCTTACATATATTTTAAATCAGCCGCCTTCCAAAGCCTTTGGCTTTTCGATGCCGCAGCGTGAAATCAAGCTGCTGGCGCAGCTTGCGGAGAGTTTTACCTTTTATCATCTTGAGGTAAAAGCTTCTGCGCTGGAGATGTGGAAAACGGTTTATAAGGACGAGGAAAATGAGTAACCGAAATTTGTTTTATTATAAAAAATCGCTCGGGGCCTTGGAATATTTCAAGGTTTTGGAAGCGGCTGCAAGCCGCTGCGTAACCGAGGAAGCAGCGGCGCGGCTCAGAGAGCTGCTCCCTCTTTTTGATGCGCCGTGCGCCGCGCTCCAAATTGCGCAAACCGGCGCCGCCATGCGGCTTTTGGAACGTAGCCCGCGCTTTCCTTTAAATCGGCTGAGCGAAAATTTGCCGCTCTACATAAGCCGCGCCGAAAAAGGGCTGAGCCTTGGCAGCGCCGAGCTGATTCGCATCGGCAGCCTTTTAAAAACGGGCCGCGATCTTTTGCGGTATTACGGCGATAAGAATTTTGATACTCCTGAGCTGGATCTGTATTTTGATCAGCTTTATGAGGATGCGGCGCTTTATGAGCGGATTGACCGTACCTTTATTACCGAGGAAATGATTGCGGATGATGCTTCTCCTGCGCTGGCCTCCATCCGCCGCAAGATTGCTGCAACCGCGGGCAGCATTAAAAGTCAATTGGAAAAATATATCCATACCCCTGAGGTATCCAAAGCGCTGCAGGAGCCGATTGTTACCCTGCGTTATGATCGCTATGTTGTTCCTGTTCGCGCCGATAATCGGGGCGAGGTAAAGGGTTTATTGCATGATACCTCCAATTCAGGCGGTACCTTGTTTATTGAACCCTTCTTCGTTGTGGAAGCCAATAATAAAATCCGCAGCCTTGAGGCGGAGGAAAAGGCGGAGATTACGCGGATTTTGGAGGAATTAACCGAAAAGGTAACGCTGATCGCAGCGCCGCTTCTGATTTCTTACCGCACCATTGTTGCGCTGGATATGGTCTTTGCCAAGGCGAAATATGCGGGAGATGCCGATTGCTGCATCCCGCAGCTGAGCCCTGATAAAACGATCCTGATCAAGGGCGCTCGCCATCCGCTGATTGCAAAAGAGGTTATGGTTCCCTTGCAGATCGAAATGGGCGGCGGGATCGATACCATCGTTATTACCGGCCCGAATACCGGCGGAAAAACGGTCTTTTTGAAAACTCTCGGCCTTCATATTCTGATGGCAAAGGCGGGCTTTCCTGTTCCTGCCGAGGAGGCCAAGCTCTATATATTTGATCGGGTTTACGCCGATATTGGCGATGAGCAATCCATTGAGCAATCCCTCTCCACCTTCTCCTCGCATCTGAAAAATATTCGGAATATTATGCAGCATAGCGATGGAGAAAGCCTTGTTTTATTTGATGAATTGGGCAATGGTACCGATCCTGTTGAGGGCGCTGCTCTTGCAGTATCTGTGATTGAAACGCTGCGCCGCGGCGGCAGCTATGTTGCGGCAACAACTCATTATAGTGAGCTCAAAACCTATGCACTCTCCAATGAGGGGGTCCAAAATGCATCCTTTGCCTTTAATCTTGAAACCCTGAGCCCAACCTATCGGCTGCAAGCGGGAATTCCGGGTAAATCCTATGCCTTTGAAATTTCACGCCATCTCGGGCTGCCCGAGGCGGTTATTGCAGATGCCGAAAAGAGGATCGGCGATAATGATCGCCGCTTGGAGCAGGTTATTGATCGCTTGCAGCAGGAAAAAAATCGCTATGAGGATCAGCTTTCCGCCCTTGGCGCTCAGCGGCTTGCTTTGCGCAAGGAGCAACAGGCGCTGGAAGAAGAGCGTAAAAAGTTGCTTTCGGGCGCCGATCGTGAGGTAGAGGACGCTCGCCGTAAAGCGAGAGTTATGATTGAAACTGCGCGCCGTCAAGCAGATGCTTTTATGAAGCAACTAAAAGAGAAGCAGGATCAATTGGATAAGGCTACTGCGCAAGCGCTGCGCAGCGGCGTTAAAAGCGGCTCTGCCAAGCTGATGGATCATCTGGGCGGCGATGCTCCGATCTCTCGCAAGGGGGAGGCCCTGAGCGATGTAAAGGTTGGAATGCGCGTTTATGTTGGTAAGATGAATCGCCATGGTACTGTTTTGGCGTTGTTGGGTGAGCAGGTGCAGGTGGATTGCGATGGTATTCGCCTGAAAATTGCAAAGAAAGAAATTTTTGCTCCAAAGGAGGAGGCCAAAAAAGAGAAGACAAGCTCTGCCCGTATTCAGCGGATGGAAAGCAATTCTATGGCCCATTCCGAGCTGGATCTGCGAGGAGAGACTATTTTGGATGCTGAAGAAAAAATTGATCTCTTTTTGGATGCTGCTATTTTGGATCATCTTCATTCTGTTTCCATTATCCATGGAAAGGGAACAGGTGCATTGCGGGCGGGCGTTCATCAATTTTTACGTACCCATCCGCTGGTAAAATCCTTCCGCTTGGGTGCTTATGGTGAAGGCGATGCGGGAATTACAATTGTTGAATTAAAGGATTAAAAAAGGATGTGTAGCGCGCTACACATCCTTTTTCTTATGATGGGGTTGGTGTTTTAAAAAGTAGATATAGATTGGAATTAAAACGAGGGGGAAGAGCGCTCCGATCAGCATCCCCGCCTTCATACCGAATTGCTCAGGCTGCAGCCCTGCAACGGTTTTCGAGGAAAGGATGGCGCGGTCGGTAATGATCCCTACGATCTGGGGGCCGATGGAGGCGCCTAAATCACCGCCGGACGCTATAATCGCATAAATGAATACACCGCCTGCCGGGAATTTTTCGGTTGCTATCATTAATGTGCCGGGCCAGAGCATTGCTGCGCAAAGGCCTGTTAGGGCGCAAGCGATCAGGCCGATCAAAGGGCTGGAAGAAAGCGCAGCAGCCAGATAGCAGGCTGCGGCCCCGATTGCGCCGCAGAGCAATATCGGCTCCAGACGATTGCCGAATTTTCCGTAGAGGCTGCGGCCCAGCCCCAGCATAATCGAAAAGAAGGCAACGCCGAAAAGATCGCCCCATAATTTGGGAATTTTCAGCGCTTGCTCCAAATAGCCCGATGCCCATTGCGACATAGTGCATTCTGTTGAACCGGCTAAAAAGATGGTGAAAATCAGCAGTAATAATAAGGGATTTTTCAGCATTTTAAAGGCGTTGGCGCTGCGCTTCGGGGTTTGCATCGGCGGGATTTCAGCCTTGCAATAGAGCAGAAAGCAGATTAGCGGCAAAGCATTAAAAAGCAGAGTCAGAATTCTCCAATGCTGCGCATCGAAGAAGAGAAGGAAAAGCGATGTCATTAAAACAACAACAACGCATCCCCAAGCAAAGCAAGAATGGAGCTTGCTCATCTCTCGTTCAGGATCCTTGGCGGGAGTTTCTGCAAAAATCGGGCTGATCAAGACCTCCCCAAGGCCGGAGGAAGCAGAGAAGAGAAGCGTACCGATAACAAGGCCGATATATACGTGATGGGGGAAGATTAATCCCCAAAGAGTATAAATAATAAAGCCGGCAATGGTAAAGAGCGGCATCATTCGGATCGTTTTGGCAATATTGAATCGATGGGAAAAGAAAGAAAAGATCAGATCAATTCCAAGTTGGGTCAAGAAATTGATAACAACTAAGAAACCCAGCAGCGAAAAGGAAATTCCGTATTCCCGATGAAAGGTCAGAAAAAGGAGCGGGGGATAGGCATTGACCAGCGCCATGGTGAAGCTGCCCGCATAGCAGGCGGCTTTTAATTGAAAAATTTGCTTTTTAATCATTTTTGTTTTTATAGGTGGCAACGCGGCAGGCGCGAGCATAGGCTTCGGCAAGATATGTTTCGGGCGTCATGGTAAGATAGCGGTCGTGATCATGGCGATTGGGGCTGTTTTTACGCTTTAATTCAAAGGTTAAAATACCATCGAATCCATGCTGATTCAGCCTTGCGGTAATCTCCTTCCAATCGATAATTCCGTCAAAGGGAAGAAGATGAAGATCATCAAAATTGGTAATGGTTCCTGCGGGATCCGTAATGCCGAGGTTATCATTGAGATGGGTGCAAATCAGGCGATCGCCGTAGAGGGCGAGCATATCTTTATCATTATAGCAGTTTTCATGGCCGGTATCCCAGCAAAAGCCTACCTGCGGCAGATCCTTGAAGTCATCCATCAAAGCGGCCAGATATTCCTCTCCTTCGGTGTTTTCGAAAGCAATTCTTACGCCGCATTTTACCGCTTCGGCAACAATTTTGCGGTAATTATCCAGCCCTTTTTCGGTAGGGCCTGCGCTGGGCGTAAAGCCGATATAGCAATGCATAACAATGAGATCGATTCCGTTTGCGGCGGCATCATGAATGCAGCGAATGGCTTCATCAATCGCTTCCTCCATTTCTGCATCGCTTCCATGCCAAAGAACGCCTGCTTTGGTAAAAGGGGCGTGGATGGATTGATAGATCATTCCCAGCTCATCAGCAACCTTTTTATAATCGGCGATGCGGGAATCCCAATCGGTAAAAAAGGCATTGAAGCCCGCGTTTTTCAGAGCTTTGATCTGCTCTTTATAGGAAAGAATAAAGCTATTGCTTAATCCAAGGCAAAGGGTGGCACCTTTCATAGTTTCAATTCTCCGTTTTAGCTGAATTTGCCCTCATTATACCATTGAATAATTAAAAATACAATAAATATATTTTTTAAAAACTATTGAAATTTGTTTTTTAATTGTTAAAATATAGATGACTACATTGATCAAAGGAGTAGTAAGATGGTTAATAATAAAAGTATGAATATTTGGATGCAGATGCTTGGCTTTGAAATGAATGATCCCGATCGCGGCGTTGCTCGCTATCTGGATCGCATCGGCTATACGCCCGAGAGCATCTGCGCGCTTTTATTCCATTGCGATTTTGTGAATCTGCATCGCGGTATGGAGGAAGAATATGTATTATTCCGCGATAATTGCGCCTATCATGGAATTCCCCGCAATGTTGAGCGCAGCCGCCAGGATTGGACTAATTATAAAATGCGCGAATTGATCGCCGAGCTGAAAAAGACGGGGATCAAATTCTATGCCGGCATTATGGGAAGCTATCTTGGGGATATGTTCCATCATGAATTTTTGACCGATCATCCCGAATTGCGCTATATGAAAAGGGATGGTAGCGTTCGCAGCCTCCATTGCCTTAAGCGCTTTAAGGACGGTACATATTATGAAGATTATTTTGCCGAAAAGCTGGTGCAAACCTTAATAGACTATGATTGTGCCGGTGTTCATCTTTCGGATGCGTTTTGCCCCAGCTCCCGAGTTTATATGGCGGACTATTCCTCTGATATGGTGGGGCAGTTTATGGATCATACCGGCCTCAAGCTGCCCAAGGAGCTGATGGGTCAGATGGGCAATGATCAGCCTGAATATGTTGCGGCGCGGGCGGAGTATATTTGGAATGAGCTGCGAGAGGATTGGATTTGTTTCTACGAATGGCGTTGGGAAAAATTCTTTAAGACGGTTTGCAGTGCGGTTCATAAGGTCGGAAAGGAAGTATGGATTTTAGGCGTTTATTGCACCGATCCTTTTGAGACCCGCTATATTCAAGGTTTTGATCTGCGCAAGGTAATGGAAGCGGGCGTTGATTGCGTTACCGCAAATATTCTGCCTACCGGCGTTGCAATGAATGCGCCTGAGGCTCCCTATTATTTTCATCGGATCCATATGGATCTTCCTTTGCTTCGCGGCTGGATTGGAAATCATAAGATGGTAACAATGCTTGGAATGCAAGATGCCAGCGAGGAATGGAGCGTATTGGCGCATCGTCCGATCCATCTTGAGCGGGATATCTTTACCATGAATGCTCATCGCGGCGGCGGAGATGGTACCGAGGCTGCCACCGATGGTATGTTCTTTTGTTTGGGCGATGGTGTTCCCACCGGCGATTGGAATTTTCTGATGAAGCGGGTTGAGATCGCCACCTCGGCGGAGGTCGAGCGCAGCTGGTCGCCGTTGATCTATTGGTCGGATGAAGCGGCAGATCGGATGCTGCATGCTTATATAGAAACCCGAAGAACTTCGCCTCATCGCCAGGCGACCGAGCTTTTCAAGGCCGGCTATCCCTTTGGCGGCGCCTTGCGGATGGAGCAGCTGGGGGAGCGCGGCGAGCCGCTTTTTGTGCCTAATTTTGATATGCTTTCCGATGTGGAAAAAGATTATTTCGTTTCTGCATCTGCGCCTTGGGTAGGTACGGTTCCTGCCGATTTTGATATTGCTTCTGCAGGAATTCAGCCTGTTTTTGAATGTATCGATGTTCATAGCGATTATCCGATGAAGGCCTTTTTATGCAATGCGCCTCTTGCCGATGAAAAGCGGAAAAAGATTGCGGAGCTGATTGCGGTAGATGACGGAATTCCCTCAACAGGGGAGCTGCCGGAAAGTGATGTTAATTCTCTTTTCCAAGAATTGCCCTTCCGCAAGCTCAATGGCGGCTTTATCCATGCCTGCGGTATGCTGCTTCAAGCGGCGGCCGAGAAGGATTTCCCTGTTGTTTCGGATCATCCAATGTTTGCAATGCGGCTGAAAAACGGGAAGGATCGGCTTTATGTTTATAATACCTATGAGAATCATTATGGTCATGCGGTAGTGACCTCCGAGCAAAATGTTGCCGCTGCGCAGATGGTCAGCTCTTTCCCCATCTTGCCTCCGCGCTTCTTGCAGGAATCCAATACAGGCTTTAGCTTTAATCATGATGAGATTCCTACCTATCGCAAAAAGTTTCAAATCAAGCTTGCGCCGGCAGGGCTTGCTATTCTGGATATTGAACGTGAGGAAAAATGATGAAACGGATTATTTCTTTTGGATTGATTGCAGCGCTGTTGCTTGCGCTTCTTAGCTCCTGCGGAAAGAGCTACGGAACATTGGAAGAAAACACCATTAAAATCGTTTCCTATAACATTCGCTGCGGCGATGACGGGGAAGGGAAGAATATCTCCGATCGCGGACCTCGCTTTCAAGAGTTGATGGAGAGGATTGAGCCGGATATTATCGGCATTCAGGAATTTACGCCGTCTTGGATGGAATACTTTTACGATTCCTTGGATGAGAAATATGATAATGAATATCAATGGCGGGGCGGCGCGGAATATGAAGCAACGCCGATCTATTGGAAGCGGGATAAATTTGAGCTGCTGGATACCGGCTATTTTTGGCTTAATGAACATCCCGATGAGCAGGGGATTGGTTGGGATGCTTCTTATAATCGCATCTGTATGTGGGTAAAGCTGCGGCTGAAAGAAACCGGCAGGGAGTTTTTATTTTATAATACCCATTTCGATTTTACCGAAACCTGCCATATCAATAGCGCCAAGCTGATTACCGAGCATGCAAAATCCATCGGTGGCTTTGATAAATACCCTGTTTTTTGCACCGGCGATTTCAATATGCAGCCCTTTACTCCGGGCTATACCGAAATGTATAAAAATTTTGCCGACGTTAATTTCCAGCTGGATGAGGATGAAACCCCTACCTCCAATGGCTATAATGAATCTGAGGGTGGCGTCATTATTGATTATTGCTTCTATTCGCCCGAGCTGGCAACTCCGCTGAAATATCAGGTCCTGAATGAGAAGATCAACGGCGGCTATATTTCCGATCATCGCGGGCTTTATATTGAAGCCTCTGTTGTTGTGGAATAAATCTAACCTTTGTTAAAAATGGCCGCCATCCGTCA